>NZ_JAJENU010000212.1:0-1690 GCF_035615495.1 Lyngbya sp. CCY1209 | reverse complement strand
GGCTCGAAAAAAATTTTGCCGAAGGGTTGACAGGGTGGCGCCAATTCCGATAAGATATTGACATTATCCTCCATAATGGGAGTGGATGTCGAAATAAAAAAATCACAACTATTTCCATTATCTAAAAAGTGTATCGCAAAGTCAATGGGAAGTCAAGGGGTTGGGAAAAAAAGGCCGGTTTGGCAACAAAATTTAACATTTTTTTTTCCGAACCGCGATCGCCGTCAATGGGAAGCGGACTGTTCCAGACAGCCGCAGGCTTCCTGCAAATAGCGATACCAGGCATCCATCCCCTCCCCGGTGCGTGCAGAAACTTCCAATATTTTCGCCGAGGGTACGATGCGGCGGATATTTTCGGTGGCGGCATTGCGATCGAATCCCACCACCTCGGCGATATCGATTTTGTTGATAATCGCCACGTCGGCGGTTTTGAACAGGGTGGGATATTTGAGGGGTTTGTCTTCGCCTTCGGTGACGGACAGGAGTGCGACGCGGATATTTTCGCCGAGATCGTAGGCTGCCGGACAGACCAGGTTGCCGACATTTTCGATAAACAATAATTTCAGGTCGTCGAGGTTGATTTGAGTCAACGCCTGGGATACCATGTCGGCTTCGAGGTGACAGATGCTGCCGGTGGTAATTTGGACGACTTCCATTCCCGATCGCCGCAGCCGTTTGGCGTCGTTGTCGGTTTCGAGATCTCCGACGATGACGGCACTTTTGAGGCGATCGCCGAGATCCGTCAGGGTTTTTTCAATTAAAGCGGTTTTTCCGGAACCGGGGGAGGAGAGGACGTTCAACACGAATAATTGTTTCGCCAAAAAGAAGCCGCGATTTCGTTCGGCGAGTCGGTCATTTTTGGAGAGGATGGCGGCGTGCACGTCGAGGGTTTGATGGGTGTGGGAATGGTCGTGGTGATGGTCGGGGTTGTGATGGTGTTCGTGTCCGTCTTCGTGGCTGTGGATGTGGACGGTTCCGGGTGTGACAGAACAACCGCAATTGGTACACATAGTTACGAAACCTCCAACGATGTCAATTCTAATTCTTTTCCTTGGCGGATGTCGAGGCTGAGTTCGCCACACTCGGGACATTCGTAGAACCAAGTTTCCGGTTCAAACTCTTGCCGACAGTGGCGGCAGTGGCAGCGGACGGGGATGGATTCGATCTCGAAGTTGGCGTTTTCGGCGATCGTTCCTTCCGTCACCACGTCGAAGGCGAATTTCAGCGCTTCGGGGACGACGCCGGACTGGGCACCCACCCGCATTTTAATCCGGTGAATCCGACCGGCGCCTTTTTCTTTAGCTTGTTCTAATGCGATCGCCAGGGTCTGTTCCATAATGCCGACTTCGTGCATCGCGGTTCCTCTGAATGTTGGGGGAGTCGGGAGTGGGGAGTCGGGAGTCGGGAGTCGGGAGTCGGGGACAATTCTTGATCTCCGTTTCCTTGTAGATTATAACAGTTGTCGATCTGCTGCGATACGGTTCGATCCCCCATTATCCCCCCTGATCTCCCCCCTTACAAAGGGGGGGTAGGGGGGATGGGGACTTTGAGTTAACCCATAACTTGTGGTTTTCTCCTTCCTGTCTGTTGCCATCACTATGATTTCTAATTTTCGAGAATCATACTATATATATGTACGATTTCAGAGAACGGGTGGATTGAGCGATCGCTTTCGAGAGAGAGATTGAGA
>NZ_JAJENU010000211.1:0-11206 GCF_035615495.1 Lyngbya sp. CCY1209 | reverse complement strand
CACTTTGATAATGCCTTTGAGAATCCAGCTTTGGATTACTTAAGAATCTGCGTGGTTTTAACCCGCAGAGTATCAACCACCAAGTCCGCCAGTCCCTGGAGTTGGAAAAAATTTTGACCACCGCCGTCACCACCATCCGGCAGACCTTGGACGCCGATCGCGTGACGGTGTTTCGCTTCGATGCGGACGGGGCGGGTACGGCGATCGCGCGAAGCCGGCGGAAAGCCAGGACACCCCTTTCGGAACCCTCCCCCGACGGGCCCTACACCCTCGACGCCCCCATCATGCGATCCGGCGGGGACGGGACGGCCGAGGTTTGGGGATTGTTGATGGTCCGCGCCCACCCCCGGGCCCAAAATTGGGATCTGGCGACCCCTTCGTTTTTGCGGCGGCTCGCCGACCAACTCGCGATCGCCATCCGGCAGTCGGAATTGTATCGGGAGGCTCAAACTCAACTGACGAGACACCGGCAAATCGCCGACCGCCTCCAACACGACGTCCTGCACGATACCCTCACCGGCCTGCCCAACCGCACTGCCCTGATGAAACGCCTGTGCCAAGTCTGTCAGCCCCGGGAACCGGGCGACGGATTTTCCAAGTTCGCCATTTTGTTCTTGGATTTCAACGGCTTCAAGAAGATCAATGATAGCTGGGGTCACGCCGCCGGCGATCGGGTCCTCAAGATTGTCGCCCGACGCCTGCAAACCTGCATCCGCGACACGGATTTGGTCGCCCGCCTGGGGGGGGATGAATTCGTCATCCTCCTCGAACCGATCCGGGAAATTGCAGATGCCATCGAAGTCGGCGATCGCATCCATCAAGTGCTGCAAGGGGCGATCGAGCTTCAGGAGACGACCCTGACCATCGCAACCAGTATCGGGATCGCGATCGGCCAGTCCCCCTCCGCCGTCCCCGAACAGTTGTTGGACGAAGCCGACCGCGCCATGTATCAGGCCAAACGTAAGGGACTCCCCCATGTGGTTTTTGGCGATGCCGGCGGTTCGGATTTTTGGGCAAATTCGTAGAGGACGGGAGATTCTCATCCCCCGTCCTCACAATATCGGCTGTCAAGACCGGCCCATCGATTGGTTCGACAACAATTTAATTTTTCTGACACCATTAATGCACCCAGCGATCGGTTCCGGACTTAGGAGTTTTTCTGGCTCCGACGGCTGGCAACCAGACCGACTGCAACGGCGCCGAGACCGAATAAGGTGGCCGGTTCGGGAACGCTGGCCGGCGCGATCGATTCCACCATGACCACCAAGTCATTGTAGTCGCGATCGGTGTGACCGCCCACCCACAAATCCTCGAACGCGATGATAAATTCGTTGTCGGTGAAGAGTCCGGGTGCCTTACCCGGTAAAGCCATCGTGGTTGCATCGTCTCCCTCGTAAACGACAGCTTGTTGGTAGCCTCCGTTGTTTAGGGCGTTTTGCGTGTAGAAGGTTTGGCCGCCTCCGTTGGTCAGATAGAAACCAAACTCGTTGCCAAAGTCAGTGTAGAAGTTGTATGAGGGTGAAGTGGTGGGTACACTGGCGCCGGGAGCAAATGGAATGGTAGAAACCGAAACCGAACCGTCGGCCAGGAAGGTGAAATAAGAGCTATCCCCCTCATCGTTGGCTCCGCCAAATAATTGGATTTTTGTCCCCGCCGCATTGTAAATACCGAAGATATTGTCCGGTGCATAGCCCGCAATCTCGAACATGAAGCTGGCAGTGCTATTGCCGGTGGCGGTGCTTGTAAACCACTCATAACCGGTTTGGTCATTTACCGTGTCCACCCCCGGACCGTCGGTGGTGATGCCATCGAGTAACTCTTGGAGCGAGTATCCAGATCCATCCCAGCTCGTGCCGAAGTCGGCGGCTCCCGCAGATTGGGGGGCTAAAAATACGCCGGCCAAAGCTAAAGGAAGAGTGGCGATGGAAGCAACGATTTGAGTTTTCATGAGAATCGAACCCCTTGTTTGGTCTTTCTTCTTATTTACATATTGGCACAGCCGTATAATCACGGTCAACGCTAAAATGGACATTTTACAGAAGCTTCGTAAATGCACGGATGGCTTTACCAGACCTTGATCCATTGATAGTGAAAATCCGGAATTATCAAACTTGATATATGTGCGCCCCGGTGATCAACTCGGTAAACATTCGGAAATTGACCTCGAAAAACACCCGATCGCAGGTTGACAAAAACGTTAAATTATGGTAATAAATTAGAAGAATTGACCATCCCATACCTCCCCACCCTTTTCCCGTTTCCCAAACTTCTCTCCCATCCCGACCGTCAACCCCAATGTCCGGGGTTCCAGGAATCGGAGGCAGCGTCCGAGATGGCGGCACTTTCGCGATCGCCTCAAGTCGTGTTAGAATTCAGCCAGCCCGAGAAAGGAGACAACGAGAACCATCGGCACCAGTATTTAACCGGATTTGATATCAACCCAAGTTGATGATAAAGGACGAGAGGTTCTCACCCCCCGTCCTCACAATATCGCCTGTCAAGACCGGCCAATCGATTGGTTCGACAACAATTAATTTTTGTAACAACATCAATGTATCCAGCGACGCGCTCGGGACTTAGGAGTTTTTCGGGCTCCGGCGGCTGGCAACCAGACCGACGGCAACGGCGCCGAGACCGAATACGGTGGCGGGTTCGGGAACGGAAGTGGTAAACGCAGCGCCAGAGAAAGTCATACCCTCGATCAGATCACCACTTGCCAGTAAGGCTTCAACTTCAGCAACAGTTGTACCAACCTTTTGGAATGTCAGGTTGCCGGCACCCTTATAGGTTTGACCACCAATGTTAAAGTCTCCGAAGAGGTCAACATTAATACTCACTAAACCATATTGTGGATTACTCTCTGAGAGCCGGTAGCTGGCTTGATATAGCTCAAAAGTGTCTACTCCGTCCTGGATACTAGCGTTCGCTAGAGTTGATAGACCACCCCAACCCAGATCACTGTTACCAAAGTCGATGAAAGAGTTGCCACCTTCAACTTGAACAGGCGAGAGTAAAGTCGTGAAGTCTTGAGCCGTGAAGTCTTCAATACTGGCCGTGTCAAAACCTTCAAAGATGCCTGTAGCAGATGTAATTCCGATCGGAGTGATCGGCTCGGGGTTAAAGTCTAATCCCTCATCGCTTAATGTCACTGTGCTCATTCCACCAGGAAGTAAAAAGCCACCGCCGATTTGAAATTCACCAAAACCAGCAGCGTTAGCAGCACCGGCTCCGGAAAGTACACCGGCTAAAGCAAAAGGAAGAGCAGCGATGGAAGCAAAGATTTGAGTTTTCATGGTCAATCCCTGGTTTGAGTAGGTCTGGTTCGTTATTTACATATTGGCACAATCTGATGGAAACAGTCAATGCTCGAAGGGAGCTTTTACTGAAGCTTCGTAAACAGACAAATGGTTTTGCGAATCCGATCAAAGAAGGGTGAAAATACGGATTTATTAAGCTTGATCAATAAACAACTTCGCTCCATTGATAGTGAAAATACGGAGTTATTAAGCTTGATCAATAAACAACTTCGCTCCATTGATAGTGAAAATACGGAGTCATTCAGCTTGATCGAGTTGGCCCGTCAGGGACGGGGTCTGAAAATTTCCCAAATTTTCTCGTTCGGGTCAGGTCGTGTTAGAATTCGGCCGGTCCAAGAGTTCAAATCGATCATGGAAACTATCTCGATCGCCCGAGTTCGCCGACACCTCCACCACTGGATTGAGACGTTCTTGAGCGTCCCCCACCCCAACTTCGGCGGACTGCCGCCCTGTCCGTTCAGCCGAAAAGCCTGGAGCGAAAACCGGGTCGCGATCCGCGACAGCGCACCCATCGCCCCCTTCAATTGCGACAACCTGGAAAATACCGCGATCGTTGCCGCCGAGCGGTGGGGGGACGACCTCGACGTTTTCATCCTCGTCGCCCCCACCGACGTCGCGGACCCGCAACACCTCGATCGCCGCATCCGGGATCTCAATCAAATCCTGGCGACATTCGATCTCGTCGCCTTGGCGGACTGTCCCCGCAATCCCGCCACCACCCTCAGCCACACCGACACCAGCAACGGCCGCTACACCCTCGTTTTGATTCAAAAACTCAGCCACCTGCAAACCGCCAGCGATCGCCTCCGAGAAACCGACTACTACAAAAACTGGTCTGAAGCCGATTTTGAGAACATCGTCAACTGGCGATCGCACCTCGTGCGCCGGGTGTAGGGTGTAGGGTGTAGGGTGTAGGGTGAGTTGGACTCTCAAATTGCCACAAAAAAACCCCGAACCGGGGTCGAAAAAATACGAAAACTGTGAAGCTACCTTAAAGCAGGTAGAGCAAGATAAACAAAATAATCCAGATCACATCCACGAAGTGCCAATACAACTCGGCGGCTTCCGGGCCGAAGTGGGACTCCTGAGAATAGTGACCCGCCTTTCGGGAACGGAACAGCACCCCCGAAATCAGCAGGACGCCGAAAGTAACGTGCAGGCCGTGAAACGCCGTCAAAACGTAAAAGCAACTGGCGTACAGGTTCGTCGTCAACCCGAACTCCAAACTGCTGTACTCGTAGATCTGGCCCGCCAAGAAGACAATCCCCATAATCGCCGTCGCCGCGAACCAGACCCGCAAACCCGCCTCGTCGTCCTTCTTAATCGCCCTGTTGCCGCGATTCATAACGAAACTGCTCGAAATCAGGATCAGCGTATTGATACCCGGTAAAAGCAATTCCCGCTCGATCCCCTCCGGTGGCCACTGTTCGGACATCGCCCGATAGATCAAATAGGCCGAAAACATCCCCAGGAAGATCATACTTTCCGCCACCAGGAAAACCACCACTCCGAGTATGCGGTGATCGGGGTGTTCTTCGTGATGACCTTCCGAACCGACCGTTTCCTGTTGATAACCGAGGACGGTTTGAGACTCGTCAACTGTTGAACCTTGCATGAATTTTTAATCCGAGTAGTAATACAAACGGGCGATCGCGCCCGAGACGGAGGGCGGATGCCCTCCCATTTCTTCAGGAACAATTCGAGATTATTCCGAATCCTCCGACTCGCCCAACAGCGATGAAGATTGGGCTTCCGAAAGGGGGACGCCGACTTCTTTTGCCCGGGGCGGGGCGCTGCCGGCCATCTCTTTCAAACGGGCGCGGATTGCCAAGGTCTTCTTCGTACCGTAGTCGTAGGGACCCGTTCTCAAAACCGGCGTCCCGTAGAAGTTTTCGATCGGCGGCGGAGAAGACGTCATCCACTCCAGCGTCAACGCATCCCAGGGATTTCCGGGAGCTTTGGGCCCTTTGAACCAACTCCAAACCGCGTTGATGATAAACGGGAACGTCGAAACCGCCAATATATAAGTACCGATGGTGCAGACGACGTTGAGATCCGTGAATCGGGGGTCGTACATGGCGACCCGGCGGGGCATCCCCTGGAGTCCCAAAACGTGCATCGGCATGAACGTCAGATTGGCTCCGATCAGAGTGAGGACGAAGTGAACCCGCCCCCAGGTTTCATTCATCATCCGCCCGGTCATTTTGGGGAACCAGTGGTAGATGGCGGCAAAAATGCCGAAAACCGCACCCCCAAACAGGACATAGTGGAAGTGGGCGACCACGAAGTAAGTGTCGTGGACGTGGATATCGAAGGGGACCGACGCCACCATAATTCCCGTGACACCGCCGATGACGAAGGTGGCGATGAAGCCCATCGCGAACAGCATAGCGCTGTTGAGGCGCAGCTTGCCGCCCCAAATGGTCGCCAGCCAGCCGAAGACCTTGATGCCGGTGGGGACGGCGATGATCATGGTGGTGATCATGAAGAACATCCGCAGCCAGCCCGGGGTGCCGCTGGTAAACATATGGTGCGCCCACACGATCAGACCCAAAAAGCTGATGGCGAGGCTGGAGTAGGCGATCGCCTGGTAGCCGAAAATGGGCTTGCGGGCGTGCACCGGCAGGATATCCGAGATCAAGCCAAAGAAGGGCAAGATCATAATATAAACCGCCGGGTGGGAATAAAACCAAAATAAGTGCTGGTACACCACGGGATCGCCTCCCCCCGTGGGATTGAAGAAATTGGTACCCGCCAGCAAGTCGAACGACAGCAGGATCAGGGCGGCGGCGAGGACGGGGGTGGAAAGCAAGATCAGCGCCGAAGCCGCGATCATCGCCCAGCACATCAGGGGCATATCATTCAACCCCATGCTGGGAATCCGCATTTTGAAGATGGTGACGGAGAAATTGACCGCCCCCAAAATGGATGAGGTTCCCAACAATAAAATACTGAGAATCCAAATTTCTTCCCCGACTTTCCCCGACACCAGACTCAGGGGGGGATAGGACGTCCAGCCCGCCTGGGGCGCCTCGATCAGGAAGCTGGCCAGCAGCAGCAGGCCGCCGGGAGGAATCAGCCAGAAAGCGACGGCGTTCAGTTTGGGAAACGCCATGTCCCTGGCACCGATCATCAGGGGGATGAGATAATTGGCGAACCCGGCGCCGGCTGGGACAATCCACAGAAAGATCATGATCGTTCCGTGGACGGTGAACAGGCTGTTGTACATTTCCGGGGCGACAATATCCGCGTCCGGGGTCGCCAGTTCCGTCCGCACGATCCCGGCCATCGCCCCCCCGATCAAATAGAAGATGAAGGAGGTGACGAGATATTGGATGCCGATCACTTTGTGATCGGTGCTGAATCCGAAAAAGTCCTTCCAGTGCCGATCGCTTTCTTCGTAATGAATGGAAGTGTCGGCGGTTATGTTTGCTTGAGCCATAAGAAAAGTGAAAAGTGAAAAGTGAACAGTGAAAAGTGAATGGAATTTTTCTCTGTTCTGTGTTCGGACTCCTGATTTTGGGGCTAAAGCCCGACAACTGGGGTTTGGGCGTGGTGTTTCAAATGGGCGATCGCATCCACATCAACGCCCACTTCGGCCGCGTAGGGGGCCAGATATTCCGCCTCAGACAGTTCGGCCGGATTTTGGGCGAGCGCGGGTTGCCCGTCCGGGTTGTTGGCGAAGCTATTTTCCGACACCCAGGTTTCAAACTCTTCCGGCGTGTGAACCACCATCGTCGTCCGCATGGAACCATGGTAGCCGCCGCAGAGTTCGGCACAAACCACGTTGTAGGTTCCCGGCTTGTTGGCCGTGAACCGCAGTTGGGTGGTGCGTCCCGGGATGGCGTCCTGTTTGAGCCGCAGTTCGGGGACCCAGAGGGCGTGGATCACGTCCTGGGCGGTGATGTTCAACTGCACTTCCTGGCCGACGGGCATATGCAGTTCCCCGGAGATGACTCCGAGATCTTCATAGTTGAAAATCCAGGCGTACTGCAAGCCGTTGACGTTGACGGTGAGATCGGCCGGGGAACCCATTTCTTCGGGAGATGCCCCGATGCCCAGGGCTAGTTGTTTGGGAGAAGGGGTCGAATCCTCCTCCCCGGGGAGCGGTGCCGCGATCGCCGCCCCGGACAGTTTGGCGTGGGCCTGCATGGAATGGGACCCCGACGCCATCGGATCGAGTCCCCCCATCTGGTTATAAATCTCGAAACTGTAAATACCGATCGCCAAAACGATCGCCGCCGGAATCGCCGTCCAGACGATTTCTAAGGGAATGTTACCGTGCACGGGCGGGCCGTCGGTGTCGTCGCCGGGACGGCGGCGGAACCGGATCAGGGAAACGACCAGCGCCCCCTCCACCAGCAAGACGAGGCCGAAGGCGATGGTCATCATCAGGTTGAACAGGCGATCGACCTCCGCCGCTTCCGGGGAAGCCGCCACGGGTAACAGGCCGTTATTCTGACCGTACCAGAGGCTGATGAGGGTAATTGCGATCCCGACCAGCAAAGTTAAGATCGAGCTGGGAATATTCACCGAATACCTCCTTATTGGACACTTCCGATTCCGAGGCCGGGCGGAAGTGCATCTTTGCGTACAGCTTTCGATCCTAAAGGATGGAAGCAGAATTGTTGACAAGTGCCTCCAATTGTCAGCTCGCAGCCGTCCTTCCCAAGGTAAAGCAGATCACAAAAAAAAACACCGGCTTTGCGATCGGGTCTTCAGATTTTTTTTGGGATCGGGCCGCTCCCCCCGCATCGCGAAACACACAAAACTTAAAATAAATGTTAAAAATTGTAATATTTTGCAACAGGCGATTAAAATCCGAAAACTTTCTAAAACCCCGTTCAGATTCGGGTTGCACCGCTAAGGTAGATCGGTAAGAATTATCAAATCAAATCCGAGGATTGGGGATGGGGGCGGGTTCGGGCGATCGCGTACCCGGGCCGGAGTCAAATTTTGACCGCCCGACCCTGCCGACTTTGGGGAATTCCCCCTGGACTTCGGCACCTTTGACCCACCCCAATCCTGTCCTTCGATCAGGTGGAACTCATGGCCAACACTGTCCTCAAGACTGCCGGGATTTCATCCCAAACTCAGCCTCAAGAAAGAATCCGTCGCCTCGTCTGGAAACTGAGCGTCGCCACGCTGCTGTTGATGGCGATTGGCAGCGCCACCCGGGTGATGAACGCGGGACTCGCCTGCCCGGACTGGCCGCTGTGTTACGGTCAACTGGTTCCCGCAAACCAGATGAACCTGCAAGTCTTCCTCGAATGGTTTCACCGGCTGGATGCGGGCCTGATCGGCCTGGGGGCGATCGCACTGGCGGGACTCTCCTGGTGGCACCGCCGGGACCTGCCCAACTGGCTGCCCTGGGCCTCCACGTTCGCCCTGTTTTTGGTTCTATTTCAGGGGATTCTCGGCGGGCTCACTGTGACGGAACTGTTGCGGTTCGATATCGTCACCGCCCACTTGGGGACGGCGCTGCTGTTTTTCTGCACCCTGATCGCGATCGGCTGTTCCCTGATGCCCTACTGGGGCACCGGCAACGCCGGACGCCTGCCCTGGGTGGGTCTGGCCGCGGCGGTTCTGATTTACCTGCAAAGTCTCGCCGGGGGGCTGGTGGCCTCCCAGTGGGCCCTGCACCAGTGTTTGGGGGTCGCGCAACTGTGCGGGGTGATGAACGGCCACATCCTCGGCGTCGTCCCGGCCACCCTGATGACGCTGGGGGTAGTCGCCCTGGCTTGGCGGACGTCCGCCCTCAACCCGATCCTCCGGCGTCTGGCCTACTGGGCCGGCTTCTGCGTCGTCGCCCAGATCGGTTTGGGAGTCGCCACGTTCAAAGTGCACCTGCAAGTTGAACCCCTGACGGTGGCCCACCAGGCGGTGGGGGCGACCTTGCTGGGACTGTTGGTCGCCCTGACGGTGCTGGGACTGCGCGATCGCGGCATCCGTCATTTATCCCAATCCCGCGTTCTGGGCAATTGATCGGTTTCCCCGCTATCATTTCAGAGCGATCGCACTCCTCCACCTCAGACGCTTTGGAATGGGCGCCGATCCGACTTGTTTGCGATCGCCCCAGTTCCGACGAACTCTTTTAACACGGAATCATCCATGCAAGATATCATTCACACCAATCCATCCCGACTCCACGACAACCCGTTACAAGTCCTCAAAAGTTACTATCAACTCACCAAACCCCGAATTATTTTGCTGTTGCTGATCACCACGGCGGCGGGGATGTGGTTGGCGGCGGAAGGTGAGGTCGATCCCCTGCTGTTGTTGGTGACGATGACGGGGGGAACCCTGGCGGCGGGCTCGGCCAACACGATCAACTGCATTTACGACAGCGATATCGACCACATCATGGAACGCACCCGCTGGCGCCCGATCCCCTCCGGGCGGGTCAAACGCCGGGACGCCCTCATTTTCGCCGCCGCCCTGGCCGTCACCTCCTTCACCCTGCTGACGGTCTTCGCCAACCTGCTGGCCGCTTTGTTGGCGATGTCGGGAATTGTCTTCTACGTCGCCATCTACACCCACTGGCTGAAACGCCACAGCACCCAAAATATCGTCATCGGCGGCGCGGCCGGCGCCATTCCTCCCCTGGTGGGATGGGCCGCAGTGACGGGCGAGTTGAGTTGGACGGCTTGGCTGCTGTTCGGAATTATCTTTCTGTGGACTCCCCCCCATTTCTGGGCCCTGGCGATCATGATCCGGGACGAATACCGGGATGTCGGCGTGCCGATGTTGCCCGTCATCGAAGGGGACGAACCGACGGCGAAACAGATTTGGATTTATACTCTGATCCTGATCCCCTCGACTTTGTTGTTGGTGTACCCGTTGGGGACCAGCGGCGCGGTCTACGCCGCGATCGCCCTGTGGTTGGGCGCGATTTTCATCCAAAAAGCTTGGCAGTTGTTGCAAACTCCCGAAGACCGGGACGTGGCGCGATCGCTGTTCAAATATTCCATCTTCTACATGATGTTATTGTGTGCGGGAATGGTCGTTGACAGCCTCCCGGCGACCCACCAAATGACGATGGCGTTGGGCGAAAACCTGCAAACCTGGATGGGAAGCGCGATGGCGTTGTTGTAATTGTCGGCATTCCGATTGGCTAGGGAATAAGGAGTAGGGAGTAGAAAGAAATTTCTCACTCCTGACTCCTCACTCCTCAGATCGAGTTCGGATAATCAGTCATCATACGTTTGACTGCCAATCGATCGCCATCCCCCAACCCCCCTTCCAACTGTGGGGGCAACCTTATATAGCAGTGCCCGCTCGTATAGTTACAAAACCTATAAAAGGGAGTCGGGAGTCGGGAGTCGGGAGATTGATCATTCCCGGCGTGTTACCACGCCAGCCCTCGTTGCTATAGGGTTGCCCTTCGTCATAAGTCGTTCGATCACGATTCACCGATCGCCCGCATTTTATATGATTAATTGTTAATTATTAATCAATAATTTGATAGGTCCTGCAACGCCTCTTCTTTCAACTGCTGGCGGACGGCCAGGGGCGCGATCACTTCCCCCTGCGATCGCCACTCTCGCAGCCGCATCAATAGGTCGATATCGCCGATCCTGATCCAACCTCGGTAGTAAGAATCGTTGGGCGATCGCTGTTTGAGGACGTGCAAAATGGTCGCCCGTTCCAGGGGATCTTCGATCTCCCGGTGCAGCAGTTTTTCTAAATTTTTGTAGGCGATCGGTTGAAACGTCTCGTGGTGTCGGGTATAATCCACATACCAGCGGGCAAATTTCGGAGAAAACCGCACGATCAACAATGCCCGTTCCAGTTGACACTCCCCGCGAAGACAGCGACGGAGATTCTTCCTTCAACGATCCGACTTGCCCTGACAGGTTTGCACCAGCCAAAGTAGCGGTCAAATCTCC
>NZ_JAJENU010000210.1:0-28938 GCF_035615495.1 Lyngbya sp. CCY1209 | reverse complement strand
GCCGTGTGAGGTGAAAGTCTCATGCACGGTTTTGAATGGGAGGGGGAGAAGGTGACTTCTCTCTCGACCCCTAATTGATATGCAAAAGATACAGAACCCCGAGGTGTCTGGGGTTGAGTATCAGCAAGGCGAATTGCAGGGCTACGAAGTCCGAGAATACCTTCTAGAGAAATGGGAACGGAAATGTTCATACTGTGGTGCTGAGAATGTACCGTTAGAAGTCGAGCATATTCTTGCCCGCTCAAAGGGTGGCTCCGACCGCGTTTCAAATCTTTGCCTTGCCTGCAAACCTTGCAACCAAGCGAAGGGAAATCAGGATGTTCGGGACTTTTTATCAGGCAAGCCTGATTTACTGAGTCGGGTTCTCAGGCAGGCAAAGTCACCGCTTAAAGATGCAGCAGCGGTTAATTCAACCCGCTGGGCATTGTTCCATGCACTGAAAGAGACTGGCTTACCAGTAGCCACCGGAACGGGTGGGCAAACCAAGTTCAACCGGACTCGGTTAGATCTGCCCAAAGCCCATTGGCTGGATGCCGCGTGCGTGGGGCAAGTTGATTCGTTAGACCTGTTGACCGCGAAGCCGTTGCTAATTGCGGCGAAGGGGCATGGAACACGCCAAATGTGCGGCACTAATAAATATGGGTTTCCGACCCGCCATCGGTCACGAGTGCAAATCCACAAAGGATTTCAGACGGGCGATATTGTCAAAGCAACCGTTACGACAGGAAAGAAAGTTGGTTCCTATGTGGGACGGGTTCTCTGTCGTGCATCAGGCAGTTTTGACATTGCCACGACTGCTGGAAGAGTGGCAGGCATCAGCCATAAATACTGCAAATCAATTCATAGAAAGGATGGTTATTCGTATGCCTGAAAGAGTCATAAGATTGACGGCGGCTAAAGCCGCACGTTCGTTTTTCCTCCCCCGGCTAAAGCACGGGGGCTTCCAAACGTATCGGAGGTTATCGTGAACGAGTCCGAAACCTGGGATTATGAAACCACGGTGAATCGGGTGGAATCGGCGATCGCGGCGATCGAGTCCGGTCAACTGTCTTTGGCAGAAGTGTTCGAGCAATTTTCCGTCGCCACGGAAGACCTGAAGCGGTGCGAAGCATTTTTAGATCGGGGACGGCATCTTCGCAATCTGTGGGTGGAATCGTTGGAGGAAGATGAGCCAGAATTTTGAATCCGAACCCCCGATCTGGGAATGGACGCAAACGTTGGACTGGGCCGCCGGAGAGGTCAAAGCCCTCAGTCTCAGTCCGGACGGTCGCTTTTTGGTGGCCGGCGGCGGACAGATCGGCATCTGGGAGATGCGGGACGGGCGATTTGAACCGAGCCTCGCCCTGTCCAAATTGCCCGGAACGGCCTCGGCGGCGGCGTTTTCCCCGGACGGCGAATGGGTGGCGGTGGGGTGCGATCGCCACATGGTGCTCGTCGATCTCCGGGAACGAAAAGCCCGGGTTTTGAGCCTGGAATCGAGCCTTTCCGTCTGTTCCGTGGCCGTGAGTCCCGACGGGCGAGAGTTGGCGGCGGGGTGTTCGGACGGGGCGATCGAACGCTGGGATCTGGCGGCGGAACAAACCCGCCCGCCCCTCGTCGCCCACCAGTTTCCCATCTGGTCCCTCGAATTTAGCCCGGACGGCGCGTTGCTGGCCAGCGGCAGCGGGGACGGTACGGTGGGACTTTGGGAGGTGGAAACCGACGCGAACCGGGCGATATTGTTGGGCCACACCTTGCCCGTCCTCTCCGTGGCGTTCCGCCCCGACGGCTTGATTCTGGCCAGCGGGGGGTGCGATCGCTTGATCCGCCTCTGGTGGCTGGAGTTGGGGCGGGAGTTGGCGACGTTGGAGGGGGCGTCCGCTTCGGTGGAGGCGATCGCATTCGCCCCCGACGGTCAGACCCTCGTCGCCGGATGTGGGGATGGCAGCATCAGCATTTGGCCCGTGGACGCCGAGTTGCAGGTGGGAGAACCCGTCGCACCCCTTCGCACCCTCGATCGCCATCCGGCCGGCATCAATTCCGTCGCCATCGCCCCAACTTGCCTCGTCAGCGGCGATCGGGCCGGGACGATCCGGGTCTGGCGGCGGAAATTTTAGATTTTAGATTCTTCCCATCTTGCCTTCCTCCGCCCCCCCGCATTCCCCCGATCACAGGTTAGGGCTAGAAAGCCCCGTCGCTGTCTTCGCGGGGATTGGTTACCCACAAATCTGGCGTAAACTGGGGGGGTCTGGTGTAAAAATCGGTGATCACCCCGATCGCGGGGTTTCCCACCTTGAGGAGATTGTTTATGATTGACCCCAAGCATCCCACCCGTACTCGGCTCGGATTTTTCAGCCTCCTATTCGGCATCGTCCTTCTGACCGGTGGCGCGATCGCCCGGGCGGGAGGCCCGCCCCCCCAACAGGGCAAACCCGCCATCCAGGAACCGGCGGGGAAGCCGGTGGAAGTGGAGGAAGGCGCCGAAGGTGCCACGCCGTCCGCTCCCGCGAGCCCATTCCAACCGGGCGATCGGCCCGTGGAAGATACGGAAGAACCGCCGCCCCAATTTCCCCTCCCCAGCGCCCGAGTTTCCCCCGTTAACGGTCGGGTCACGCTCCGGCTCGTCAATTCCACCAATACTGTCGTCGAATACCAAGTGGTGGGGGGGACGAGACAGCGGATACTCGGCCAACAGTCGGAAGCCGTCCTGGAGAGACTGCCGATTCCCCTCAACTTGACCTACCAGCGGGGGGATGCCGGGTTGCTGCTGGTGCGCCCCCGGGCGGTTGAGAACGGCGTTTTGGAAGTTCGGTTCGATGTCACCGACGATCTCGATTTCGATACCAAATCTCTGAATATCAACGAACAGGGGACCGTCTTTTTAAATTGATCCCCATCCCATCCTTGCTCCTCACCCCGTTGCGATCCGATCGCGCTTCAAGTCAACGCCGAAGCATTTTCCGCGTTTCCCTCGTCCGGTGCCGCCTCCGCCATCGCTTCGCCGAGATAAATGGCGCGAATGTCCCGCGGCAGGGTCGTCTCCAAAATCCGATATCCCCGCTCCAACAGCTCCCGCACCTCCCTCGGAGAAATAGCCTCCCCTTCGGCCTGCAGGTAGGCGGCGATGCGGGTTTCGCTCCAATGGAACGTCTGGGCCATCAGCACCGTCAACCGCAACAGCGGCTCCATCTGGTCCAACACCTGGCCGACGTAGCACCACAGGGGCGGCGGACTGTCCGGAAGGGAATAATGGATCGACTCCACCGGCGGCAGTTCGGAGCGGTTGATGCAGATGGCGCTGACGTTGATAATCCAATTTTGCAGGGTGGCGCCCCCGTCCGCCATCTCGGCTTCCCGCAGGTTCAACCCCCGCATTTCATAAAAGATGTGGCGCCAGGTGAGGGCGAATAAATAGTCCGCCTGCACGGGGGATTTCACCGAATGGCAGATCAGCGTATAGACGATCAGGGCATAGCGGCAGAAAATGACGGTAAAGTATCGACCCCGATCCGGATGATTTTGAAACAGGGTCAGCAATTCCTGGTCGGTATGGTGAGACAAGGATTTGACCAGGGGATGGTTGGATTCGGGAAGGTGAAGCGTCTGCACCTTAATTTAATACTCCGAATTTTAGACGGCTCGATCGAATTTCTGTCGAATCATAGCCGATCTGTGGGGACAGATCAAGCCGGGAAAGTCAAAAGTCAAAAGTCACGCATTCAAAAATTCCGGACTCTTCCCGCATCGGGAAATCTAAAATTAGGGCGCAAGCCAGGCGCCCCTACAATCTAAAATTCCCGACTCCCGACCCTCATCGCCGAGCATCTTCGACACCAACGGATTCCAACCGGATCGGTTGCAGCGTGGGCTCCGACGTCGGATTTGGGGTTATGATGGTCACGGCCAGGGGCAACCCCAAGAGCGTGACCCCAGCGAAAATTCGGCGTATCATCGATCGCATCTCCAATGTCAACGGGCGACCCTTCCATCCTGGCGCGATCGCCCGCCATTTTCCTTCCCCCAAAAGTCCCATTTTGATTCGGTTATGACCGTTTGGAAACCCCGCGATTCTCATCCTTCTTCCCGCGACGTTCGCGATGTCAAAACTCCGGCGATTCTCATCCTGCCGGCGAGTCTCTGGCTGGCGCTTTTTTTCCTGCTTCCCCTGGCGATCGTGCTCCTTTACAGCTTTTTACAGCGGGGCACCTACGGGGGCGTGATTTGGGCGTTCACCGCCGACAACTACCGCCGTTTGCTCAATCCGATCTATCTGGGAGTGTTTTGGCGATCGCTGCAATTGGCCGCGCTGACCACCGTCATTTGTCTGGCGATCGGCTATCCCCTCGCCTTCTTTATCGCCACCCGCCCCCCCCGCTGGCGAAACGTTTTATTGATCTTGGCGATACTGCCATTTTGGACGAATTTTCTGATCCGCACCTACGCCTGGATCGTCATTTTGCGAGATGAAGGCCTCATCAATACTCTCTGGCAAACCCTCCACCTCATCGACGAACCCCTCGATCTCTTATTCACACCCTTTGCTGTCACGGTGGGTTTAATTTACGGCTACCTCCCCTTCATGATTTTGCCCCTTTACGCAACCTTAGAACGGTTCGACTTTTCCCTCGTCGAAGCCGCCCAAGATTTGGGAGCCAACGACCTCCGCACCCTCCGGCGCGTGGTCTTTCCCCTGACGGTGCGGGGCATCGTCGCCGGCTCGATTTTAGTGTTTATTCCCGCTTTGGGGGCGTTTATCACCCCGGATATTTTGGGGGGTGCTAAAACGGTGATGGTGGGCAATGTGATCCAAAATCAATTCCTGCAGGCGCGGAACTGGCCCTTCGGTTCCGCGCTCTCAATTTTGTTGATGATTTTGGTGTTGATTCCGGTATCGATTTATTTTCGCCCAGCCGGTCTAAATCCCGATTCCGACTGATGGTTTCCGAGGCTCAAGATACTTGATGGTCGTCCCATTGCGGACATTCGGGGAGCGATCGCCCGCCCCAGTCGGGATGCACTTGCCCTTCGTAAATTTCCAGTTTCGAGGCGGGACTGTTGACCTGCCGCTCCAAGTATGATAAGGGCAGGACGACCGGCCAAAAGAGGGAGGCTATCCCCAACACTTGCCAGGAGGAGGCGTCGGTTTTTGCGGTGGAGCGATCGCGCCAAAATCCGCGAAACAAATAGGCAAAGGTCAAAATCGCGATCGCGACATATCCGCGTAACATCAGGTTAAAAACTAGCATTTTTTTCTCCAAAAATAGATTTTTGGTGACCGGACTGGACTGATGGTGAGAGTTCTCAATTGATCGTCCTCAGACGGGTCGATTCCGACGGTTCCGATCAATCGGTGAAGCGACGGGCGGGGCCGGCCTGTCATGACCGCCCCGGCTCCTCACTGATCAACTAGGTAGATGCGAAGACAATTATGCAACATTTGAATTACGCTATATTTTAAAAGATCAATTTTGAAACGGCAATCTCCCTTTTTTATGATCTGAAAAACAAATTGGCTCCCATCCTCCGCCCGCACCCCCCGGATGGGTGCGATCGCTTCCGTGGAGAATGTAGGCCCGGGAATCACTAAGGTAGATGAAACGCGGTATTTGCGCCCGATAAACCTGTTGAAACTCCGGTTTTTCTGCGAGGACGAGTGATTTCAATCTCTGTTGTGGGGCCTTTGACGGTTGGAGTCTGTGACGCCGGACACGGAGTGGGGATGAAAAAGTTGCCCCCGGCGGTGTTTCCAATTTGAGAGCTTCAAAAAATTGTACCGATCGCAGTAGGATGAAAGAACTATCCAGATTGGAAGCCATCCGATCGCCGGCATAAATTTGTATCAATTGTGACCAATCGTGACTTACTAATTCGTTCTGTCGGAAAAACCGGACTGTGGGCGAATGTCGCCCTCGGATTCGCGTTTTTGTACTTGCCCATCCTGATTTTGGTGGTCTATTCCTTCAACGCCTCCCGCTTCAACGCCGTCTGGACGGGATTCACCCTGGACTGGTATCGCAGTCTGTTCGGGGCGATGGCGGGGGAAACGGCGGATATCTCCACGGCGGGAGTCTGGGAAGCCTTATCCAACAGCCTGATCGTCGCGACGGTATCGAGTGCGATCGCCACCGTGTTGGGGACCGCCGTCGCCTTGGGACTCGAACGCCACCGCTTTCCGGGCGATCGCTTCCTGGAAGGATTGCTGTTTTTGCCGATCGTGATTCCGGAAATCACCCTGGGAATCTCCCTGCTGGTGTTTCTGACCCTGACATTTCGCATCGTCGAAAACCTGACCGGAATCCGCCTGACGTTGGGCCTGCCGTCCGTCATCGTCGGCCACGTCACGTTTAGCATTTCCTTCGTCGCCATCACCGTGCGATCGCGGGTCGCCGACCTCGACCCCAGTTTGGAAGAAGCCGCCCTGGACTTGGGGGCAAATCAGTGGAAAGCCTTCCGCCGCGTCACCCTCCCCCTGCTCTGGCCCGGGATTCTCAGTGCGAGCCTCCTGGCATTCACCCTCTCCCTGGACGATTTCGTGGTCACATTTTTTACCTCCGGCGTCGGATCCACCACCCTGCCGCTGTTCGTCTACGGGATGATCAAACTCTCAGTCACCCCCGCCATCAATGCCATTTCCACCTTGATGCTCTCGGTTTCCCTGATTCTGGTATTATCTTCCCTACAGTTCGGGGGAAGAATTGACAATTGACCATTGACCATTGACCATTGACAATTGACAATTGATCGTTGACAATTGATCATTAATTTTTTATCCTTCTGCTCCCGATTCTCCAAAACTGACTCCCTGGCAAACCGGATGTACCTGATCCGATTGATAACTGCTATATCGATAACAATAACAACCCATGATATCAGGTCCGCTCAAACAGTTATGATTCCTGCGTTTCGCCATCTTCTGAAGCAGCTTAAAACTTTTGCCGATTGCCGATTGCCGATTACCTCTTACCTCTTACCTCTTACCTCTTACCTCTTACCTATTGCCGATTGCCGATTGCCGATTGCCTTTTCTAGAACGATTGCGTAAGTATTAAAACGGACTTGATATGAAGCGACTATTGACATTGATCTTACTTTTTTTAATCGGTGCGATTCTGCCCTTTGGATGTACGGCCGGCAGTCCCGACGGTTCGCAGACGGGAAGCGGCGGCGACAAGGTTCTCAACCTCTATAACTGGTCCACCTACATCGACCCGGACGCGATCGCCCAATTTGAACAACAATACAATGTCAAAGTCAACTACGACACCTACGACAGCAACGAAAGTCTCTATGCCAAACTACAGGCCGGAAATCCGGGCTACGACGTAATTTTCCCGTCGGACTACATGGTTAAAATCATGATCGAACAAGGGATGTTGGAACCCGTCGATTTGTCGAAAATCACCAATCTCACCCATGTCGAACCACAATTTTTAAACCCCCCCTACGACCCCAAAAATCAATACAGCGTCCCCTATCAGTGGGTGACGTTGGGCCTCGGCTACAATTGGGACGAAACGGGTGCAGAAATCGACAGTTGGCAACAATTATTCGACCCGAAGTTTAAAGGCAAAGTTGCCCTTTTAGATGACATGAGACATACGATGGGGGCGATTTTGATGTATTTGGGATACGATCCCAATACCACCAACCCGGACGAAATTGCCGCCGCCCGAGATTTGATCATCGAAAATCGCGACAATATCGCCGCCTTTGTCCCCGACACCGGACAAACCTTGCTCAACCAGGGGGAAGTCAACCTGGCGATGGAATACAGCGGCGATATCTTCCAGGTGATGGCAGAAAACCCGAAATTGCGCTATTCTATCCCCAAAGAAGGGACGATCATCGGCATGGACAATATGGCGATCCCAAAAGATGCGCCTCACCCGGAGACGGCGACAGAGTTTATCAACTTTATTTTACAACCGGAAATCGGGGCAAAAATCTCCAATTTTATCAACTACGGTTCCCCCAACAAAACCGCGATCGCCCAAAAGTTAATCAAGCCGGAAAACCTAGAAAACCCCGCCATCTACCCGCCGCCGGAAGTCTTTGCAAAACTCAAATACCTGCAAGACGTCAAAGAGGCGACCCTCCTCTACGATGAAGCCTGGACGGAGGTTAAATTAGCCGTCGGCTCCTAAGTTCGCTGTCGAAATCAGATCAAGTCCGTTTTAATACTTACGCAATCGTTCTAGAAAAGGCAATCGGCAATCGGCAATCGGCAAAAGTTTGAAGCGGTTTCAGGAGGGACAAGGAAAACCGGGAATTCTAATGGTTTGAGCGGACATGATATCCAACCCACAATCAAAAATTATTAATTATTAATTGTTAATTTCATGAAAGATGCGGTCGAACTGGTCAATATTTGTAAATCCTTTCGGGGAGGGAAAAACCGAGAGGTGATGGCGGTTAATTCTGTTAATTTGCAGGTGCGGGAGGGGGAATTTTTTTCCCTCCTCGGGCCGTCCGGCTGCGGAAAAACCACCACGTTGCGAATGGTCGCGGGGTTTGAATTGCCCACCGGCGGGGAGATTTACATCCACGGCCAACCGATGCGCGATCGCCCCCCGTTTCACCGCCCGGTCAATACGGTCTTTCAAAATTATGCCCTATTTCCCCACCTCACGGTCCGGGAAAATGTCGCCTTCGGACTGGAGATGGAAAATCTGCCCTCCGCACAGATCCGCGATCGCGTGGCGAAGGTGCTGGATCTGGTACAATTGACCGAAATGGGCGATCGGCGTCCCCGCCAACTCTCCGGCGGACAACAGCAGCGGGTGGCTTTGGCCCGGGCTTTGGTAAAGGAGCCGGAAGTGCTACTATTTGACGAACCCCTCGGAGCCCTGGATCTGAAGTTGCGGAAACAGATGCAACTCGAACTCAAACAGATGCAGCAGCGGGTGGGAATTACGTTTATTTACGTCACCCACGACCAAGAAGAGGCGATGACCATGTCCGATCGCATCGCCGTCATGAACGGGGGAGAAGTGCTGCAGGTGGGCACTCCAGTGGAGATTTACGAGTATCCGAAAACCCGATTTGTCGCCGACTTTATCGGGGAGAGCAATTTTTTGACCGGACGGGTTGTGGATACGGACGAAGAGGGTGCGATCGTCCTCGTAGACGAACATTTACCCGTCCGAGTCGCCACCCCGGAAAATCTCTCCGTCGGACAGGTGGTGACGCTGACCATCCGGCCGGAAAAAGTCACCTTATATCCCGGAAATTACGCCAACATCGAAGGCTGGCCGGGAACCGTGGAAGAACGGATTTACATCGGAACCGACACCCGCTATCAGGTGAAATTGACGGAAAACTGCCGCCTCACCGTGCGACTCCAAAATTGGCACCGAGACGACATCGATCGCTATCAACTCCGTCAAAAAATCAAGGTTTTCGTACCCCCAGATAGCATCAATATATTGGGGAGTTGATTGTGTCAATTTGGGGGACTGAAAAGTTCCCTATTCCCTATTCCCGACTCCCGACTCCCGACTCCCTACTCCCTTCTCCGCCGCTGTGGCGAAGTAAACAAACCCATCATGGAACCGAGGAAGGCGCCGAAGATAAATCCTCCGGCGTGGGCCCAGTAGGCGACGCCGCCGACTTCTTCTCCGGTGGAAATTTGCAGGTTGAAACTGGCGACGCCGTTGACAAATTGGAGAATAAACCAGAAAACCAGAAAGAAAAAAGCCGGAATTCGGATGGGGATGGGGAGGGGAAAAAAGGGCAGGATTAAGAGTTTGGCGCGGGGAAATCGGATCAAATAGGCGCCCAAAACACCCGCGATCGCACCGCTGGCGCCGAGGGTGGGTATCACGGAAGTCGGGGAGAAAAACCCTTGGGCCAGGGCGGCGAGGACGCCGCAGGCGATGTAGAAAATCAAAAACTTAATGTGACCCAAACATTCCTCGACGTTGTTCCCGAAAATAGACAGGTACAACATATTTCCGGCGATGTGGCCGATGCCGCCGTGCAGGAATTGGGAGGTGATCAGCGTCAGCCAGACGGGGTTGTTGAAAGTTGACGCCGGGATGGTGGGGGGACAGGTATCGGTGAGGTGACAGGGGACGAAGGCCCAGGCGTGGAAGAATTGTTCGAGTTGTTCCGGTTGGGTGGCTACCACCACTTCGATCGCGAAGACGACGATATTGACGGCGATCAAAATTTTCGTGACCCACGGATCGATTTGGATGGGATTGTCGTCGTGGATGGGAACCACGGTCAAACACCTATTGTTGAAAAAGAATAGGCTCAACCATATCCCATCGGGGTCTATATGGCAAGGGCAAGGGGCGGAAAGAACTGACAATTGACAATTGATAATTGATAATTGTCGATTGTCACCTGTCGGAAACCGGGTTTTTTGGCGATCTGTTGCCGGACATATGATAATTTGGGGCAAATTGTCTGATAATGGTTTCGTTGGCAAGCTGGGGGCGACTCCTCACCGCCGATCGCATCTTCTTTCTGGAGGGAATGACTATGGAAACAGCATTTGAGAACGGGTGGGACTTGATTTCCGGCGCCGTGTCCCTGAATCCAGACGCCTTTCTCGAAATTGGCAATTTTCCCGACGGCCGAACCCTAGCCCTAACGGTGGTGTTGGTGGCGGGCCTGTCCCAGGCGATCGGCCAGTGTATCGTCCTCTTCATCAACCGCGTCAGACCCTTCCGCTTCATCCTCAGCCTGGGGATGGCGACGATTTTATTCGCCTTCACCTTTTGGTTTTGGGCGTTGAGCATCTGGTTTGTCGGCAATACCTTTTTCGACGCGGGATTGAACGCCCGCAGCACCCTCACCACGTTGGGATTGAGCTACGCCCCCCAAATATTTCGATTTCTGATGGGTTTGCCCTATTTCGGCATCCCCATCGGCGTATTTTTATCCATCTGGTCGTTATTGGCTGAAGTGACCGCCATCAGAGCGATCGCCAATTTGGACACCTGGGCCGCCTTTTCCTGTGTCGGGTTGGGGTGGGTGGTGCTGCAAGCCCTGCAACGCACCATCGGCCGTCCCATCATGGCCCTGGGTCAGGGAATGATGAATTTGGCCGCCGGAACCCGAGTCATCACCGATCGCCGGGAACTCAAACAGATGGTGATGGAAGGCAACTTTGAAAACCTCGACGACGTGGGCAACGAAGTCCTCCTCGACGCCACCACACCCCCCACCCCGGAGATCCGCAAGCGCAACCGGGCGCTAAAATTGATCGCGATCGCCCTGGTCGCCTTTTTCGTCTTCGTCCTGATCTCCTCCCAATCCCCCACCTGGTACGGCAATTGGTACAACGCCCTCGGCCGCACCCTGAAATTGGTCATCGACCTGACGACCATCAGTTTCATCGCCCTGTTCGTCTCCATCCTCCTCACCCCGTTAGAATCCCTGAGTTGGTGGGCCG
Source organism: Lyngbya sp. CCY1209 (assembly GCF_035615495.1). Lineage (GTDB taxonomy): Bacteria > Cyanobacteriota > Cyanobacteriia > Cyanobacteriales > Microcoleaceae > Limnospira. Next base: position 17,555 of record NZ_JAJENU010000210.1, on the reverse strand, counting down.
GATGGTACGGCGATCGCAACCTCGAATACACCGGGACCCCCGTCCGGGAAGTCGCCGACCCCACCAGCGTCTCCCGCTACGTCCTCTATCTCGACGGCATCAACCAGGGCTATTCTCAATACCTGCCCGAAGTCGAAAATCTGCTCGACCGCCTAGCCGAAAGCCTCCCCCCCGACGTTCTGCTCGTCAAGGGCATCATGCCCTACACCGTCGCCAACAAACCCCTCGACGAAAGCGGCCCGATGGCGTTCATGTGGCGGATCATCGAATCCCTGACGGCCAAAAATCCCGCCAACCCCATCGGCTTTGTCGTCAACCTCCGCAACGTCGTGGCCGTCGCGATCGCCGCCGATCCCCGCTACGGCCCGATCCAAAACCAGAGTCTCGCCCAAGTCCTCTACGACAACCTGATCGGCTTCGGCTACCCCCTCGGCAGCGGCAAACCCATCACCCTCCTCGGCTACAGCGGCGGCGGCCAAATGTCGATGGGGGCCGTCAGCTTCCTGAAATACAACATCCGCGCCCCCATCGAGGTCATTTCCCTGGCCGGGGTGATCAGCGGCAACACCGGGGCGATGGAAGTCGAACGACTCTACCACCTCGTCGGCGAGAAGGATACCGTCGAAAAAATCGGCCCGATCATGTTTTGGGGGCGCTGGCCGATCGCCGTCCTCTCCAACTGGAACCGCGCCAAACGGCGGGGCCGGATCGCCTTGATTTCTCTCGGGCCGGTGGGTCACAATATGGACGGCGGGCCGATGGGAGAAGACGTCTTGCCCGACGGACGCACCCACGTCAAACAGACCGTGCAAATTATGAGCGGCATCCTGCGGCGGGATTGGGAATCGACGGGGTTAGATCCGGAGAAATTTATCACCGTCAGCAATTACGATCGCTACAAACAGGCCCTATTCAACCAAGTCGGCTACTTCCCCCTCGAACAGAAAATCAATCCGGACCGCTACCGGGCGATCGCCCCCTGGGTGGGACGTTTAATTTTGCCCGCCCCGGACGACCGCCAAACCGGGGACGGGGTGTGGTTCGAGATCCACCACGCCGACCACGCCCACCGACACCGCGTCGGACAGGTGGCGAAACTGCGCTGGAGTCCCGATCCGGACGTGCGGGCCTACGCCAAACTGGTGACGGTGGATGTCAATTTTTCCGACCAGGCCCGGGTCAGCCAACGGCAGGGGAAAATTCACCCCCACCGCCTCGACGGCCGGCCCGATGTCGGCCCCCTGGAGTCCCTGGCGGGCGCCCGACCGGAAGACGATATGTTGGTGGCCCTCCCCGACCCGGTGGCGGTGGAAGATGCGGAGTCGGAACACCCGACTTTATACATCCGACGCGATCCGATCCAGATTTCGGCGAAATTTTACGGCATCGTCACCATCGGCCAAAACTTGGGCGGCGACCTGTTTAAGGTCCGGCACTACAACCGCCAAACCCGCGCTTTCGACGGCGACGAGGAGATCGTCTACATCCCCTCCGTACTTCCCAATGGGAACGGGGTGTATTCCTCCAGCAACCGAGAATTGGAAACATCCCCCGCCAACGAAGCGGGATGGTACATCTACGGGGCGAGAAACCGCCAGGGTCGATTTACGGTGCAGGCGATCGCGCCCCGGGGACTGCTGGCCGTCTGCCCCGAACGGGTCATCTACGGCATCAAACCCGGTTTGGATTATCTCAATCACCACTACTGGGACAAATTAAAAGAAGAAAAAGGTCAGATCAAAACCGTCCTGCTGTATCCGAACGCCGAACCTTCGGAAGAGATCAAAAATCAGACGGCTATTTCGGAGTGGAAAGAGGGCGATCGCGCCCTGATGATGCACCTGTACGGGGGCATCGGCGGGAAGAAGGCGGAATTCGCCTCGATGGGAATCTACTTCGGCCACTTCGCCTTCGGCATTGCCCGGGTGGTCCGGGACCCCCTCACCGACGAACTGCGGTTCGCGATGGAATACCGCCAGATCTACACCCACAACGGCGACGGCATTACTTCCGGAACCAACGCCTGGGAGCGCTATGCGGGCGATCGCCAGTGGGGATGGATGGGAGTCCGCCCCCTGTGCGAAACCCTAATTAAATTTAGCCCCCTCACCGAAGATTACGACTTCGACGGCATCCAATTCTCCCCCCTGAGTTGGGTGGTGCGGGAATTGGATGTGATGGCAGCCCGCTACCGGGTCGGGGACGGCACGGGGACCACCTTCGTCAGCCCGATCAACTCCTGCTCTCAGGACTCCAGCCAAGCCCTCTACACCTCTCTGAAGCGGATGATGGCCCAATTTGAACTCAATCCCCTGATCGTCAAATGGATGCGGGAACATCCCACCCACGAACAAACCCAGCGCTTCCAATTGTTAGCTGATTTGGTGAAAACCCTGGAACACCACCTGACGCCGACGGGGAAAGTGCGCCCGGACTGGCGGTACAACGCCCCGAGGTTGGGGGATTTTCCGGTGGAAACGCCCAAAGATACCTTGATGAAAGCGATCGCGAGTTGGCGTACCCTCCTCCCCCGCTTGGTTCACGACGAGGTGGCGATGATTTTCCTGCAACTGGGGGCGTCGGTGTGGATACTCCGCACCAACCAGGTGGGGGGCGTCGATCCCGATATCGAACCCGTCGCCCCGACGGATTTCAGCGTCGCCGTCCCTAAAATCAAGCGATCGCGGCGCGATTATTGGGATTAATTTGATCGGGTGTCGGAATTGTCGGGGTGCTGCGTCTTGCGCCCCGACCCAATATTGGGAACGGGTACAATAAAATATAGCGCTGCTAGAAGAGGGTGTAGGGTGTAGGGTGTAGGGTGTCTGTATGGGAAATTCCCTTTTCATATCATGTCCGCTAAAACAGTTATGATTCCTGGGTCTCCTCGCCATCTTCTGAAACCGCTTAAAACTTTTGCCTATTGCCTGTTCTCGAACAATTGTGTAAGTATTCAAACGGACTTGATATGAGTAACTGTAAACAGACGAGCGCGATACCTGCGATAAGTCTGAATCCATTTCGAGGTATTTCTATCTTGACAGTCAAGGAATTTTTGGAGTCAGTATAGATATGGGACTCATCCGTGCAACTCCACAGTTTCTTTTCCCTGACTGCCAACTCCCCCGTTTCAAAGATGGCGGGAAAGATCGGGGGATTGGGGTTCGCTTTCTCGGAGCGATCGCTTGGCATCCAAGCTGACGGGTCCGGCGCCGAAGTAGGACACCATCATCAGAGAACCGATCAACGCCAGGTTTTTGAGAAAGGCGACTTTTTCGCCGGGATCGGCGATGAAATTGTGAAAGACGAGGGTTGTTGGAATTAAAAATAAGATTAAAATCAGCGCCCCCCAGCGGGTTCGGTAGCCTAAAATTAACGACACACCGCCGACGAGTTGGAAGACGATATTTCCCAACAACAATAAGGCGGGGATGGGCAGGCCGAGACCGGCCATCATCTGCTGGGTGTCGGCGAAGGAGAAGATTTTGCCGATCGCCGACTGGAGGAAAATGACGGCCAAAAATGTCCGCCCGATTAACGGAATGTAATTCATGATCGGAACCCCTAAATTAAATTGAGAGAACGGGTGCGATCGCCGTTTTTTGCGACGATAATTGAAAAACTCGGCGGCGGGATCTCGGCCTTCCAAAAATGCCACTTCGGGATAGGGCGGTGCGATCGCCCCGACGAATCGAGATCCCCAAAAATAATCCAAAATCCAGTTGTAAACCGCCCCCAACCGATTTCGCCCGCCCGGTAAATAAAACAGGTGGATCGCCAGCCAACCCAGCCAACCCCACACCCCGGCCAGGTTCAGGCGATCGGTATTGAGAACCCCGGCATTGCGGGCGATTATCGCGGCCCGTCCCTTATCCTCATACTGAAACGGTCGGGGGGATTTTCCGCGCAACTGGCGCAAAATATTGTCGGCGACGGCTTCCCCCCCCTGCATCGCTTCCGGCGCCACGCCGACGAGGACGCGATCGCCCGACTCGACGTAAGCGACATCTCCGATCGCGTAAACGTTCGGATCGTCGGGCAGTTGCAGTGTCGGTGCGACGGAAATCTTATTTTTGCCCGCCGTGGGCAGTTTCTCGGGGTCTGCGGCGAGGTCGGCTTCCACCCCCGCCGTCCAAATCACCGTATCCGCCGCGATCGCGCTGCCGTCGTCCAATTCCACCCCGTGGGGATTCACCGCCTCGACGCGGTGGTTGAAAGACAGGCAAACCCCCAATTTGCGGAGGTGGCGTTGGGCAAATTGGCTGGAGGATTCCGGGAAATTGGGCAGCAGGCGATCGCGGGAGTGCACCAAAATCACCCGGGTTTCCGAAAATAATCCCCGCCGGTCCAAGAGCGATCGCAATTCTTCCACCAGCCCCCCGGCCAGTTCCACCCCCGTCGGTCCCCCGCCGACGATCACGAACGTCAGCAACCGGCCGCGGACGCGGGGTTCGGGTTCGATAATCGCCCGCCGGACGCGATCGAGGATGTGGTGTCGCACGGCGATCGCATCTGGCAGGGAATTCAAGGTCAGGGCGTGATCCGCCGCCCCGGGGGTGCCGTGAAATTGGGGGCGACTGCCGGTCGCCATCACCAAAATATCGTAACTCACCTTCCCGACGTCGGTTTTCACCACGCGATCGGCAAAGTCGATGTCCCCGACGGCGGTTTGAATAAATTCCGCGTTGGGGTACTTTTGCAGCGCCCGCCGCACCGGGTAGACGACCTGGTAGGGGGAGAGTAACCCCGTCGCCACTTGGTAGAGGAGGGGGGTGAAGGTGTGGTAGGGATTGCGATCCAGCAGGAGGACGTCAACCCCGGCTTTGGCCAGCAGTTGGGTCGCTTTCAAGCCGCCAAATCCGGCTCCGACCACCACGACGCGATCGTTTGTTGCCACGGTTAAACCCCGATTTGGTGACTCGTTTCTGAATACGGTAGCAAATTATTCAGAATTTGGGGACGTCGGTTGGGGTGTGCTCGGTGGGGAGAAACAGGTAGAACCCCAGATGATTGGGAAGTTTGTCCCACAAAACTTAATTGTTAATTGTTAATTGTTAATTGTTAATTGTTCTTACGGATTCGGCGATCGCGTTTCGCTGTTCGGCGTCGTAGCCCCACCGTTTCAGAAAGTCCCCGTAGGTTCCCTCGCCGGTTTCGGCACTTTCCAGAAGTTGTTGCAGTCGGGGTTGGAGGGCTGGTAAATTCAGAGCGCGGATCAGTCGGGAACAGCGCGATCGCACTCGGTCGGAACTGGCGGTCATCTCCTCGTTTTGTTGGCGGCGGTGATAGATTGCCATCGCCGTTGACATGGCGATATTTTTGACCAGCAATTCGGAGACGATTTCGGGGGAAGATTCCAGGGCTTTTCGGGTGGAAACCGAGGCGTTATCGGCGATCGCGCGATCGTCGGTCAGGTAGGTGACGAAAAAGCCCCGGGCTCCGTTTTGGCTTTTCACCAGTTCGGAGACGGCGGCGGCGAACTCGTTTTCCGAGAGGGTTTCCGTTTCCCGTCCGTCGAGGAGGGACCCGGCGATCGCGATCGCCCCTTCAAAGGTGACGTTTTCCGGAACTGAGACAGAAGCGGTCATTTTTCGAGGGACTCCCAAACATTTTGGCCTCAGTTCTCCAGTATGCCACAATTCAAACAGTCGGCAGTTTCCCTTCAACTCTTATGGCGATCGTCTCTTCCCGCAAAGATTTTCCCGAACCCAAACGGCCCCGGGAGGGTGTCGCATCCTACCAAGTGAAACCGCAGGGGGAGGAGTCCCCGCTGACACCCCGAGAAACGCCCCAGGAGAAGGAAAACCCGAAACCGGAAGAAAAGATTCGCCCCCGGCGGTTAGCGGACTACATCGGCCAGCGGGACCTCAAAGACGTGCTCGAAATCGCGATCGCCGCGGCCCGGTCCCGCCAGGAACCCCTCGACCATTTGCTGCTTTACGGCCCCCCCGGACTGGGAAAAACGACGATGGCTTTGATTTTGGGGGCGGAAATGGGGGTCAACTGCAAAATCACCACCGCCCCCTCTCTGGAGAAGCCGCGGGATATCGCCGGACTGCTGGTGAACCTGAAGCCGGGGGAAATTTTGTTCATCGACGAAATCCACCGCCTCTCGAAAATGGCGGAAGAAATTCTCTATCCGGCGATGGAAGATTGTCGCCTCGATATCACCGTCGGCCAGGGGAGGAGTGCCCGGACGCGCAGCATTCCCCTGAATCGGTTTACAATTGTGGGAGCGACCACTCGTATCGGTGCCTTGACGTCGCCCCTGCGCGATCGCTTCGGTTTGATCCAGCGCCTGCGGTTTTACGAAGTCGATGACCTCGCCGAAATCGTCCGCCGCACGGCCGGAGTGTTGAAGACTCCCATCGAACCGGAGGGGGCCGCAGAAATTGCCCGACGCTCCCGGGGAACCCCTCGTATCGCCAACCGCCTGCTGCGTCGGGTGCGAGATTATTTGCAGGTGAAAGCCTCCGGACCCATCACCCGGGAAATTGCCGCCGCGGCTTTGGAACTGTTCAATGTCGATCCCCTCGGTTTGGACTGGACGGATCGACATTTGTTGCAGACGGCGATCGAAAATTTTAACGGCGGGCCCGTCGGTTTGGAAACGATGGCCGCCGCGACCGGAGAAGATGCCCAAACCCTCGAAGAAGTTCACGAACCCTATCTGATGCAAATTGGATTTTTGCAACGCACCCACCGGGGCCGGGTCGCCACGGCGGCGGCGTGGAGACATTTGGGGTATGAACCGCCCGAGGAACAACTTTCTTTGTTTCGTTAAAAGTCGGGCGATCGCCGACAGACGATCTCTCTCAATTGGATATGAAGAATCCATTCTTGACTCATTTTAAAACCGGGCTTCCTCTGCAAGTCATTTTTATCGTCCCTTTCGTGGTCGAACTGATCGTCACGGCTGGTATGGTGGGCTATTTGTCATTTGTAAATGGGCAGAAATCGGTCGATAATTTAGCCGAACAATTAATCGAAGAAACGGGGGACGCGATCAGGAAAAGAATTGATACTTTTCTCGAAGTTCCCTCCAAAATAACTCAGAAAAATCAAGATTTGATCGATACGGGATTGCTCGATCTTGAGAATATGGATCGGTGGCTCGACTATTTGTATCGAGAATATAAGAATTATCAATCCAATTATATTACGGCGATCGTGATCGCCAACGACGACAATGAATTCCGGGGAGCCGGACAAGCCGAAATGTTGGACGGTCGAGTGCTAAAAGGTGTGTCGATCGCCGGTGAAAAGACCAATTTTCAATGGCGGGGGTATGCGGATATCGAGTCCTTGAGTCTTCCCGATGACCTGTTTCGCCGGGATTTTGACATATCAATTGATAATTTTGATGTCAGGAATCGTCCCTGGTACGGGCAAGCGATCGCGACGAAAAAATCGGGATGGGTGGAAATATTTTCCAGATCATTTAATCAATCAATTTTGGTCTTCAGTTTTTCCCAACCGATTTATATCGATGGTGGCGACATTCCCAAAGGGGTGACGAGCGTACAGATTGACTTGTCCTTTCTTAACGATTTTTTGAGAACGTTGAAAATCAGCCAGTTCGGACAAATTGTGATTTTGGATCAATCCGGAAATTTGGTGGCAACTTCGACGGCAGAAACACCCGCTTTGGTTGGTGAAAATGGTCGGGCGAAACGGTTGATGGCGACGGGTAGCGAAAATCCGCTGACGCGGGCGATCGCCGGGCACGTTCAAACGGCGACGGACAATTTTTATCGCTTTTCAGATTTGCAGTTCGACGATTTTCGATTCGACGGGGAACGATATTTTTTGAGGACGATCCCGATCCGGGACGAACACGGGTTGGAATGGTTGGTGGCGATCGCCATTCCGGAGTCGGCATTTATGGCGGAAATTTATGCAAACAATGTCCGGACGATTATATTATCAGTTGTGGCTCTCGGATGCGCGATCGCGATCGGAATTTTGACATCCCGCTGGGTGACAAAACCGATCTTGCAACTCAACCAGGCGGCTAAACAGATCGCCGCCGGAAATTTGGAAACGAGCGTCGATCTGCAACGGGGAGATGCGATCGGAGAGTTGGGAATGTCGTTCAACCGCATGGCGTACCAACTCAAATCCGCCTTCGAGATGTTGGAAGAAAAAGTCAAAGAAAGAACCCGAGAATTGGAGGTAGAAAAAGAGAAAGCCGAGGTCGCGAACCGGGCAAAAAGTGCGTTTTTGGCGAACATGAGTCACGAACTTCGCACCCCCCTAAATGCCATTTTGGGTTTTTCTCAAATTATGACCCGCTCTTCCAATTTAAATCCGGAAGATCGAGACAATTTGCAAATCATCAATCGTAGCGGTGAATATTTGTTGACATTGATCAATCAGGTTTTGGATTTGTCCAAAATAGAAGCGGGAAAGATGACCGTGCATCCGTCGGATTTCAACCTGTATGCTCTCCTCGAGGATCTGGAAAATTTATTGTCTCTGAAAGCTCAATCCAAAAGTTTGGCCCTGAGCATCGAATGCGATCGCGCCCTCCCCCAATATATCCGTGCGGACGAGACAAAATTGCGGCAAATTTTGGTCAACTTACTCAACAATGCCATCAAATTTACCGAGGAAGGCGGGGTATCCCTGCGGGTGGCTTGCCAAAATGTATCCCGTCCGCCGCGGCCGATGACGCGATCGGGCGACCGTTTACTATTGTTTGAAATTGAAGATACGGGGGCGGGAATTTCGAGTCGGGAAATCGACCACATATTTGAAGCATTCGGTCAGACAAAAACGGGAATTGAAAGCCAAGAAGGCACGGGTTTAGGACTGACCATCAGCCGTAAATTCGTGCAATTGATGGGGGGCGATATGAGGGTCAAAAGTAAACCGGAGGTGGGGACGATATTTGCATTTGAAATCGCGGTTTCCGTAGCCGATGGTGTCCCATTATCACACCCAAAATCGACCCGCCGGGTCGTCGCCCTCGCGCCGGGACAACCGCGATATAAAATTCTGGTGGTGGATGATAAAGCCGTCAACCGCGCATTGCTGATTAAACTGCTGCAACCGGTGGGTTTTGAACTGCGAGAAGCCGGCAACGGCCGGGAAGCGATCGCCATTTGGGAGCGTTGGGACCCCCATTTAATTTGCATGGATATGCGGATGCCGGTGATGGACGGCTACGAAGCCACGAAATCTATCAAAGGGACGACCAAAGGAAGCGCGACGGTGATCATTGCCCTGACGGCGAGTATCATCGATAATGAAAGGGCGATCGTGTTGTCGGCAGGATGCGATGATTTGGTCAGAAAGCCATTTCGAGAATCGGTTATTTTTGAGACGATCGCCAAACATTTGGGCGCTCAATATTGCTACGAAGAAGAACCGGCGATCGCCCCGAAAAACGTCGGCTCAAATTTGACGGCAGATGATTTCAAAGTGATGCCCCAATCTTGGCTGATGCAATTGCATCAGGCCGCGGTTGACCTGGACGACGATGTGACCTTACAATTGCTCGCCAAGATCCCATCAAAATATTCAGTTTTGGCGGAAAAATTGACCGATTTAGTTGAGAACTTTCAACTCAACACAATCCGACAAAAAATTGAAAAATTACAATCGGAGTTATCCGCAAATGGTAGCACAGTCAGACATCAATAGAGCCGGCACGATCCTGATCGTAGACGACAAGCCGGAAAACCTGCGAGTGTTGTCCAGAATGCTGACCGAAAGGGGATATAAAGTGAAAAAGGCGATCGACGGCGAGAGCAGTCTGATCGCCGCCAAATTCAATCCGCCCGACCTGATCTTGTTGGATATTAAAATGCCGGACATGGACGGCTACGAAGTTTGCAGGCAGTTGAAAGCCGACCCGAAAACGAAAGGAATACCCATCATTTTTATCAGCGCCTTGGATGAAATATTCAACAAAGTTGAGGCGTTTAAAATTGGCGGGATCGACTACATTACGAAACCGTTTCAGGAAGAAGAGGTGATCGCCCGCATCGAAAGTCAGATGGTCATTCAAGAGCAAAAACGGTTGTTGGAAATCAAGCATCAAAAGCTCCGGTATGAGATCAAGCATCGAAAAGAAGCGGAAGCCATTCTCTACCAATCTCGCGCTTTGATTTTGAGCGTTTTAAATAGTTCCCTCGACGGCATTGCCGGGATGGAAGCAGTCCGGGATACAAAAACCGGAAAAATTATCGACTTTAGATGTTTGGTCGTCAATCCGGCGATCGCCCGGATCTTCAATCGGGAACCGGAATATTTGAGAGGAAAATTGGTTTTTAAACGGTTCCTGCACAAACTGAAGTCGAATTTGTTTGATGCCTTTGTGGAAGTGGTCGAAACGGGAAAACTACTCGAACAAGATTTTTACTACGAATCGCCTCATTCCCGATCTTGGTATCACTTTGTCGCCGTCAAACTGGGGGACGGTTTTGCCGTCACCGTCCGGGATATCACCGATCGCAAACTGATGGAGTTGGAGTTGCAGCGTCTGGCGACTCTCGACGGCCTGACGGGGGTGGCAAATCGCCGTTCTTTCGATACCGCGATCGCCCGAGAATGGCACCGCTGTTTCCAGGAAAAAAAGCCCTTATCTTTGATTCTCTGCGATGTCGATTATTTTAAAAAATATAACGATTTTTACGGCCATCAGATGGGGGACGATTGTTTGATTAAAGTGGCTCAAGTTTTGACGAAAGCGGTCAAACGTCCGACGGATGTGGTGGCCCGCTACGGGGGCGAAGAATTTGCGATTATCTTACCCAATACCAATGCCGAGGGCGCGATCGCGATTTCGGAATGGATACGTCAGAAAATGCGACAGTTGTCGATCCCCCACAAAACGTCCACAGTTGGCAACTCCGTCACTTTGAGCTTGGGAATTGCCGGTCAAGTTCCCGACTCGGAAACGCGACCGACCGATCTGATCGCCGAGGCCGACAAGGCGCTCTACGAAGCCAAAAAACGGGGGCGCGATCGCCACGTCATCCGCGCAGTGAGTCGGGAAAAATAAAAATCTCCCGCAACCCGACAGGAGATTAATACAGAGTGAGAAGAATTGAGCGCAGAAAACAGATTAATCCATTTCTAAAATTTCGGCGTTTTGAACGACCACCACGGGCTGCCCTTCATATTCGGCTTCGATCTGCTCTTCAACATTCAGATCCCAAGTCAAATTATAATCCCGTTCAAATTCTGCGGAGATAAACTGGCGCACTTCCCCCGTCACCTGAACTTCCTGATCTTCGACGATCGGCATGGGCGATTCATCCGGCATCACGATCAGCACGGAATCTTTGGCCAACAATTCGTTCTCTTCCTGCAGACGGTAAACCCCCGGCGCGATCGCTTCTTCAATCTCACCTCTTATCGTCACGGTTTGACCGATAAATTGTTCGGTTTCTTCCGCCACTTCTTCCAAGTCGGCGACGGGTTCGACGGGTTCGGTGACCACTTCATCGTTTGTAATTTCGGGGCTGGTCGCCCGATTGTCATACCCAGCATCGCAGGCACCCAACAGTCCGGCGATGGAGACGATCGCGATCGCACCGGCTCGCTTCAGAGAAAAGATATTATTCTTTTTATTCTGTTTAATATTCATCATCAGTGGTGAAACCTCCTCGCCCTTTTATGAGCGTCTTTCATGTCGCGAATTGGCGGTCAATTGAACTCTCACATCGACGCCAACCACACTTTACAGTTTACAAAGAAGTTCCCCTGACTCCATCCCCCTAAATGTAGAAGGTGGATATTTGTCTGTCTCAAGAAAGAGGCGGCGATCGCGCCCCTTTGACCATCGCGACAGGGCGAATCAGATTCGCCCCGACATATTTTAACGGCTGTACATTTGGGTTAAATACCGCAGGCGATCGCTCAACGGATGCGTCAGCATCGTCGAACTTTCGTACCGCCAGCGCCAATTTCCGGCGTTTGTACTGGGGTCATTCATGCGCCCGCGAGTATCCAATCCGAACACATCTTGCAGGGGGAAAATCGCCAAATTTGCCACAGAACTGAGGGCTAAACGAATCAACGCCCAGTTGATATCCTCGATCGCCTCCGGGAACGCATAGCCGAGATATGTGGCGACGTGGTGGCGAATTTCCGGGCTGACGGTTTGCCACCACCCGACGCTGGTATCGTTATCATGAGTACCCGTGTAAACGATACAATTGCGGACATAATTGTGGGGAAGATAGGGATTTGTCGAATCTTCTCCGAAGGCGAACATGAGAATTTTCATCCCCGGAAACTCGAAGCGATCGCGCAATTCTTCCACCTCGGGGGTGATGATTCCCAAGTCCTCCGCCAACACCGGCAAACGCCCCAATTTTTGGCCGAGGGTTTCAAAAAATGCCGCCCCGGGGGCCTCGATCCATTCCCCGTTCAATGCCGAAGTTTCTCCGAAGGGAACCCGCCAATAGGCTTCAAATCCCCGGAAGTGATCGATCCGCACCCAATCCACATATTCCAACGTCGCCCGGAACCGTTCAATCCACCAAGAAAAATCCGTCCGTTTCAACTCATCCCAATCGTAAACCGGGTTGCCCCAAAGCTGTCCGGTGGCGCTGAAATAATCCGGCGGCACGCCCGCGATATAGGACGGGTTCAACGTTTCCGGATCGAGTTGAAAGTTGTCGGGGGCGAACCAGACATCGGCGCTATTGTAACAGACGTAAATGGAGATATCGCCGATAATTTTAATGCCTTTATTGTTAGCGTAGCGCCGCAGTTGCGTCCACTGTTCAAAGAACTTGAATTGCAGGAATTTGTGATAGAGAATTTCGTCGTGGAGTTGTTCCGTTTTTGCCTTCAACGCCTCCGGTTCCCGGCGGGCGATCGCCGGTTCCCACTGGTTCCACTCCTGGCCCCCATTCTCCTCCAACAACGCCATAAATAAGGCATAGTCATCCAGCCAAGTCGCCTTGTCTTTACAGAAGGTTTCAAAGGCTTGATTTGGGGTGCGGTTGAGGGAGTCCCGGAATTGTTGAAACGCCTGTTTGAGATAGTGACCTTTGTGGGAAATGACGCGATCGAAATCCACCCGGTTGGGGTTATGATTGTCTGGGAGGGGTTGCAATTCCCGTCCATTCAGCAGGCCTTCTTCCGCGAGGCGATCGAGGCAGATCAGCAACGGATTTCCCGCGAAGGTGCTGAAGTTCATAATGTAGGGGGAATGTTCGTACCCCGTCGGTCCGAGGGGCAAAATTTGCCAAACTTTCTGGCCGCTGCGTTCCAGAAAGTCGATAAACTCGTAAGCCGATCGCCCCAGATCCCCAATTCCGAACCGGCTCGGGAAGCTGGTGGGGTGCAATATTATACCACTGGCACGTTCAAGGTGCATAGTTATTTTATCTCAGTGTGGAGCATCTTTTCCTTCATACCACGGATCGTCCCCGCCGAAACCTGCCGGGGTGGTGAGAATTGCGGCGGGGAAGCGAAGATGGGGGCCCCGACGTTCCCAAACTTGGCAAAATGATAAAGTTGATAGCTGATAGCCGACAGCTATACCTCTTTTTTATACCATATTTCGCTTTGAAAACAACCGGATTCTTTGTTCAGACCACAGTTGGCTAAATTCCTTACCTGATAAGCTTTTCAGGCTTCTTGTCATCCCCACAGGAGGACAAATAACTTCTCCGTGTCCTCTGTGCCTCTGTGGTGTAATTTTCGATCGCTCCCCAGTTGACGCCAAAGGCCAAATCCTCCGTCCGACCCCTTCCCCGCCCGAATGTGGTTAACATAAGTTAATGAAAAAGTGTAGGACTGTTTTTCGGAGGAGAAGCGGAACGTGAATGCTGCCGAACAAGCGAAAAATCTGGAAGTTGCCAGCAAAATTGCCACCGTCGTCAACCTGTTCAAGTCCCAATTTCCCGATGTCCGGGTGGATCTCAAACCGTGGATGAACGACCCCGAAACCCGGGAACTCGTCGATCCGGACTCCATCGACATCGGCTTTCACTTTCCGGGACGGAGTCGCCTGATGCAGAGTCGGTGCATTTTAGTCCAGATCCGACTGTACCACGACCCCTTGGAGGCGCAACGGCGGGCGATCGGCGTGGACGCCGCCGGATACGACCACCGGGGACAGCAGTGGAAAGTCTCCACCGTGGAACATTGGCAATTTTTGGGGGACTCCCAACCCGAACCGGAGGCGGCGGACAAATTGAAACTCTTCTGCCGGCAAGTGTTCGAGTTATTCAACGGTGCCGATTCCGGCGTCGCTTGATATCCCGTTTCCCAAACCGGTCAGGTATAACAGGCAGGGAGTAGGCAATGGGTAGCACAGGCATCCTGCCTGTCACAAGCTAGAAGCTTGTACTACCGCGAAGCATACTGCTAGATGAATCACGGTTCGGCTTTTTTCATCTTTTTAACCGCCGTCAAATACTGCCCCAAAAACGGCAGTCCGCCGATCGCGGGTAAGAAGTAGCGGGCCGTACACAGCAACCCCAAAGCCGCCGCCACCGTCGCATCAAAATAGGGTTCGTAAAAAATCACCAGGGCGGCATCCCGAGTTCCCACACCGGCGAAGGTCAGCGGCAGCAATCCCGCCAAAATTGCCAGGGGGGAGAGGGCGAGGCTTGCCAAAAACGGCGCCCATGCCTTGAGCGCCAGAATAAAAAACCAGATCTGCAATAGGTGCAGAAACCAGATAAAAATTGAGGTGACGGCAATTTTAATTAACTGTCGTTTGTCGCTCCAAAAATAATCGTGCATTTCCCCCCAAGAGACTTGCAATTTTTGCAATTTGTCGCTAATTTTATTTGGGGCAATTTTTCGGGAAAATCTGAAGAAAATATCGGCGAACTGGCGCGAGCCCAAAATGGACAGTCCCACCGCCAAACCCGCCACCACGCCGACGGTCATCGTCCAAAAGAGGGGGTCTTTTTGAGGGTATAATAACAGGCCGAAGACGCACCACAGCAGCAGGGACAGCAGGTCGCAGGATTTCTCGAATACCACCAGGGACAGGGACAAAGAACCGCTCAAATAGCCCCGTTCTCGGATGAAGTAAGCTTTGGCGATGTCGCCCATTTTGGAGGGCAACACCATGTTGAGGACGCTGGCGGCGAGGATGAGGCGGTTGGCTTCCCCGAAGCCGAAGCCGGTCCCCTGCGGCACGAGTTGTTGCAGCCGCCAAGCGGTAAACATCGTGATGGGGATGACCAGGCCCAAACTAACGGGCATCCAGAAGCGATCGCTATTTCGGAAAATTTCCGCCAACCCCCGCAGGTCGATTTTCGAGTAAATAATCGATAAAATAATAACGCTGACCGCAATTGAAATTAGCCGCTTCATCAATATCGCTCCGATTTCAGGGTTTTTTGCGATCGCCGTATTCGATCCGACGCAGCCGCAGTTGAATATCTTCGAGCATTTTTCGGTTGACGGCCATCAGATCGGCGATCAGACCGAAAATCCACAATTGAAAGCCGATCAAAATCAAAATAGCCGCCAAAATCAAACTCGGCGTCCGGGCGCGGGTCTGCCCGTCCAGCAGCATTCCGCCCCCCACCTGATCGCCAATATGATCGCCGACAAACAGCACCAGCCAGCGGACGCAAAGCAAGATCCCCAAACCCATCGGCACGCTTCCCAAAAAGCCGAAAAACCGCAGCGGCCGGTAGGTGATGAAAATCCGAAAAATGGTCAAAATTGACCGCCAAATGTAAGAAGAAATACTCTTAACCAACCGCGACGGCCGCAGGTCAGAATTGGTGCGGACGGGGACAGAAACGATCGCCATCCCCTTCTGACCGGCTTGAATAATCGTTTCCAAAGTATAAGTATATTCGTTAAAAACATTGAGTCTCATCGCCGCCTCCCGGCTGAACGCCCGAAACCCGCTGGGGGCGTCGGCGACATCGGTGCGACTGGCGAGGCGGACGACTCGACTGCCCAGTTTTTGCAACAACTTTTTAGTGGGTGAAAAGTGCCGAATCTCCCGAATCGGGCGGGCGCCGATCGCCACTTCTGCATAACCCAATAAAATCGGTTCGATCAACCGGGGAATATCATCGGCACAATATTGATTGTCGGCATCCGTATTAACAATAATATCCGCCCCCGCTTTCAAAGACGCTTCAATTCCGGCCATAAACGCCCGCGCCAACCCCTGATTGTGGTCGAAACTGACGATATGATCGACACCGCAAGCCCGGGCAACTTCCACGGTGCGATCGATGCTGCCGTCATTGACAATCAACCACTCGACGCGATCGACACCGGCAATTTCTCGCGGCAGTTCCGACAGCGCAATCCCCAAGGTTTTTTCCTCATTAAAACAAGGAATCTGAATAATCAACTTAGTCATGACAGCCATTAATAATTGATAATTGATAATTCATAATTGATAATTGTTGATTTTACCGAGTCCCACAAAATCTGCGCCATCTGCGTAATCTGCGGACATGGAATGCAAAATCGGGAGTCAAAGAGCATTCGCTCTCAAATTCCCGATCCCCCCGATAACGATCACCTTCCCCGGCACTTTTTCAAACAATTTATACCGTCCTAATTTTAGACGGATCGTCAATTCCCAACTCTCCCGCGCCCAAACTCATGCTGATATCCAACCACGGAGAACGGGTGATGGGGGCGCTAGTGGAAATGTAATCGACGCCGGTTTCCGCCACCGTCCGGATGGTTTCCAGGGTGATATTGCCGGAAGCTTCGATTTGGATGCGGGGGTTGTACTCGCGAATTATCGCGATCGCCTCCCGCATCATCTCCGGCGACATATTGTCCAACATGATAATATCGGCCCCGGCGTCCAGGGCGGTCTGCACCTGTTCCAGGGTTTCCGTCTCCACCTCTACGGTGAGGGGATAGGGCATGGTGGCCCGCACTTTGGCGATCGCTTTTTCGATCCCCCCGGCGGCCAAAATGTGATTATCTTTGATCATTACCGCGTCGTCGAGTCCCATGCGGTGATTTTTCGCCCCCCCGACTTGGATGGCGTATTTTTCCAGCAACCGCAGTCCGGGGGTGGTTTTGCGGGTGTCCACCAGTTGGGCCGGTAAATCGGCGATCGCATCCACATATTGCCGCGTCAGCGTCGCGATGCCACTCAGTCGCATCGCCAAATTCAGGGCCACCCGTTCCCCCGTCAGCAGGGCATCCAAGGGGCCTTCGAGTTGTAAAATCACTTTTGAGCGATCGCAGGTTTCCCCCTCCGCCGCCGTCGGCTTCACCCGGACGCGATCGCTCAACAGTTGAAACACCCGCGCCGCCACCGGCAGTCCCGCCACGACCCCGGGCGCCTTCGCCGTCCAGTGGGCGGTTCCCCACAGGGCCTCCCCCGCCAACAAAGAGCCCGTGGTGCGATCGCCGCGACCGATATCTTCGGCCAACCACTGCCGCAGGAGGGGGTCTAAAATAATCGCGGGGGGCGCGATCGCGGATTGGGGTTCGTTCATGGGTTGACGTTCCTAAAAACTAAAGCTTCCCAACGTTTGCCACTGTCAGGAAGCTTTAGTTTATAATTATCCTGGCACCTTGCTATTTTCCCAGGCGGCTACCCGCCAAGTATCTTCGCCGTTTCAGCGTTTCAC
>NZ_JAJENU010000209.1:0-24319 GCF_035615495.1 Lyngbya sp. CCY1209 | reverse complement strand
GAAAATCCTAAAGTTGTTGCTATTTGAGGATATTAGCTGCACCATTGATATCGGCATTAACTAATAAACCATGGTAACGGCAGCGATCGCATCGGTGGCAAAGCCGGAAACGAGCAACTGTTCGGCGATGCGGGCAACGATCGCATCTGGGGAGACGACGGCGACGACCTGATCCGGGGCGGAGGAGGCGATGATATCCTCACGGGGGACGATTTCTCCGGCGGCTCCGGTTCCGATACCTTTTTGCATGGGAAAGCGGGAGATTTTGTCGCGACAATCGATAGGGCAGGCAACAGGCGATCGGGACAAGAAGCGCCCGCCGCCTGAGTTTCAGAGGAGTTCGATGTCCCAACCACCCGGGCGACTGCTATAGCTCGGGAATCGGGAATCGGGAATCGGGAATGGATTTTCCCGACACCCTACGCCCTACACCCTACCCCCTATCAAGGCAATTCCACCGAAGTCGGCTTGGCGATGTGGGGCAGTCCCCAGCCCAATTTTTCCCGCAGGATCTGGAAGAATTCCGGCTCTTTGAGGCGGACAAACCGGGCGGAATAGGGCGATCGCTCCACCTTCACCCGATAGTCCGGCAACACGAAACAGCCGCCGTTCCCGTCCACCACCATCACCAGTTTGTTGGGGCTGACGGGGTAGATGGTGACGATTTCGTTGTCCGCGTACACCAGAGCCCGGGACGCCAGGGAATGGGGGCAGATGGGCAACAGTTGGAAGACGCCGACTCCGGGGGTGACGACCGCCCCCCCGGCGGAGAGGGAATAGGCGGTGGACCCGGTGGGGGTGGAGATGATCACGCCGTCGGCGGCGATGTCCACGGGGGCGTGGCGGCCGATCGCCAACTCGAAATGGCACATACAGGTCATCGGTTCCCGGTGCAGCACCATCTCGTTCAAACACAGGGCTTCCCAGAGCAGGGTGTCGTTGTGGAAGACCTGCACCCGCAACATGGCCCGCTCTTCGATCGCGTACTCCCCCGCCACCACCGCATCGATGGCGGGGGGCAGTTGGTTGAGGTAGGTTTCGGTCAGGAATCCCATGTGGCCGGTATTGATGGTGAGCATGGGGATGCCTTGGGGGGCCAGTTGGCGGGATGCGGAGAGAACCGTTCCATCACCCCCCAGGATGATGGCAAAACTCATGTCGCGGTCGAACCCCGGCGGTGCCAACCGTTCGATGGGTGTGTGGCACAGGGGGCGGTCGGGATTGGAGTACCCCAAAATTCCCCCCATCCCGGTTGCCATGAACACGTCCCAACCCAGACTCGTCAATTTGTCTTTTAACGCGATCGCACTCCGACAAGCGACGGACTTCGCGTCGTTATATAGAATCCCTACTTTTGGCACGGGAATGAATTGAACTTAGGTTGATCAAAAATAATCGGGTCGAAAGATACTCGGCGCTCCATTCTACCACACGGACGAAATTTCGGCGATCGCCAACTCACCCGGCGCCCGGCGATCGCCCGGAAAGATGGGGCGCTAAGATTTGAACGGACTGCGCTTTTTTTGGCGCTGTTTCTGCTTTTCCCGCTCGTATTCGAGTTCTTTGAGCTTTTTCATGATCCGGCCGAAGTATTCTTGCAGGTAGCTTTCCAGGGTCGTGGTGTCTTCGGGGTCGATGCCGAGCACCCCGTAGGTTTCATCCATCGACGCCTTCAGGGGTTGCCCCGTCGCCAGCACTTCCACGAAGGCGAGGCGATCGGAAATATTCAGACTCCACTGAAAGAACCGCAGGATTTTGCGGGTGACGCGCACGATACTCGTGGGGGTGCGGGTGATGCGGGCCTGTTTCCCGGAGAGGCGTTCGCACTGGCGGATGATTTCGTCCGCCGTCCAAGCCCGGGACCCCACCACCGGAAAACTTTTGTTCTCTGTTTCCGGAACCGATAGGGTGCGGACGGCAATTTTGGCGATATCTTGGGTGTCCATGTAGGCGATGGGGGAACTGACCCCCGGAACCCACACGGACTGGCCGTCCAAAATGGGGATGGCGAACTGGCCGATCAGACCTTGCAGGAAGCCGCACGGCCGCAGGATCGTGTAGTTGAGCCCGGATTCGGCCAAAAACTTTTCCGTGCAGCGTTTGATCTCCAGCAGCGGCACCTGGGGATACTTTTCCGCATCCAAGAAGGAAAAGAAGATGAACCGTTCTACCCCCGCCGCTTTGGCGGCTTGGATGAGGGAGACTTTCCCGTTCCAGTCCACGTCCGTGATGCTCAGAGAATCGGTGGGTCGGGCCGTCGCCGCGTCGATCACGACTTTGACCCCTTCGAGGGCGGGTTTTAAGGTTTCCGGCTCGCACAAGTCCCCCGGAACCAGTTCGGCTCCCCATTCTTTGAGAAATGCCGCTTTTCTGTAACTTCGCGCCAAACAGCGGACTTGATAGCCTTCATCCAAAGCGCGGCGGGCTACCTGTCTGCCCAGGGTTCCTGTGGCACCGACAATTAATAACGTCATGAATACCCGGTATGAAGCTTAAACTTTACTTAAGATGGTATCAAAGATACTCTCATTTTTTTACAAAACTTCACAATTTTTTTGTCAGAGCCGGCACGTCGGCCCCCGAGTCTGGAAGGGAGCCGAGCGGAGCGGCCCCCGGGACTCTCCCGAAAACCGTTTCGATGTCAGCTCCGAAGCCGAGTTGACGGGTTGGGCTCGGACCGAAACTCAGATTGAGACGGGGACATCCGCCGCGGGGGGGACAATTATTCCCCACCCTGGAGTTTGAGCAGCAGGAAACCGCCACCCAATCCCACCAGAATCAGGACAAAGGACAGGACGGCAGCATTCAAAATTTCACCAGCCATGACATCGATCTCCTCTAAAATTGCAATTTTGGCTCTGTCTATTTTACGGGTTGGAGGGAGCGATCGCACGACGAGTTTCTCCGGGGTAGAACGTGCGGCGCTTCCGACGGGACTCCCTAAGGCTCTCGGAGTGCGGCCGCGATCTGCGATCGCGCCAACCCCAGCGTCAACCCCAGGACCGCCAGATTGACGACCATATTTTTCACCGACCCATTTTGTCCGTTCCAGGCTGCAAAAATAATTTCCAATAAAATTGTGGAGCCGACAGCCGCGGCGGCGATCGCCAACCCTTCCCAGCGGTTGACGGGACGCAACTTGACGGCGATCGCGGCCCAACCCATCCCCGACGGTACAAATATTAAAAAACGGTAGGTGAATTGATAAACGGCGGTGTCAAATGCGGTGACATCGATCCGTCTTCCGGCGGCACTCGCCGAGCCGATAAAAAAGATGACGCCGGGGGTGAGTTCGAGGCGAAATTCCGATTCGACCCGATCGATATAAAATCGCAAGTTGAAGCGGTCCCAAGCAATGATGACGTGATGAAATCGGGAATCTCGAAATAGATTTGGGACGATCAATTCCGGATTTTCGCCATTTTTCCCCGTCAGGGGAGTCCGCAGGCGGAGGAGGAGGTCGGAGCGCAGTTGTGCGACCGTCAAGTTGCGATCGTAGGGACTCCCTGAAATCGAAACAATTCGCGCCGGACCGACTTGATAGCTGTCGGCGGAGGCGATCAGGATGCCGATGGTAAATGCGGCGGTTTCGCGGATGTTTTGAATGGCAAATGTCGCGGGTTCTCGGGTTTGCAACCACCGTTCGGAATTGATAACGACGCCGTTTTGATGTTTGAAATGGTTGGGGACGGTTCCCATCCAAACGAGATCGGGGAGGTGTCCGGCGCGATCGCGGTAGGGCCCCCGACCTCGGAAATGGTAGGAAGCGATCGCGGTTTCGGCGGTCGTTTCGCAGGACTCGGGGGTGGCAAAAAGTTGCGAAATTTCCGATTCGGAAAGCCCGGAATCGGCGATGCAAAGTGCGGCGATCGTCCCGTTCCAGGGTCGCGGAGCGTCGATTTCGTTGCCGATAATTAGCGGAAAATTTTCGTCCCAATCGTGGAAATTAATGGATTGTTTTAAAAGTAGGGATAAGATGAGGAATAACCCGGTATAGGCGGCTAAGGCGATCGCCAACTTGGGGACGGAAATCCACCGCCAGAACCGACCGAAACTTCGGTGGAGCCAGTTCCCCACTTCAAACCGCCAAAAATGAAAGCATAAAGCGCCCAATATCCCGCCCATGACCCCGAAAATAATGTCGGTCATACTGGTAAATCTCGACGGAATAAAAAGTTGAATTGATTCTTCTGATACGGCGATAAAAATACAGAATATGCAGGAGAAAATTAGGGTATTTAAATCGCAAAATTGGCGACGAATCTTGAAGAAACCGGAGGCGGAAAATCCCAAAATAAAAAATAAAACTAAACTCAGTATAATTTCCCCGATATCTTTCCAATGAAAGAGGCGATCGCCGGCGAATATGTCGGGTATTGCAGCCCCAGAAATTGGACGGCTTGTTTGAATATCAAACGGAAATAATGCGACGATAAAAATTAATGACAAACTCAAGATCGACAATCTGACCGTTAAAAATTGAAGTTTGGAGTTCGCCACGACTGAATCGGCGTTTTTTTTTTGCGAATTCATAATCTTGAATTGGGGACTGATGTCGGTAAAAATCGAGCGATCGCCGTCGATCGAAATCCCCCTCCCGCGTCAGAAAGGGGGATTTTTAAAATTTAAGAATTGGCGGTCACAACTCAGTTCAAGCTGGCGGACTCGGGGACGACTTCCGGCATGGCTTGGGGATCGAGAAGATGTTGAACCCGTTGTTTTAACTGGCGATCGCGGGCCTCCATTTCCGGCGTTTGCGGTAAATCAAAAGTCGCCAACACTTGTTGCCAGCGATGCAACCAGTCGTGACGTTGCAAAGCATTCAATATGTTGTCGCGACGAATCCGAGCCAGCAACTCGGGTTGGGCGTTCAATTCGGCGATGACTGCGGCTATATCGCAGGTATTGACATCGGTTTCGATGACGGCATTCAGCCAATCGAAAAGTTGACGATAGATCTCCGTTTCCGGCGGGATACCTAACATCACCGTTCCAGCCGCGGCACCTTCAAAAAAGCGGTATCCAATTTCCTGTTTGTATCCCGTTTCTTCGGGTCGGTTAAACTTGGCGTAGTGGACGATGCTATAGCGACTCCGCTTGAACAAGTTGGCCAGCAACGACCGATGGGCGATCGGATCGTCTACAAATAATTTTTGCCGTGAAGCCGTATCGTAGTAGTAGAAGAAATCCCGTTCGTTGGCCAGCTCCAAAAGGCGGCGGTGGACATTCTCGGAGCGTCGTCCGACGTAACAAACATCGAGATCGCGCCGGGATTCTAAGGAGGGGGGACTGAACAAGAGCGTATCCACCGCAGGGGGCAAATAGCTGCAGGGCCGATTCACCCGCCGAGATAGCGCCTCGATGGGGTGATTGTGGCCGACAAAGATATGATCGAAATTTTCAAACGGTCCCTGTAGCAACTGCCAGTTATCGAGATCTTTTTCCCAAACTTCGATGATATAACAGGCGACGAAACGGCAGCGATCGCGCCATTTTTCGATGCCGTTCAGCAAATAGGTTTGCCAGGGATTATCCAAGACGACGAATAAAATATCGTAGTCGCGATCGAGTTTGATCTGGGGGGAAAAAGAGGCGATCGAGTTGGAAAAATTTTCCGATTTTGTGAGGGATTTTGCCATACGATAGAGTTTGCGACTGTTCGGAAACTCCCGAGTCAGATTTAAGATCTCCACGGTGTCAACCGTTGCCATTAAATTCTCAAATTGGTACATACAGCAATTGGCAGCCTGGTTATTGATGGCGCGGAGAGAAGGTATCAACACTCGCGGTTCTGGAGCCAACGGTGTCGCATTCAAAGAAGAAAAAGTGGTACTCGTTTTCATGTTTTTAAAATTGGGATGAATTTATGGGCTTATGGTAACTGAGAGTCGGGCATTTGTCAAGCTTTTTTTTAGGGAAATTTAGCGGTTTCATTGAGAATCACGGTTACGGGGGTTAGAGCCAGAAAACTCGTCGATCCGATCGCGCAGAATGCGGCAGGATGCTGACAACAATGTGGCGGATTCTTTCCGGAATCAACATTTCACAAAGTTGACCGTCACCGATCGCATATGGGAACCGACTCCGACACTATGACCGCCGGTCATATCCCGAAAATTGGATTTGTATGAAAACGACAGGAAGGGTCATAAAAACCAGACTGGCGACAAAGTTGATCACCTGAAATTGAGATGGGATGATCTGGGCGATCCACAATTCTAACAAAAATGATGAAGCCAAAATAATGCCGCCGACAATGACAGAGAAATACTTTTTGCCTCGCGCCGAAATAAAGTTCGATAAGATCGCGAGCATCACTCCTGGAGGAATCAAGATCGCCCCGCGATACAATAATGTATAGAGCGATTGATAGTCGGGATTAAGCTGCATTTTTCCGGAAAAAATTGAAAAAATAAACCAAAATAATGCGGCATCCGGAGTGAACTCGATGGTTTGAACATGGGGAAGGCGATCGCCCGATATCTTCAAAACATATCCATTGTATGTAACGATCAAGGTATGGGGTCGGGTATCGGTGAAAAAATTCGGCAACGTGACGCTCGGTTCGGCCCCATTTTCTCCGGTCAGATGCGATCGCAAACGGATGTACAAATCCGAACCCCACTGAGCCAATGTGAAGTTGCGATGCAGTGGACCGGAAGAAAGGGTGATGATACGCGCCGGTCCGGTTTGTTGGAGATGATTGGTTGCGAAAGTTATTCGCAAGGTAAATGCGGAGGTTGTGCGAATCTGTTCGTTCAAAGGAGTGGCGGGTTCGGAAGTTTGCAGCCAAGATTCGGAACTGACGCGGACTCCCCCATCGGTTGACGGTTCTTGCGGTTGCGTTCCCTTCCAAACCAGATCGGAAAGGTGGCCGTACTCATCGGCAAAAGGTGCCGTGCCGACGAAGGGGTAAAAAACTGCGAACCGGCCGTCTATCTGGGGACAAGATGTGCCAAAAAATTCGTCGATTTGATTCGCAGGAACCGCGCGATCGAGCCAACATACCTGCTCAACTCGTCCATTCCAAGGCCGATCGCCGTCGGCTTCATTTCCGATGGTCAATGGAAAATCCGGATTCCAGTTATTCAGTCGGGTCAGATATTGACTCGCCAATAGTAATATGAGCGTCAATCCGCCACCGGAAAAAATGATAATTTTGACGACCGATCCCCGACTCAAAAATAATTGTAATTTTTCAAAAAACCGAATTTTAGATGAGTATTTCAACCCGATTTTTAGCAACAAAAATCCAAGAGTTCCTCCCAAAGTATTTAAAATGATGTCGCTCAAGGTCGGAAATCGGGAGGGAAGAAAGATTTGGACGATCTCCACTGTTACCGACAGCAGACAGGAGGCGATCGCGACCGTTATCAAACTCCCCCATAAGCCGAGTTTTCGAGGATACAGATAAGCCGAAAGTCCGAATCCAAAGGGTACGAAAAAAAAGAGATTGGCGACGACATCTTCTCCCGTGGTTTTGGTGATGAACTGTCGGGCGATAAAAGTCCAAGAAATCGGCTCATTAACCGAAAAATTAAATGGCAGTAAAGTGCCGAAGAAGACCAATATCAAACTGAAAAATATAATTGCGATCGCCAATTTAGGGGGAAACAGTAGATGATTTGACTCGGAACGATTGGGACGCATATATTTCTCCGACATTGATATCTAATATCAAAGCTATAACTCAGACAAAATCATCAGATTGCTAACAAAAAAGCCTTGTTTTGATGAACAAGGCTCCGAAGTTTTACTAAAACTGTTCTCAAATCGTCGATCGCAGCAGACTCGCTTTTTAGCGCGATCGGATAACCGGCTGTTGACTGCCACTCTAAAGCGGAATCAATTCCGTCGAAACCCCCATTTCATCCAGCATCTTCTGAATTTCCGGGCAGTAAATGGGGTTCATGACGATCACCTCGTCGGGTTTGAATTCTTTCAAAAACTCCGGCGACATGATTTCGTGGCCGACACCCGGAATAAATTGTCCGTGTCGGTGGGGGTTGATATCGACGATGTACTGAACCTGATCTTCGGTTTTCAAAGTGGTCAGGAACGCCACGCATTTGGAACCCGAACCCCAGACGACGACCCGCTTCCCGTCATCCTGAGCCTTTTGCAGGTGATCTTTCCAGTATTGAAGTTTGCCTTGAATTTGAGTGGCGAAGTGCTTCACATCCGCTTTGACTTGTTCTTGGGTTTCTTCAAAGGGATGGACTTGATCGGAAGGTCCGGAGACGGGTTCGGCTTCGATCAAAAGATATTGGTCGCCATAAGCCAGATACACATCAGTCACTTCAAAACCGGAAGCGCGGAACAAACGCGCCAAAGTTCCGGGGGTAAAATAGGAACAGTGTTCGTAGTAGATATCCTCGAACGCCAGATCTTTAAGAACCCGGCCCATATCGGGAATTTCAAAAAAGACCGAAGTTTTGCGATCGCCGATCGAACGCCGCACCGTCCCCACAAATTCAGCCGTCGGATGGACGTGTTCTAAAGTGTGGCGGCAGCAGATAAAATCGCCCACATATTCCGTGTAGCGTTCCGAGTAATAATCTTGGATGAAGCGGATGCGCTCCGTCGCCGGACTCTGCACCCGTCCCACCACGGCGGAGGGGTCAATACCCACGCCCCGGTTATTACCCAACTCGCACATCAGCACCAGAAAATCGCCTTTGCTGCAACCAATTTCAACCACGTCTTTTTCGTGGAGATCGTACTTGTCGATCAGGCGTTGCGCCAGTTCCAGGGCGAACTTATTAAAGGTGGGAGAAAAGCTCTGTTGATCTTCGTAATTGGGAGCGTAAGCCGACCACTTGGAATCGAACTCCGTGTTGGTAATAAAACCGCAATTTTCGCAGTATCCCAGCACCACGTCGCCCCGGGGGAAATCCAGCGCTTCCTGGCGGCTGGGCATCATCAGACAACTGTGAACGGGCACGTCGCGGACTTCAAAGAAAACCAACAGTTCGTGATGGCCACAATTCGGACAGGTGTGCTGGACTAACTTGAATTCTGGTTCGAGATTCGGGCGATTTAAAACAGATTGATCGCTCATATTAATTTCCTAAAATGCTGACGAATGCGGGGTTTCAAATGCGGGCGATCGCCGCCCTTTATAACTCGGGTGCGATCGCCCTTTACAGCTTCACTCCACGACTTTGGGAGTGGGAATGGGAATGATAAACTTACCGCCCTGCTGTCGGTACGCTTCCTGCTGTTTCATGATCTCCTCGGCGAAATTCCAAGCCAGAATCAACACATAATCCGGCCGGTCCTCCAATAACCGAGACGGCGGCACGATCGGCAGGTGGTTGACGCTCATAAAGCGGCCCTGTTTGAACGGGTTCAAATCCGCGATGTAATCCAACAGCGTCTTGTCGATGCCGTAATAGCTCAACAGGGTGGTCGCTTTCGCCGCGGCACCGTAACCCACCACGGTTTTACCCTGCTTTTTCAAGTCCCAGAGGATATCGAGCAGGCCCTTTTTGACGGCTGCCACGCGATCGGCGAAATCCTTGTAGTAGTCGATGCGATCGACCCCCAATTCCTTCTCCTTTTGCAGCAGAGATTTCACCGAGTCCTTGACATCCTCTTTGGGCTCCACAAACAGCCGCAAAGAACCGCCGTGAATCGCCGTGCGCTGGATGTCGTTCAGGTACAGGGAATGGCGCCGGAACAGCGCATCCAGAGCCGTCACCGAAAAGTAACACAGGTGTTGGTGATAAATGGTATCGAACTCGCAATGATCGACCAAATCGACCACATAGGGCGCTTCGATCACCGCCACTCCGTCCGCTTTCAACAGCGTCGCAATTCCCCCGACAAAACCGTTGAGATCCGGGACGTGCGCCAAAACGTTGTTGCCCAGAAAAACATCCGCCTCTTTGCCCTCAGATTTCAGTTTCTTCGCCAAATCCTTCGTAAAGAAGTCGTGCAGCGTCGGAACCCCGGCTTTCTGAGCGCTTTCGACGGGACCCGCGGCCGGGTCGATCCCCAGCACGGGAATGCCCTTTTCCACAAAGTTTTTGAGCATATACCCGTCATTACTCGCCGCTTCGATAACCATGCTGTTGCCGTCGAGCTTTCTGGATTCGATGATGGCTTTGGCGCTATCTCCGAAGTGCTTGAGCAAGGAAGCGGAGACCGAGGAAAAGTAAGGATAATCCCGGCCGAACAGAATTTCCGGCGGAACGCTGACGGTAATTTGAACCAGCCCGCAATCCGGACAAAAAGCCAGTTCTAGGGGGGCGGTATATTCCGGTTTGTCAATGTTCTCGCGGGTAATCAAACCGTCGGCGAGGGGCGTATAACCGAAAGAAATGATCGACTCCAGGTTATTCGACCCGCAGGAACGACAGGGAGGCATTGAATCTGGCATATTTTGAAAGTTCCTTATCGACGGGGTTCAGACGGAGACCTTGGCAGTCCGCCGCAAGTTGGCATCCAGAGTCCCTTCCGAAAGCAGTTTTTGAATGTGGGCGATGCGCTTGTACCGTTCGCCTTCAAATTCTTCGAGGGTCAGCCCGATTTTCTGATAGGCGGCGTAGAGTTCTTCGGCGCCGCGGCGGGCGTTCCACTGGGGTTTGAACTCCGGCAGCGCTTCCAGAATTTTGCTACAGTTGACCCGATAGCATCGTTTGTCCGGCCCGCCGTCCGCCGCATATTCGATGGTGCAGTTGGGGACGATTTCCTCCACGATGTTGGCGAGATCTCGGATGCGGTAATTATCCTCGTTGCGCCCGACGTTGAAGGCCTGATTGTGCACCACTTCCCGGGGGGCGTGCAGGGCGGCGATGAAGGCGCGGGAGATATCTTCGATGTGGACGATGGGGCGCCAGGGGGTGCCGTCGCTCTTGATATAAACCCGTCCGGTGGTAAATGCCCAGGCCACCAGGTTGTTGAGTACCAGGTCGAACCGCAACCGGGGCGAAACGCCGTAGGCCGTGGCGTTGCGGAGGAAAGTCGGGCTGAAGTTGTCGTCGGCCAGTTGGCTGACATCCTGTTCGACCTTGACTTTGGAGGTGCCGTAGGGCGTCACCGGGTTGAACGGGGACTCTTCCGTGAGCCAGTCTTCTCCCCCCGCGCCGTAGTTGCTGCAGGATGACGAGAAGATGTAACGGGGGACGCCGGCTTCTTTCGCCAGTTTCGCCAACTTCACGGAGGCTTGATGGTTGATCTCGTAGGTGAGCTCGGGGTTGAGGTTTCCCAACGGGTCGTTCGACAAGCCGGCTAGGTGCAGCACGGCGTCGAATCCTTCCACATCTTCCCGCTCGACGTCGCGGATGTCTTTGCGGATTTCCGGGATGTCCGGAATTCCTTCTCCGAAGGTGCACTGCTCGAACAGGTCGCTGTCGAGTCCGACGAGTTCATGCTTGTGCGCTAACAGCATGGGGACTAACACTGTCCCGATATAACCCTTGTGCCCCGTCACCAGTAATTTCATCTTCTTCTCCCCAAGTTTTCCAAGGTGCTGATCCGGTTTCCCACAGCGTTTCCAAACGTTTCTTGTCGCGAATGGTATCCATACACTGCCAGAAGCCCGTGTATTGATACGCCATCAACTGACCGTCTTTTGCCAGATTTTCCAGGGGTTCTTTTTCCCACTGGGTATCGTCCCCTTCGATGTAGTCGTAGACTTGGGGTTCGAGGACAAAAAATGCGCCGTTGATCCACCCCTCGCTGATTTGGGGCTTTTCTGAAAATTCGACGACCTGATGCCCGTCGATCAGCGGGAGGCCGAAACGGGCCGGCGGCCGCACGACGGTCATGGTTGCCAATTTTCCGTGGCTGCGGTGGAACGCCAACAAATCGTCGAGGTTGATATCGGATACGCCGTCTCCCCAGGTCATCATGAACGTTTCGTTATTCATGTGGGGGATGAGGCGCTTGATCCGTCCGCCGGTGTTGGTATCCCGTCCGGTGTCGAGCAATTCGACCGTCCAATCCTGTCGATAACTGCCTTCGCGATCGACTTGACCCGTACCGAGGTTGACGGTGAGCTTGCTGCTGTTGAGCGAGCAGTAGTCAACCATATATTTCTTAATGACTTCTGCTTTGTAGCCGAGGGCGACGATGAAGTCTTTAAACCCGTAGTGGGAATAGTGCATCATGATGTGCCAGAGGATCGGACGTCCCCCGATTTCCACCATCGGCTTGGGTTTGGTTTCTGTTTCTTCGGCTAGGCGGGTTCCCAAGCCGCCGGCCAGTATTCCAACTTTCATAATGTTTTTTATTGAGGGCGAGAGTTGATCAACTTATGAGTTAAGTTCCCGGATATCCGACCCGTTCGGATTGTCCTTCAAAGCCGGCATTCAGCTTTCTTGCCAGATCGGGAATTCCCATGAAAACCCATCCGGTCTGGACGAACCGACCGAGCTTAAAATCCCTCTTGGGACAGATGTGTTGCTAACACATGAGACGTATGATATTCCAACGTGCTAACTGCGTCTAGAGGTTTTTGTAAAACTTAACTTTTGTTTGTGTGAAGCTTGTGTAAAAATGTTGCAATCTTAAATAGACATTTGTCCGCTCAATTGGATGGGATCGGGTTGAGCTGAGACGGGTTGGCTGAAAGTCGAGGGAAGGGTGGCAATGAAGAAACGTTTGGCAGTGACACTGGGAGATCCGGCGGGAATTGGACCGGAGGTGATTTTGAAAGCGTTAGCCGATCGCACCTTGACCGCAAAATGCGAGATTGCGGTTGTGGGGAGTCGCCAGACGTTAGAGCAGACGTATAAATACTTAGAAAACTGTGGAGAACCGATCGCCGATCCCGACGATATAACCGTGTTGGATGTCGATCGCCCCCTGGGAGAGGAACCGATTAGTTTGGGAGTCGGAAATGTGGCGAGTGGCGCGGCGAGTTTTGCCGATTTGGAAACGGCGATCGCCCGCACCCTGGCGGGGGAGTTCGGGGGAATCGTCACCGGACCGATCGCCAAAACCCACTGGAAAGCCGCCGGACACGACTACCCCGGCCAGACCGAATTGCTGGCCGAACGCGCCGGGGTGAATCGGTTCGGGATGATGTTCGTGGCGCGATCGCCCCACAGCAATTGGACCCTGCGGACGCTACTCGCCACCACCCACATTCCCCTGAGTCAAGTTCCCAAAGCGCTGACGCCGGAATTGCTGGATTTAAAACTCGGTTTATTGATCGATACGTTGCGGCGGGATTTCGGCATCGATCGCCCCAAAATTGCCGTGGCGGGACTCAACCCCCACAGCGGCGAAAACGGCCAGTTGGGGACGGAAGAAAAAGACTGGTTGATTCCCTGGTTTGAACGGCAGCGCGATCGCTATCCCCACATCCAACTCGACGGCCCGATCCCCCCCGATACCCTGTGGGTGAAACCGGGTCAGGCCTGGTACGGCCGAGCGAAAGCGGAAGACGCCCACGACGCCTACATCGCCCTGTACCACGACCAGGGCTTGATTCCGGTCAAATTGATGGCGTTCGATCGCGCCGTCAACGCCACCATCGGCCTACCCTTCATCCGCACCTCCCCCGACCACGGGACCGCCTTCGACATTGCGGGGCGGGGCATCGCCGATGCATCGAGCATGAAAGCGGCGATCGAAGTGGCGATCGAATGGGTGAATCGGCGGGGAGAAATTCATTGATAATTTACAATGGAAATTGACAATGAATTGAAAATTGATAATGGTCAATTCTTCCCCCGCCGTATACCCCGATGAAAAAGGGTTAAGATTCCCCGTACAGATCGATAAACTGTTCCGGGGGATGAAGGCACACTTCCAGGAGGTCGTCGGGGGTGTAATCCGCGCCGCCCTGACTCATGCCCACGACGCAGAACGAATACTGTTCCGGGAGGAGGGAACGGCCGCAACTTTCCAGCACGTTGAGCGGGTCGGCCCCGCTACCGCTGGCGGTGATGTTGAATACGCAGGTCGCCAGGGCTGCCGGACGGCGGACTCCCACGCATCCCAACACGGCTTCCTCGGCGGCGATGCCGGTATCGTTACCGATCCGAACCACGCATTCGGCCAGTTGGCTGGGTCGGAGCGCCATCGCGCAGGCTGAGGCGGTGATTTCGGGGGAGAGTCCGGCTTCCCGCAACCCTTGTACACATCTTCCGTAATCTTGTTCCCCCACCAAATCGAAGGAGGGAAAGGCTTGCAGGGGTCGGGCCGGCATCAGGGCGGACAGGATGCCCAGAGTCGCCAGGGATAGCCCCCAAGCCCGCTTGTAAAAATTCAGCATCGGTTTAAAAAATTCTCGACAATCAATATATAGCGCCGCGTGCGGGGAATAGGGAATAGGGAATGGGGTGTAGGGTGTAGGGAATGTGAATGATCAATTGCCCTTGGGATTGCCCGTTTTTGGTTTCGCGACTTATACTAGAAGATTGGTGAAAATTTTATGTTGCGAGGAAGTTAAATGTCTCGATATCGAGGGCCCCGTTTGCGGATTGTTCGCCGTTTGGGGGATCTGCCGGGGTTGACCCGCAAGGCAGCCAGACGGTCCTATCCCCCCGGCCAGCACGGTCAGGCCCGACGGAAGCGATCGGAATACGCCATCCGTCTGGAAGAAAAGCAAAAACTGAGATTCAACTACGGCCTGTCCGAACGGCAACTGCTGCGTTACGTCCGCAAGGCCCGCCGCGCCTCCGGTTCCACCGGGCAAGTGTTGTTGCAATATCTGGAAATGCGTCTGGACAATACGATTTTCCGGTTGGGGATGGCCCCCACCATTCCGGCGGCCCGCCAGTTGGTCAACCACGGCCACATCACGGTCAACGGCCGTGTGGTGGATATCGCCAGCTACCAATGTCGCCCCGGAGATGAGATCGGGATCAGAAATCGGGAAAAATCCCGCGAAATGGTGAAGACGAATCTCCAGTACCCGGGTTTGGCGAATGTCCCCAGTCATTTGGAGTTCGACAAGGGAAATCTGACCGGGAAGGTCAATGGCGTGATCGAGCGGGAGTGGGTGGCACTCTCGATCAACGAACTGCTGGTGGTTGAGTTCTACTCCCGTATGGCTTAGTTCTGTATATATATCGCTGTGCGCCAGGTGTGGGGTGTGGGGTGTAGGGAAAGTGAAAAGTGACCCATTCCCTATTACCCATTCCCTACTACCCATTCCCTATTACCCATTCCCTATTACCCATTCCCTGGGCGTGGCGCTATAGGTTAACCGCCAATTTGGGACATGGTGCGGGTGTAGCCGCCGCTGGTTCCGGCGTCCCGCTGTTTGAAGTTGATGTCGGGTTTGATGTCGAGGAGGTGGCGGACCCGGTTTCGCAGGTCTTCGTAGGATGCCCCGTCGCGGAGGGCGGTTTTCAGGTCGATCTGGCCGGTTTCGTTGAGCAGGCACGGCCGCAGCCAGCCGTCGGCCGACAGGCGCATCCGGTTGCAGCGATCGCAGAAACATTCGGACATTTGGCTGATAAATCCTAGAGTTCCCTCGGCGTCGGGGATTTGGAAGACGTCGGCCGGACCGTTGCCCGTGACTCGGGATTCGACTAACCCCCAACGATCGCGGATCTGTTGTCGGAGGGTTTCGGACGCCACCCAACCGCGATCGCCGAACAGTTGGCCGTTGCCGATGGGCATGAATTCGATAAACCGGACGTGCCAGCGGCGATCGAGGGTCAAGGCGGCCAGATCCAAAATTTCGTGGTCGTTGACCCCCGGAATCACCACGACATTTAATTTCAGGGGGTCGAACCCGACCCGGTGGGCGGCGCGGATGCCCTCCCAGACCTGTTGCCAGCGATCGCGCCCCCGGTTGCCGATGATTTGATTGAAGGTGTCCGGATCGAGGGAATCGAGGCTGATATTGACGCGCCTCAACCCGGCATTGTAAAGCGGTTCGGCCAGGGGGGCCAGCAAAAATCCGTTGGTCGTCATTGCCAGATCCCGGGTTTCCGGAAACGCGGCAATTTCCCGCACTAGGTCGGTGAGTCCCGGACGCAGCAGGGGTTCGCCCCCGGTGAGGCGGAAACGGGTGAAGCCGACGGGAATGAAGACTTCCCGCAGCAGGGTCAGCAGTTCTTCGTTGGTGAGGAGGTTCTGTTGCAGGATGTAGTCAATTTCCGCCCCTTCGGGCATACAATACTGGCATCGAAAGTTGCAGCGATCGATCAGGCTGACGCGAAGATAATCGACAATATTCATGGAGGTGGGTTCAGCAGACATCTGATTTTTGATATTGTTACATTCTCGGCTCCGAAGCGATCGGGGGGGAGTCGGGGATGGGGAATGGGGGATGGGAGACGGTTGCCCAAAAAAAATAACGCGAGAGACTTGTGTCATCCCGCGTTCGATTTTAAATTGGGAGTCGGGGCGTTTTAGACGGCTGCCGCCACCTTTTCGTCCTTTCCGACAAGGCGCTCGTAGGTCGCCCGCATCTTCAGACCCACCAACACTTGGAACAGTCCGCTGCCGTCGTTGGAACCGGGGTAGTCCTGGTGTTCCCGCAGCAGGTGGGTCAGTTCGCCGTAGTATTTGGTCGCCACGTTGCTCATGTGACCTTCGACGTAGATCATCTCGTCGAGGTTGTCGAACTTACCATCGACTTCCAGAACGGAAACTTCGTTGCCGTAGTAGCTATCGGGTCCATAATACATTTTGATACCCGGATAGGAACAGGTGAGTTTCCGTCCGCAGGGCGTCCAGTGGATGGTCGAACCTTCATCAAATAGGTAAGCCGGCTCGAATCCTTCTACGCCGTCGCGCTGCATCAGGCGCACCCGCAACACTTTGTGTTCCTTGTCGTCCGGAATCAGTTGGGTGGGTAGAATCTGGATGACCACATCCGCGTACTGCTTCTGCGGGTCGATGTAAGCTTCAAAGTCGGGACGGCGGGCGTTGATGGATGCCAGGACATCCTCATAACGGTGGCCCCTTTCAGCCATATCTCGCTGGATCTTCCAGGAGATTTTCACCTCGTCGCTGATGTCGAGGTAAACGCTGAAGTCCAACAGGCTTCTCACCCGCTCATCGTAAAGGGGATGCAGACCTTCGATGACCACGATATGGTTGGGATCGATGCGCTCGGGCGGATCGATCGCGCCGGTTTCGTGGTTGTAGATCGGCTTGTCGATGGATTGACCACTTTTGAGCGCTTTGACCTGTTCGTACATTAGGTCGAAGTTGTTGGCGCGGGGATCGAGAGCGGTAATCCCAGTCTCCTTGCGTTGCTTGCGATCGAGACTGTGATAGTCATCCAGGCAGATGACCGTGACAAAATCTTCACCAAAGATATCTGTTATCCGACGCAAAAAGGTAGATTTCCCGCACCCGGAATCCCCAGCGACACCAATTAAAACCACGCGATCCGGCTTATTTCCCATAGGTTCCCTCTAACCAAAAAGACTGTTTACAAGCTCAACCACTCTATTTTGAGCATGAGAACTCAGACCAGTGTCAGAACGATTGATTTGCGACCCAGACTGTGGGGAAAGCAAATCTCGATCCGGAGCCAGCTTCCTGACTCCCCACTGACAGATGGCCTGGTAATCTGGCAAGCTAGGTATTTTATACTAACTTTAGATTTTGATTTTACCAGAAGGGGATCATCCCTACAAGATGTAATCGTTCCAAGTTTCGGAGAAAATACGAATTTTGTGGGGGGAGTCGGGCCAATGAGATGCCCTTGATCCCCTTCGCTGACATTCCCCGACCGAAAGGTACGGGGATTCTCGGGCCGTCGGGGAGCTGACGCTTAACCCCTCGCCGAGCATCTTGACCGTCTGCCCGACGGCTGTCACTTATAGAATAGCACTCTGAGGGGTCAAAACCTCATCGCCCATTCAATTTGGCGGTCGGCCAAAGTTTGTGAATGTATTTTACCATCTGGGGGGATTCTTAAGTCGGCATCGGGAAACAAAAAATCGGGAAATTCGTCGGGAACCCGGAAGTTGACGCCGACCCCGGGGAGGAAAGGTTGAAAAAGGCTCCCGGGGGCGGGTGAGGCTCGGGCCGATCGCGTCCGATTTGACCGCGATCGCTGGCCGGGGGAGAACCGGACGTTCGCGGGAGGATCACTCAGCCCGGTTCCGTAGTAGAGGCTCAAGCGCCAAAATCGGATCGCGATGGGCCTGAAAAAACGGTCGGGTGAGTCCGCGTCCCTGTGAGTGCCCACCGCCGCCCCATTGTCCTCAACTTCAGTAACAGTTTGGGGGCATTTTGGCAAGCCCACTTCCGGCAAATGTTTGGAAAACATAACGTAAATTTCCTCGTTCAAAATGGAGCCGTTTCAAATCAGCGGTTATACCGTTCCTCCAACCACGATCGCACCTGAGTTTCCGTCAGCCCGGAAGCCGACCGCCCGTCGAAGGGGTCATAAACGTTCCATTCCACCTTGCCGGAAGCGCTGACAGAAGACCAAATTTTGGGTTCGGTTCCGGCCGTCATCCGCGCTACAAATGGGGCGATCGCCGCCACAATTTTTCCCAGAAATTGCCGGTTTTGAAAGCCGAGCTTTTGACGAGATTTCCGGGGGGTGCGATCGAAATATGGCGTTTGGAGTTATCATCAGGCGTGAATAATCCCCCCCAGCCCCCCTTTGTAAGGGGGGAGAAAGGGGTGGGAAAACGATGACTTGATCGCCGTCAAAAAAAATTAGAAGAAATTAGATGAAGCGATCGCGTCAATTGCGGAATTTGCGATCGCTCAATTTAAAGGAATGACAATCACCGATATCGGCAGCTTGACATCCGCCCAAATTGACACCCTTCAATGCATGGCGTCCCGTGCGGCTGTCGATAATCAGGAAGAATTATCAATTAATTTTGACAGCTTCGCCCGACCACAACGCATTATAGTATTTTGTGCATCAACCAAGCCACTTTAATTGACTTTTTTCTATCTTCAAATCTCTTAACATCGATCGCCCCAAATGTAAAGTTTTAAGAACCTGCTCTTGTCAAACGTAAAAATTGCTATACAGTTATGAATGCATTGAAACGTTTGGTGAAATTCATGAGTGGCAATTTAGCAACCCTGCTGCGGGAAGGCACGAAACAGTCTCACACCGCAGCCGAAAACACCGCTTTTATGAAATGCTTCCTGAAAGGCATCGTCGAAATCGAGCCCTTTCGGAAACTGACTGCTAATTTATATTTCGTTTACAGCGTTCTCGAAGAAGAAATGCGGCGTCATCTCGACAACCCCGCCGTCAAAGGGATGTACTTCCCCGAACTCAACCGCACTGCCAAACTCGAAGCCGATCTCGCCTATTATTACGGCGACAATTGGCGAGAAATTATCGCCCCCATTCCGGAAGGAAAAGTGTACGTCGATCGCATTTTGGAAGTCTCCAAAACCAAGCCGGAACTGCTCGTTGCCCACGCCTACACCCGCTATATGGGCGATCTCTCCGGCGGACAAAGCCTGCGGAATATCGCCCGTTCCGCCTTGGATTTACCCCCGGATAAAGGGACGGGTTTGCACGAGTTCGATGCCTTCCCCACCCCCGACAAGCGGCGGGCGTTCAAGTTCAAGTATCGCGATGCCCTCAATGCCATTTCCGTCGATGACGAAACGGCGCAGCAAATTGTCGATGAAGCCCAGCTCGCTTTCCAACTCAACCGCGATGTCATGCACGGTTTGGAAGATGAAGTCAAAACGGCGATCGGCGAGCACGTTTTCGACTTGGTGACACGCCAAGACAAGCCCGGAAGCACCGAACGCGCCCCCGGAGAGGCGACCAATTTGGTGCCGACGGAGTAGGGAAAAAAATATCGATTAACAACCGTATTTTTTCCGAAAAATGATGGGATTTGCAACTCGATCGATTCTCCCGAAAAGGGCGCGTTTCTTTGACAATAGGAAAAAGAATGGGTCGAGTTGTCAGTATTTTAGATCGACCCCGATCGCCTGCGTTTGATTTTAAAAACCAGGATTGTTTTGTGGATGTCAAAACCGATGAAATTACCGAGCCAAACCGTTTGTTTTAATTCCGAGCTTCTAGTCAAACACGATCGCCCCACCCCCCGCTATACCAGCTATCCGCCGGCAACGGAACTGCACGGGGATTTCGAGGAGGCTGAATTTTTCGATGCGATCGCCCGGGGAAACGAAAAGAAAACCCCCCTTTCCCTTTACTTTCATATCCCCTTCTGCCAAACTGCCTGCTATTTTTGCGGCTGCAACGTGATCGTCACCGGACTCAAAGATAAGGTCGTCAACCCTTACTTCGATTATCTGTTTAAAAATATCGAGCGGACGGCGGCATTAATCGATCGCGATCGGCCCGTCGTCCAACTGCACTGGGGCGGCGGCACCCCCAACTATCTCAGCTTGGAACAAGTCGAACGGCTGTGGAATAAAATTCACGAGCATTTCACTTTCGCAGAAGATGCGGAAATCTCCATCGAAGTCAACCCCCGCTATATCGATCGCAACTACGTTTTATTCCTGAGAAATCTCGGCTTCAACCGCATCAGCTTCGGCATCCAAGACTTCGATCCCACCGTCCAGGAAGCCATCAACCGCGTCCAGCCGGAAGAACTGTTATTCAACGTCATGAGTTGGATGCGGGAGGCCGAATTTGAAAGCGTGAATGTGGATCTGATTTACGGTTTGCCCCACCAAACCCTCGACAGCTTCCGCGACACCATCGAGAAAACCATCCGCCTCGATCCCGATCGCATCGCGGTGTTCAATTTCGCCTGGGTTCCCTGGATGAAACCGATCCAGAAAAAACTGCCGGAAGAGGCGTTACCCCAAGCTGCCGAAAAGCTGGAAATTTTCCACATGACCATCGACAAACTCACCGAAAATGGTTATGTATTTATCGGCATGGATCACTTCGCCAAACCCGACGACGAACTGACGATCGCCCAGCAGGAAGGGAAACTGCACCGCAATTTCCAGGGCTACACCACGCAACCCGATTCCGAATTGTTTGGATTCGGTTTGACCTCCATCAGTATGCTGCACGATGTTTATGTCCAAAATAATAAGAATCTGAAGGATTTTTATCGGGCGATCGACGAGGGCAAACAGCCCATCGAAAAGGGAGTCAAACTCGCCAAAAGTGATAACATCATGCGACGGGAAATTATCATGGAATTGATGTGTCACTTCTGCCTAGACAAGTGGGAAATTGAAGACAAATATAATATCAAATTTGACGAGTATTTTGCCAGAGAAGAGGCGGCATTGAAGGACTTGGAAAATGACGGATTGCTGGTCAATTTGTGCGATCGCATCGAAGTGACGCCCAGCGGACGGCTGCTGATCCGAAATATCGCCTGTGCCTTCGACACCTACACCCGCGATCGGCAAGAACAGCGCTTTTCAAAAACCATTTAATTCCCGTAATTTCAAACTGGAGAAATTCTCATGAAAATCTTGATGATCCAACCCAACTACCACTCCGGCGGCGCGGAAATTGCCGGCAATTGGCCGCCGAGTTGGGTTCCCTACGTCGGCGGCGCGTTGAAAAAACACGGCTTCGATAATGTCCGGTTCGTCGATGCCATGACGAACTACATTGCCGATGACGTCCTGGCGACGATTATCGAAAAAAATAAACCTGACGTGGTGATGGCGACGGCGATCACCCCGATGATTTATCAATCCCAAAAAACCCTGCAAATCGCCCGGGAAGTCTGCCCCGATGCGGTGACAATTATGGGGGGAATTCATCCCACCTATATGTATTCCGAAGTGCTCCACGAAGCGCCCTGGGTGGATTATATCATCCGGGGAGAGGGGGAAGAAATCACCGTCAATTTGATGCGGGCGATCGCCGACGGTTCGGACAAGAAAGAACGCCACAATATCAAAGGAATCGCCTTCTTAGAAAACGGCAAAGTCGTCGCCACGGAAGCGCACCCCCCCATCTGCAATCTCGACACCCTCTCCCCCGACTGGAGTCTTTTGGATTGGGATCAATACTACTACACCCCCCTCAACGTCCGCCTCGCCGTCCCCAACTACGCCCGGGGTTGTCCCTTCCGCTGCCGCTTCTGTTCCCAGTGGAAATTCTGGCGGAAATACCGATCGCGCACCCCGGCTAAATTCGTCGATGAAATCGAGGAATTGGTGAAAACCTACAACGTGGGATTTTTCATCCTCGCCGACGAAGAACCCACCATCAGCAAACCCCGGTTTGTGGCATTATGCGAAGAATTGATCGATCGCAAACTGGATGTCCACTGGGGCATCAACACCCGCGTCACGGACATTTTGCGGGATGAAAACGAGTTGGCTTTGTATCGGAAAGCCGGGTTGGTTCACGTTTCCTTGGGAACGGAAGCAGCAGCACAGTTGAAGCTGAATTTGTTCCGCAAAGACACCACCATCGAGGAGAACAAACGGGCGATCAAACTCCTCAAAGATAACGGCATTGTCGCCGAAGCCCAATTCATCATGGGCTTGGAAAATGAAACCCCCGAAACCATCGAAGAAACCTACCGGATGGCGCGGGATTGGCAACCGGATATGGCGAACTGGAATATGTTCACGCCCTGGCCGTTTTCCGAGTTGTTTGAAGATTTGGGCGATCGCGTCGAAGTGCGCGACTATTCCCAATACAATTTCGTCACCCCGATCATGAAACCGGAGGCAATGGAACGGGAAGAAGTCCTCAAAGGAGTATTGCGGAACTACGCCCGGTTCTATATGTGGAAGACGTTAGAATATTGGTTCGTGAAAGATCCCTTCAAGCGCAAGTATTTGTTGGGATGTCTGAAAGCCTTCGCCGTCACGACATTGAATAAACGCTTCTACAACCTCAGCCGCGTCAAACAGAAAGGCTTGGGAATGGAAATCGAACTCGGATTCGACGAAAGCAGGATTCTGTCCCAGGAAGAGATCGCCAAGCGGAAACAGGAACACCCGGAACTCGCCGCCGACACGAATTTTGAGGGGACGGTTTCGGCTTGCGGGGCGCCCAATGACTTGCAATTCGAGGATTCCGAATATCGGGAACAGGAAGAGTTGGAACGGAAAAAAAGACGGTCTTCGAGTGGCATGAAAGTCTGAAGTCTGATAAATTGGAGTGTGGTGAATTAGTGAATAGTCGGGGTGGCTTTTGAACTGCCCCGATTTATTTTGCCTCTCAGAGGTGCGATCGCGCCAGATTGAATTGGGTTTATTAAATCAAGAAGAGGGATCAGAATTTAAAATTAAACCGCCATACGTCGGATGGCAGGTTGAGTTTTTGAAAGATTTGCAAGAAATAATAAAAATTGCAAAATTCGATATTTTAATGGCGACTCATTCTCCAGATATTATTCAAGATCGTTGGGATCTGACTGTCGAATTGAAAGGGCCGAGATAAGTGAGGGAGTTTATTACTGTTGACCGGGAGGTTAACCAAATTCGCCTGCGGCGAAGTACCTTTAAAGGCACTTTTTTGTTGGTTGAAGGTGATTTGGCATCTGCGTCCGATCGCTAATTTTATTCAATTCTCAAATACCAATTCCATGCGATCGCCCCGGAAGCGCGTCACACCATATTCAACGGGTTTTCCGTCCTGATCGACATTGATCGATTCCACCAATAAAATCGGATAATTCAGGGGTAATTTGAGCAGTCGCGCATCCTGGGGATTGACCACCCGGGCCGAGACGCGGGTGCTGCGGCGGATGTGATCGCAGCCGTAAACCTCCCGCAACAAGTTGGAAATCGACCACATCCGGGGTTCCTGGCTGAGAATGGCGGGAAACCGTTTGAGGGGAAAGTGGCCGGCACTAATGCTGATGGGTTGGTCGTCCGCAAACGTCAGCCGTTCGATCACGGCCACCGGATCGCCGATCGCCAATTCCAGTCCCTTCGCCACGGACGCATCGGCGGGTACTTCCACGTTCCGCAACAGTTGGAAACTCGTCTCGAACCCCTGGGCCGTCAAGGTTTCGTTGAAGCGGACTCGCTGGCCGATGGGGTAGCGGATGGGAATGCCGGCGACGAAGGTTCCCCGGCCCTGATCGACCCGCAGCAACCCTTCACTTTTTAATAATGCGATCGCACGCCGAACCGTATGGCGGTTCACCCGGAAGCGATCGCTCAGTTGGACTTCGGTGGGAAGCTTGTCCCCGACCCGGTAGACGCCCTGTTGGATATTCTGTCTCAACTCTTCGGCAATTTGAGCGTACACTGGCACGGCATTCTCATCCATTGTCAATCAAAATTGTATCGACATTACTTGTCGATTTTGACGATACGAGATATTCTACAAATTAATTCATCTAAACATCTATACTAATTGATGGCTGAGAATGGCGGGTGTGGGGATGGAAGAAGGGGAGGGAGCAGGGGGAGCGGTGGGTGAGACATCCAGACCGCTTGGGAATCAATTCCCGAGGGCGCAAGCCAGGGGCCCCAACCCGAT
>NZ_JAJENU010000208.1:0-314 GCF_035615495.1 Lyngbya sp. CCY1209 | reverse complement strand
GGGAACCTAAATTCGAGGGGACAAGCTATGGGTTTCGACCCGGACGCTCAACCCTTGACGCAATTGGCAGAATATTTGTTGGAATTAATCAAGGGGAATACTATGTCCTCGATGCCGACATTGCCAAATGTTTTGACCAGATTGACCCTGATTACCTGCTATCCAAACTTCATTGTCCAACGACCATCAGGCGCAATATCAAACAATGGTTAAAAGCCGGTGTCATTGACAATGGTGTATTTGACGATACGAAAGCCGGGACACCTCAAGGAGGGGTAATAAGTCCACTCCTCGCCAACATCGCACTGGATGGA
>NZ_JAJENU010000207.1:0-10951 GCF_035615495.1 Lyngbya sp. CCY1209 | reverse complement strand
TACACCCTACACCCTACACCCTACACCCTACACCCTACACCCTACACCCTACACCCTACACCCTACACCCTACACCCGCACGCAGCGCTAGATCTCATCTAAACGGCTTTTTTCCGTTCCTCGATCCAGCGGATATAGAGGTGGCGGAAGGTGGATTGGATCACCCGGGGCAGGCCGAAATCGATGGGGGTGAGGCGGTCGGGCAATTTCCAGTCCGAAACTCGCAACTCGTCGGGGTGGAGGAGGGGAAAGGCGATCGCATCCAATTCCGGCGAGAGTCCCGACCGTTCCGCCGCCGCCAGGGTGGGAACGCGGTCGGGCCCGACGCCGAGGATCTCGACCATCGCGCGATCAAGGGCGAAAACGTCCCCAGAGGCCCCCAGGAGGCCCAGGAAGCGGGGGTCGCCGCCGCTCGGGCCGTTCCCCTCGTGGCCGATGATCCCGTCGATAATCGTCAATTCTGGCGCGATCGCCCGGGCCGTCTCCACCAACATCCGCCCGAAGCGATCGGCATCTTTTCCAGCCTCCATGTGCCACCAAGCCTTCATCTTGCCCGGGACGCACCCGAACAAATTTTTCACCCCCAACGTCAGGGTCAGTTGCACGTGGGATTTCACCTTCGGCAGGTTGATCACCACATCCGCTTCCATCGCCTCCCGACTCAACCGCAGGCGATGGAATT
This sequence comes from Lyngbya sp. CCY1209, assembly GCF_035615495.1. Classification (GTDB taxonomy): domain Bacteria; phylum Cyanobacteriota; class Cyanobacteriia; order Cyanobacteriales; family Microcoleaceae; genus Limnospira. The sequence continues at coordinate 10,269 of NZ_JAJENU010000207.1, read as the reverse complement.
CTTCCCCCCCGGTTTCATACTGGCGCCCGCGAAATTCCACCACGGGCAAATCCAACGCCTCAATCAAGGGCAAATAACCGTTAGCCTTCGCCACCCCCAACGCGCTCCCGAAGGCCGGGGAGTCCCCCAAAAACGGTTTTCCCCCCACCGCCAGCACCCGTTCGGCGACGGCGGCGACGAGTTCCGGACGGGTGACGCATTCTCGGGCCGGACGCGATCCCGTCAGCAGGTTCGGTTTCAGCAGGACGCGATCGCCCGGTTTGACCCGGGTTTCCAGGCCTCCCAACGGTTCGAGCAACGTTTCCAAAGCTTGATGAAGGGCAGAGGGTTCGTAGGAATCTGCTCGAATTAAACTGACTGAAGACATGGCATTTCGGGAATCTAGAATGCGATTTTTCCCATCCTATCTCAAAAGACCCTCAAACCCCCAACCGGCCAGTCGCACCCCGCTGCAGTGCCGTTACCCGCTGGCAGTTGGCCAGAGACGCCTCGCCTTGGAGTTGGGGAAGGGGAGGTTTGACTTCCACTTTGCTCACTTTTGCCATGCAAATGACCACCGTTTGATCGATCAAATGCAGGGTAATCCAGGGCCGGGACAACAGTTGCGGTAATTTCTGGGCTAAATCTGTTGTAGACATCGGCAGTGCAAACGTTTCCACCTGACCGTTTTCATAGCAAAAAGAAATCTGCGTTCCTCCGCTCTCCGCTTGCATTTGTGCAAAAGATCCCTTCGGCATGATTGCATCCTCAAATCGTTGAACTGGAAACGCTCCGGGTCTGAAAAATCAGGGAATGCTGAGTCTGACCCCGTTCTCTCGCTCCGGATCGTTCAGACACTTTCTTCATTATTATTCTAACGGGTCGCGTCGCTCCCATTCCAATCGGGTGCGGGGATAATTGATAATTGATAATTGATAATTGATAATTGTTCAAATTCACCAAAATTTTAAGGCCTAGTAGGAGGCTACTAGACCCTAAAACAAATGAGTAAACTCAGTTGACTCAAGCAGACGTTAGATAAGTTACTCAGAAAAATGATTGAATCTAAATCGGGTGGACAAAACTTGCAACGACCCCAACACAGGGAACTCACCATAATGAGCAGCCGATACAGGCTCTAGTTATAGCACCGATCCCAAAAACGCCGACCCGAGGGCGGGAATCCAGGCGGAGAAAACGCTCCTCAACGATGCTAACAAGTCCGGGTGCGATCGCACTGCCTGGGCGCTGCAATCGGACTAAAGCGGACGGACACGAGCTTTAATCCAAACCGGGTTATTAAAGAATTATCTTCTTCCGTGTCCTGATACTGTTTAATTTACCACGAATTTTTCTGAGCGCAACCCCTATTTACCAAACGTTACACACTTTAACGTCATGCAATATTGGGGTTCACATTTGTTAACAATTAGCGCAGCAGCACCCGCCAAGTGGTGGCGCCGACCACTCCATCCGGCGTAATTTCATACTCCCGCTGGGCTCCCTTCACCGCCGCCTGGGTTTCCGGGCCGAAAATGCCGTCGGCCTCGCCGTCGAGGAACCCCTTGGCCCGCAACCGTTCCTGCAGTCCGGCCACCGCCTCCCCCCGCATTCCCAATTTCAGGACCGGGAAACTCGCCTCCCGGGAGTCCGCCGAGTCGGCCACCAACGTCGCGGCCCGGGCCGTCTCGGGACAGACGCAGACCTCCGGTTCCGGTTCGGCCGCCGCCGCCGTCGGTTCGGGGGGAAACAGTCGGTTCCAAGTCGAGCGATCCACCACCCCGTCAGGACTCAACCCGGCCGCCTCCTGAAAGGCGGACACCGCCTCGGCCGTCTCCTCCGAATAAACCCCGTCGATGGGTCCGGCATAGTACCCCAACAGTTGCAGCGTCGCCTGGAGTTCGGAAACCTCCGTCCCCTGACTACCATCTTTGAGGACGGGCCGGTTGAGATTGTTAGCCGCGGGGGTATCTCCCCGGCGAGTTTGGGCGATCGCCGGATTTCCCGATACCAAAGTAACGTCTATCCCCAACAGGAGAATCCCCAAGATTCCCCCCGCCATCATCAGCCGCCCGAATTGCAAAGCTGGCACCAAATACAGTTGTTTCATCGAAACCTCCCGGAAGGTGCGATCGCCCATCATTTTAGGGCATTTCGGGCGCCGGGGCGCCGGGGCAACGGTGAAGCAACGGTCAAGCGGAAGGGAAACTATCCCCCCATTACCTATTACCTACACCCTACACCCTACACCCTACACCCTACACCCTACACCCTACACCCTACTCCCTCCTCCCTACTCCCTCCTCTAAAACTGGCTAACGATCGCCTCCGGACCGACCAACGACAGGTAGGGTTCGACAAAATTTTTCTGGGCAATTGCCTGAACTTCGGCCGCCGTCACCGCCATCACGTCCGCCTGGAATTGGCGGTCGAAGTCGATGCCGAGTCCCAATATTTCGTACCACCCGTAAATTTGGGCCAGTTGGGTGTTGGTCTGTTTCCCCAAGGCGTACTGTCCCAACAGCTTATTTTTAGAGACCTGGAGCTCCTCCTCACTCAGGGGGACGTCGGCGAGGCGGACGACCTCGGCCCGCAACCCCTCGATCGCGATCGCGGTATTTTGGGGCGCGGTCCCCATGTACACCACGAATTGGGACGCATCCAAACGGGTGGGATAAAAGGCCGACACGTCGTAGGCCAGTCCCCGCTTTTCCCGCAACTCCACAAATAGGCGACTCGACAACCCGTTCCCCAAATAGGTGTTCATCAGCTTCAACCCGGCGTAGTCGGGATGACGCACCGAACCGGCCAGATATCCCAACATGATCACCGACTGCTGGGTTGCCAGGGGGCAGATCGCTTTGTGGGGGTCGGGGGAAACGTCCGGCAACACGGGTTCGGGCGGCGGTTCGGCGGGGGCCGGCCAATCTCCGAAGACGCGATCAATGTGGGCGATCGCTTCGGTTAGCGTAATTCGGCCCGCCAGGGAAATAATGAGATTGTCGGGGCGAAAATAGGTTTGGTGAAATTGTTGCAGGTCGTCGCGGGTGAGTTGGCTGACGGTTTCTTCCGTCCCGTAGGTCGAAATTGCGTAGGGATGATCGCCATACATCGCCCGCCGCAGGCCTTCAAACGCCAGAGAAAAGGGCTGTTCCCGCTGCGATCGGATACCCTGGATGGTGATGCGGCGTTCCAGTTCGATTTCGGCTTCCGGGAAAGAGGGCGATCGCAACAGTTGTGCCGCCAAGTCCAAAATTTCCGCAAAATCGGACGAAACTGTTTTCAAACCCATCAGGAAATAGTCGGCGGAGGTGTCCGCACTCAGCCGGGCCCCCACCGACTCCACCCGTTCGGCGATGTCGAGGGAGGTGAGGCGTTCGGTTCCCTTGGTGAGGACGGTAGCCAGCAGGTGGGACAGTCCGCTTTTTCCGGGGGGTTCCCAGCGGGTCCCGGTACCCAAAAACAGGCGGGTGGCAATGATATCCGCCGCCGGATTTTCGGTCACTAAGATGACGATGCCATTGTCGAGAACGTGACGGCGGACGTTCTGGGTTGACCTTGAGGGGGTTAGAGCTTGAGTCACGGTTGATTTTTGTTGTCGTCGTCGGAGTGCGATCGCTGATACACCACACGTTGTTTTAACACACGGAGGGGAGAAACGGCAGGGAAGGAGGGGGTAGGGGGTAGGGTGTAGGGTGTGGGGTGTGGGGTGTGGGGTGTGGGGAGTGGGGAGTCGGGGAAGCGGAGAAACGGGTGGAACATCCGCACCGCTTGGGAATCAATTCCCAAGCTAACAGCCAAAATCATCTAAAGATGATTGGGGAGTTTATCGATCTGATCAAAACTTTCCTCCTCTGCCTCCTCCGCCCCCTCTGCCTCCTCCGCCTCCTCCGCCCCTCCGCCTCCTCATTTCCCCTTGGCGGGATAGAGGCGATCGCACCGCAGTTGGTGGGCCGGACTCAGGAGGGCCTGCCATGCTAATAATACGACGCCCAGGGTTCCCAAAGCGCTTCCGGAGGCGATCGCAAACACGATGACAATTTGATACCGTACCGCGTCGATGGGACTCGCCCCGGCCAAAATTTGACCCGTCATCATCCCCGGCAAACTCACCAAACCCATCACCATCATCGAGTTGATGGTAGGAATCATCCCCGTCCGCACGGCCGTCTGGACTTCCCGGTGGCTGGCTTCCCAGCGGGTGGCGCCCAATGCCAACAAGGTTTCGATCGCGTTTCGGTTAATCGTCACTCCCTCCATAAATCGTTCTAATCCCAAAGAAATTCCGGTTAACGTATTTCCCAATACCATCCCCAACATGGGAATCAAATATTGGGGGTCGTACCAGGGCCGCACCTGGATAATTCCCCCCACGGATAAATTGGTGATCAAAAATGCCGCCACCAGCACGGAAACCAAACTCCGCCAGTAAATTCCGGCGAAGCGGCGGGAGGTGCGATTCACCGCCGAAATTCCCGCCACCCCCGCCATCAATAAAGCGATCGCCACGACCAAAAAGGGATTGGACAGGGCGAACAACCATTCCAAAACATATCCGATCAAGAGCAGTTGCACTATCATCCGCACCGAGGCGATGACGAGCGATCGCTCCAATCCCAGACGCAACCGCAGAGAGAGGACGACGTTTATTAATATCAACAATACGGAGGCGGCGAGTTGACCGTAACTGAGGGTCAAATAATTGTCGGACATGGTTGGTCGAAAATGTGAAATTGATGATATATAGCAATGTGAAATAATTCGGGAAAAATCGATCCGCTCAAAGCCCCCATGATTGGGGGTTTGGGGGCGCAACTATTTACAAATAGTTTCCGATTGCCATCTCGGATTTTATAAGTTTGAGGTTGAAATTTAAATAATTTTAAATTATTTTTTGATTTCGATCTCCATTTTTTGTATGATTTCTCGAACGGGTTGGGGGCGATCGGGGTCGAAGTCTCCCCGTCGAGGGCGCGAGTAATTGACCGTATTTCATGAGGTTGAAAACTGTTATGGTGCCAAAGCGCAACAACGGGCAGTTGGGTTATTTTTTATATTCTCCCAAATTGAAACAGCGATCGGTGACGCGCCGGATTTGTTCGGGGTCGTGACTCGTCCAGATGCAGGCCCGTCCGGGGTCATTTTTCAGCCAGGTGGCGATCGCGGACTCGACTTGTTTGGTGGTGTCCGGGTCGAGGGAGGCGGTGGGTTCGTCCAATAGTAAAACCGAGGGTTCGAGTTGCAGCGCCCGCACGATCGCCGCAATTTGACTTTCTCCGCCGGAAAGTGTCGTCGCGTTTTTGTGCAGAAATTCCGGGGGACGTTTGAGGATGTCTAACAGGGTTAAAACTCGCTCCAAATTGTAGCGTCGTTGGCTGTAAACTGAGAGTTGATAGACGGCTTTTAAATTGGATTCTACCGTGCCTTCAAAGAGGACGGGACGCTGGTGTAAATACATCACTTGGGAGCGGTATTGGGGGAGGTGTAAGGCCGACAGGGGACGATCGCCGAACCGGATTTCCCCTTCGTCGAGGGGGTCGAGTCCGGCCAGCGATCGCAGCATCAGGCTTTTGCCGGTGCCCGTCGGGCCGACCCATCCCAGGCGATCGCCGGGGGACAGGGCCAGGGAGACGCCGCGCCACAGCCAGCGATCGTCAATTTTACGGCCGATATTGTCGCTTTGCAGAAGTGCCATGGATAAAAATGAGAAATCGGGAACAGAAGTCGATTGTCAAACTGTCAGGATGTTATGATACAACTGGCTCCCGAAAGAGCCGAATTTTCGGTGCGAATGGTGGACGATTCCCGGGCCGGGACAGGAGGCCGAGACATCGGCCGTGAGGATGTCAATAATTGACCTTGTAATCCGGCATTTTTGATCAATCAACATCCGTTCCACCATGACAAGCACTCATTTTTCCCAACTCAATTCCAAAACTCAGGGGGCATCGACGAACCGTCTGATCGAAGAGCGTGTTACCATGACCCTCCAATTCCCAGCGTCCGCAAAGCCCACTCCAGTCCGATGGCTGGAACCCAGTTTATCAGAACAGTTGAACCAACTGTACTCGGAAATCCAAACCCTGACGGCAACGGTTAAACAATTGGAACACCGAACGGTGTTTCGGCCCCCGAGTCGGGATCTGCCCCTGGCAGAACGCCTCGAAATGCATTATCAATCGTTGCGTTCCGAGAAAGAACGAGGCAAGCAGTTGAAGAAGACTCGAAACCTGCTGCTGTCCAAACGACAGGAATTCGATCGCCAGTCGGCTGAATTGGGCGATCGCAAGGCGGAGATCGAAAACGCCCTCGATCGCCTCGGGTCCCAGATGTGGGCGGTGAAGCGGGCGGAACGGGCCTACTGCGAGGCCCTGGAAGCCCTGGACGCGATCGCCGAAACGACCGGGGAGCTCCTCAACCGAACCTACGGCGGGGACACCGCGGCCGAGTTTGAAAGGCTGGTGGAGTCTCAACATACCCCGGATCGGTGTTCCCTGCTGCCGGCCGGGCCCCTGGTCCGGGAAGACGGCGATCCGATCCGGCAATTTTTGGCATGATGCGACGATGTTCAGATGGTGGGGCGATCGGAGGTTTCCGATCGCCCCATTTTTTCATCCCGGCGAGGGTGTGATCGCGCCATTCGAGGCGGGGGTGACACCGTGTCGCCGCGACGAAATCCCCCATTTTTATCAATTTGAACGGGGGCGACAAGCATTGACATTGGCGACATTTTGAATTATAATATTATTTCTAATAATGCGACTCAATCCGGCGATTTTCAATCCGGCTCTATCCGGAAAAGGCGACTATTTCTACTGTCCCCAGTGGGTTTCCAAAAGGGTCGGAACGGGTTCTCTTACGGGGCGATCGCTGTCCTCGACCCCGACGGGCTGTTTGATATCATGAAATGACTTCGATTCGCCGATCGAAAGGGCGAATTTTGAAAGGACGGGACTCCGGCATTAACAAATTATGAAATTTGCGGCAGCACTCGGCAGTTGTTTGATGGCGACTCTCTTGACGGGGGGACAGGCGGCGGGGGTTCGGGATGGCGGTGAGACGGTGCGGGTCGGCATCTATCAAAATCAGCCGAAGGTGTTTCTGGACGAAACCGGGAGGCCGTCGGGGTTTTGGGCCGACGTGCTCGGGGCGATCGCGAAGACCGAGGGCTGGCGGTTGGAATACGTCCCCTGCGAGTGGAATCGCTGTCTGCGGGAAGTCGAGGAAGGCCGGCTCGATCTGATGGTGGACGTCGCCCACTCCGAAAACCGCGATCGTCGCTTCGACTTCAACCGAGAAATCGTCCTCGTCAGTTGGTCGGAAGTTTACACCCGCCCCGGAATGCCCCTCGAGTCCATTCTCGACTTGGAGCGAAAGCGGGTTGCCGTCCTCAGAGGGAGCATCCAACAGGCGATGCTGGCCGAGCAGACCCAGGCCTTCGGAGTCGCGCCGCAATTCGTGGAAGTCGCCGACTTCGAGGAAATGTTCCGGCGCATCGCCGCCGGGGAGGTGGATGCCGGGGTGGTCAACAACATCTTCGGCGGCGAAGCCGCCCCCCACCACGACCTGGTCAAAACCAACATTCTCTTCGACCCCTCCCGGCTGCACTTCATCACGGCCGAAGGGAGGCGGGCCGACCTGCTGGCGACCCTGGACCGCCACATCCGAGACTTGAAGGCCGATTACAACTCCGCCTATTACCGAGCGCGGGAGCGCTGGCTGGAGCCGAAGAAACGATTGAGCTGGGGGCAGGTCAGACATATTTTGGCGGATTTGGCGGTCTACGCGCCGATCGCGGGTTTAGGCGTCGTTTTGATGTGGAACCGCATTTTGAGGGGGGAAATCCGCCGCCGCCGGGAGGCCGAAGAAGCCCTGCGCCGGAGCAAACGGCGCTTTCACAACATGGCCGCCAATGTCCCCGGCGCCATCTTCCAGTACGTCCTGCACCCCGACGGCACCGATCGGGTACTCTACATGAGTCCGGGCTGTTACGAACTGTGGGGAGTGGAGGCCGAAGCCGTGGTCGCGGACACCGGCATTTTGTGGGAAATGGTGCACCCCGACGACCGGCTCGGAATGTACGCATCCGTCATCACTTCGGCCGATACCCTGCAACCTTGGTCCTGGCAGTGGCGCATCACCACCCCGTCCGGGAAACTGAAGTGGCTCGAAGCCTGCGGGCGCCCCGAACGCCGGGAAAACGGCGATGTGGTGTGGGACACGTTGATTATGGATATCAGCGATCGCAAGGAGGCCGAAGAAGCCCTGCGCCAGAGCGAAGAGCGCCTGCGCCTGGTGACGGAGAACATGGGGGATTTGGTTGGCCTGCACCACCCCGACGGGCGTTATCTGTACCTCACCCCGTCGAGTCAGATGGTGCTCGGCTACCGTCCGGAGGAATTGATCGGGCGCGACCCCTACGAGTTATTCCACCCCGACGATCGCGATCGCATCCGCCGGGAATCCCACGAGCCCAACCTGCGGGGCATCACCACCCCGATCACCTACCGGATTCAGAAAAAAACCGGGGAGTACATCTGGCTCGAAACCCTGACCCGGGCGATTTTGGACGGGGAAGGGCGGGTCCGGCACTTGCAGACCACCTCCCGGGACGTGAGCGATCGCATCCGAGCCCGGGAGCAGTTGCGGCACGAAGCCCTCCACGACGCCCTGACGGGGCTGCCCAACCGCCACTTCCTCATCAGCCGCCTCGACCTGGCCCTGAAGCGGACGAAATACGACCCCGAGTTTCAGTTTGCCGTGCTGTTCCTCGACCTCGACCGCTTCAAAGTGGTCAACGACAGCCTCGGCCACCTCCTCGGGGACGAGCTGCTGCTGTCGGTGGCGAAACGGTTGCCGGGATTCGTCCGCGAGACGGACGTGGCGGCGCGGCTGGGGGGTGACGAATTTGTGATTCTGCTCGAAGAGATCGACGGCATCGAGGTGGCGGTGCGGGTGGCGGAGGAGATCGTGAAGGTGCTGCGATCGCCCCTGCAAGTCGGCGATCGCGAGGTCTTCACCGGCGTCAGCATCGGCATCGTCGCCGGCACGAGCCGCCATCACTCCCCCGAAGACTTGCTTCGGGATGCGGATCTGGCGATGTACCGGGCCAAACAAAACGGCCGGGGCCGGTACGCCATCTTCGACCCCATCATGCACTTCCAGGCGGTGCGGCGGCTCCACGTCGAACACGACCTGCGGAAAGCCCTGGAAAATCAGGAATTTGTCCTGTACTACCAACCCATCCTCGATCTGCCGACCCGGACGATTCGCGGGTTCGAGGCCCTGATTCGATGGCGGCACCCCCGGCGGGGCATCGTGTCGCCGGGAGAATTTATCGAGATCGCCGAAGAAACCGGCCTGATCGTCCCCATCGGTCGCTGGCTGCTGCACGAAGCCTGCCGGCAGTTGGCGGACTGGCAGCGGCAATTTCCCGATCGCCCTTTGAAATTGAGCGTCAACCTCTCGGTCAAACAACTGCAACATTTTCTTCTGCCACAACTCGACGAACTTCTCGCCACCCACGCCCTCAAAAAAAATAGTTTGGTCCTCGAAATTACCGAGAGTATGTTGGTGGAAAATATCGAAGCGACCTGCGAATTGCTCGAACAGATTCGGTCGAAAGGCATTCCGATCAGCATCGACGACTTCGGCACCGGTTACTCTTCCCTCAGCTACCTGCACCGCCTGCCCGTCGATGCCCTCAAAATCGATCGCGCCTTCGTCAACCCTGCCGAACCGGATTCCCGCCACCGGACGATCGCCGAATCGATCGTCGTCTTGAGTAATTTGCTCGAACTCAGCGCGATCGCGGAGGGCGTCGAGACGGTCGAACAGTTGGAATGGCTCGAAACCCTGGGCTGCGAGGCGGCCCAGGGTTTCTTATTTTCTCCCCCTGTCCCCGCCGACCGGGCGATCGAGTTGTTGAAACAGCCCGCGCTTTTTTTGAGGGAGTCGGGAGTCGGGAGTCGGGAGTCGGGGGGCGGAGGGAGCGGAGGGGGCGGGGGAAGTGGGGGAAGCCCAGAAGCGGGTGGAACATCCGGATCGCTTGGGAATTAATTCCCAAGGGCGCAAGCCTTGCGCCCCTACAAGCAAAAATCATCGGTCGATGATTGGGGAATTTGTACGAATCTGAGTGTAAATTTGCCTCCTCCGCCTCCCCGGCTTGCCCTGCCTCCCCTGCCTCCAGGAACCCCACATCGGGCGTGCGGCTATACGAAAAGAGTTCGGGAGCTTGATAGCTCCGTCTCTTTAGAGCGGAGTGGAAAAGCGACACGGCGGCTTTAGCCG
>NZ_JAJENU010000206.1:0-2641 GCF_035615495.1 Lyngbya sp. CCY1209 | reverse complement strand
GATTTTCCCATCTGTCGCGAGTTCAAAACGTAGCAAAACTCCCCCCGTTTCAAAGCTTCGTAGAGGTCGCGATCGCACTTTCGTTCCACATAGCAGGGAGCATCGCTGTTTAAACTTCCACCAACTTGATAGATCATTTTTGATATGGAAATTTGTAAAAATTACCCCGATTGGTTCACCCGTTGCTATTATATTGCAAATCCAATCTTGTGGCGATCGTCAATCTGGCTACCCCGTTTTTTTGCCACCGAATCTTTAGTCTCGACCGATGAAATTTCGCCGATCGTTCAATTGCCGACATTTTTACACAGGTCGCGATCGCTCGGATCAACTTCCGGATTCGTCCGCAGGTAATCCCGCACCCAGTCGCAGGCATATTCGAGCTCGTTGAGCGTTTCAATTTTTTCTAAATCCCAAATAATGACCGTGCGATCGTCTCCGGCGGACACCAAAAACTTGCCGTCGGGTGTAAAATCGACCGCGATAACCATGCTCTCGTGTCCCGGCAAAGTCGCCAACAACTTTCCTTCCAAATTCCACAACTTCACCGTCTTATCCCCCCCACCTGTGGCGATGGTCTGACCGTCCGGACTGAATGCGACTCGCGTCAGCCCCCCGCTCTCGGCGCGAATGCTTTTCACCCGGGTGCCATCTAATTTCCAGAAGGTCAATGTATCATCTCGACTGGCGGTAACGAGTCCATTTCCTCGGGGGTCGAATGCCAATCCCGGCACCGGATTTTGATGTTGTAAGGTGGCGATCGCCCTCCCGTCAAGACTCCATAATTTCACCGTCGCATCTTCGCTGGCGGACGCGATAAGTTGACCGTCGGGGCTAAAATCCAAGTCCCAAATTCTCTCTTCATGGGCGACAAAACTGTCGAGAAATTCTCCATCAATACTCCACAATTTGATCGTTTTGTCATCAGACCCGGAAGCGATAATCTGGCTGTCCGGACTGATGGCGAGTCCGTAAACCGAAGCCCGATGTCCGGTCAAGATTCGCGGGGGTTCGACCGGCAAATTTTTCAGATCTTTTAAATCGAAAACTTCGACGAAAAAATTATTCGTTCCAATCGCGATCTTACCCCCATCTGCCGCCCAAGCGACGGAGCGTATTCCCGCGCTCGAACTGTCGATTTTATGCGCCAGCTTTCCATCAGTCCGCCACAGTCTCAGACTCGTATCACCCACAGAAGCAATCAATTCACCATCCGCACGAATTGCCAAACCCCAAACCGTATCTTCGTGGCCGTAAAGCTTTCTCGACAACTCCCGGTTATATTGCCACACTTTGACAATGCCATCATCGCTGGCTGAAGCCGCCATCAAACCGTCCGCCGTCAGCGCGACATCGCGAACAACTCCATCGTGTTTTTTGAAGGTGTGGATGAGGGTTCCGTCCGTCAGCCAAATTTTGATGGCATTATCATTTCCGCCGGTGGCAATATATTCGCCATTTTCGCTGCAATCGACTCCTAAAATGACATCTTCGGCTTGAAAAGTGTTCACCAGGGTTCCGTCGGTCCGCCACAGCTTTGCCGTTCGGTCCGTACTTCCGGACACGAGTAAATTTGTTTTTTGGCAAAAGGCGACATCCCAAACCGATGCCTGATGTCCTTCCAGAGTTTTCAATAATTGACCCTCAATACTCCAGAGTTTGACGACTCCATCGACTCCTGCAGAAGCGACTATTTCACTTTCGGCATCAAAAGCTACATTCCAAACCGCCTGTTGGTGTCCTTCCAAAGTCGCCAACAATGTGCCGTTTTTTCGCCAAACTTTGACGGTGCGATCGCTACTCGAAGACGCGATCTTTTGACCGTCGGGACTGAAGGCGACTCCCCACACCGAAGCCTCGTGAGCCGGAATCTTTTTTAACAGTTTTCCATCGATGCTCCACAACTGGATGTTTCCATCTAAACTCCCGGAAACGACAGACTTTCCGTCCGGACTAAAAGCCACCCGAAAAACGGTCGCCGAATGTTTCAGGGTTTGGAGTAACCGGCCGTCAGACCGCCAAATTTTCACGGTTTTATCTTGGCTCGCCGTGGCTAATAACTTGCCATCCGGGCTGATATCCGGGCTGAAAACGCTGCCTTGATGGCCGATCAGTCGATTCAATTCGCCGCTGCCGTAAACGGCTTGGTTCAAGGCGTTTTCTACTTGCCCTGCGATCTTTTCATCGACCCGGCCTAAAGCGTCCATACGGCGTCTGGCCTTGACCGCGGCGACCATCGCTTCCAACTGGTTGTGGGAAGCAAACAAGCCTTTAGAAGAGGAAGCCAGGGCGATAATTTCGTTAGTTCTCGCCTGTCGGTACTGCCGACTGGCAAAGATACCGATACCGGAAGAAATGACAAAAGCGACGGTGACGACGGACAGAAGTAGCCGTTGCAATTTGGCGTTTTTTTGTTCCTGTAATAATTGTTGGCGTTCCGCCTCCAGTCGCTTGTGTTCTTCGACGAGTCGGGCTTCAACTTCTTTGGCTCGAGCGGCTTCCAATGCTCTTTGTGCTTCTCTGCGATCCAGTTCTTCGCACTGCGCTAAAAATTGATAATCGAGATCGCTCAAACTTTTTCCGATCGCCCAAATTTGTGCATCTTTTAAAGCCCGCCCCCGCAACAGCCGCGATTCGTCCG
>NZ_JAJENU010000205.1:0-559 GCF_035615495.1 Lyngbya sp. CCY1209 | reverse complement strand
GTTATCCCCTCCTAAACCTCCCCAATCATCTTCAGATGATTTGAGCTATTAGCTTGGGAATTGATTCCCAAGCGGTTTCTCGTACCCAAAAAGGGCGCAAGCCTTGCGCCCCTACCCAACTTATTCAAACTGTTTGAAAAAGGCGGCCGTAGTCCAGTAGGGTGTGTTATGCGGCTGGAAAATGCGAATGCTGACAAATCAATGATATTTCCGCATAACGCACCATCCATAATTACGCGATCGTCCAATTGGAATCACGATCATTTCTGACATCATCATCACATCATCCACGGAACACCGTATTCGATTTTTCTCAATACCATCATTTATCAATGAGTCTGCGTTCCGTGTTTGCATCATCCATCAATTTTAGATGGTTGGGAGATGCGGGGGTGCGATCGCATTTTTGTAGGGGCGTATGGCATACGCCCCAATTTGATATTCGCCCGACACCAGATGAAAAAGGGCGCAAGCCAGGGGCCCCTACAGAGTTGATAATTGAGGCGATCGCATCCTCAAAATTTGGTACTCTGTTTGAATGACTGATTTTAGGCTTGTA
>NZ_JAJENU010000204.1:0-477 GCF_035615495.1 Lyngbya sp. CCY1209 | reverse complement strand
CAGCCTTATAACTGTCTGTATGTTCCTAAATTTGGTATCACAGGATACTAAATGAGGTCGGAACTCTCAGGGTCAAGGAAAGTCAGTAATACAAGTTTCTTATATAAGAAATAAGTAAAACTGATAATTCAAGAGAGGAGGCGATAGCCACCCCCAGTTTTGGGGCTCACAACCCCAGGATTGAAGCGGGGAACGGAAGGCGGTGAGGGAGAATCTGCTCCCAATAACTCGACCACTGCCAACCATCTATGACTAACCGGAAGGTAAACATCTGCGATGAACCCTCGAAACAAGAAGGTATCGAAAACAGGTTGATTACGGTGCTGCTCGAATGAGTATGTGGAAAAGTGGAAGGTTCGACATACTATCCACACAGACCCTTAAAAGTACACCGGGGGAGAGGATGAGTCTAAGGATGGATTACCCATACAGATGGAACGAATTAACCCCATACTGGCTCTTGTCCAATGGTCGATT
>NZ_JAJENU010000203.1:0-297 GCF_035615495.1 Lyngbya sp. CCY1209 | reverse complement strand
AACCCCATACTGGCTCTTGTCCAATGGTCGATTAGACAAGTAGTGAAGGCTATAGCCGCAAGTGTAAGCGCAAGCCAGATGGGGGTGAGATGTAACCAAAAGCCAACGCCCAGATGTAATGTTTGGGATATGCAGACAGGTTACGGTTCAGACGTAAGATGGAGACTCGAATAGCAATAATGGCGAGGTCTAGACAAACCAAAGGATTCGGTAAGCCGAAACCAACGGTCACTAAGAATGCATGGAGAGCTATCAATTGGGCGAAAGTCCAGCGGATGGTTTTCAAGTTGCAAAAGC
>NZ_JAJENU010000202.1:0-19598 GCF_035615495.1 Lyngbya sp. CCY1209 | reverse complement strand
TGATCGTCGATTGGGAAACACCGTTTTTATTGGGACTGATACTTAATGTAATAATTGATTACTAAATGCGTACTTATATAACCATAAGAGAATTTTTGTAAAAAATAAGCAAAGATGCTCAATTTTTTAGGTGGCGTGCCATAACAACTGTACTTCTTCGGCACTCGTCGAATTTTGCTGCGGCGGTTCCGCCAAACATTCTAACAATTGGACGACGGCACTTAATTTTTCGGGAGAGAGTTGCCCGATCAGGGCGATCGCTTTTTGGCGAAGATCGGCAGTCTGAATCATTGACTATCCCAAATTGTGGCTAATTCACACTTTAGCATCCCATCTTAACTCCCCTCGCCCAGAATTGGGAGAGGGGTTGGGGGTGAGGGCGAGAAGCGATGGCAAAGCCCCCCAACCCCCAATTTTGAGGGAGCCAGATGGACTCGACTCCCCTCGCCCAGGATTGGGAGAGGGGTCGGGGGTGAGGGCCTCCATCAATCAATAAAAAACCCCTCGGCCACCCGATACCGATCGCGCCCGGCCGATTTTGCCGCGTAGAGGGCGCGATCGGCGGCGGCGACCAAGGTATGTAAATCTAGGTTCTGAGTCGGTATGGCGGTGGCGATACCGACGCTGAGGGTGACGTATTGTTTCTCGGATTTGCGGTGGGGAATTTTCAGATCCCACAGCGTTTTCTTGATAGTTTGAACCAGGGCGATCGCGGTCGAGGTCGTCATCTTGGAGCCGACGATCACGAACTCCTCGCCGCCGTAGCGGGCGACCAATCCATCGAACGGTTTGTGGCCTTGTTCGAGAACTCTTGCCACCTCTTTCAAGCAGCGATCGCCCTGTTGGTGTCCGTAAGTGTCGTTGTATTTTTTGAAATAGTCTACATCGCAAAAAATGACCGTCAAAGGCTTTTTTACCAAGCTCAAATACTCCCACTCGCCCTCGATAAATTCGTTGAAATAGCGGCGGTTTGCGGTCTGGGTGAGGCCGTCAATACTCGCCAATCGTTGCAATTCTTGATTCGCTTGGGCTAACTCTTTCGTCCGGTCCGCGATGCGATGTTCCAGGGTTTCAAAGGAAAACCGCAACTGTTTCGCCATGTCCGAGAGCGATCGCGACAAATCGCCGATCGCGTCCTGGCGATCGAAAATGACCGGTTCATCCCAATGACCTCGGGCGATCGATTTGGCCACATAACTGAGTTTTTGGATGGGTTGCGTCAGCCAGTGGGCGACGAGTAAACCGATTAATATACTGACAACTAACGCGATCGCGCATAACATCAAAGTGATCCGCTTATTCTGGTTGATTTTTTCCATAAAATCCGCTTCGGGAACGAGGATGACCACCACCCAATCCAAGCCGTAGGGATCGTTGACGCGGACGACTTCCAAATATTGGCGGTGTCCTCCGGCGGAAAAGATCAACTGCGACGATCGAATTTTATCCAGACCTTTAAAATGGACATCAAGAAATTGAGATGCCTCTCGAATCAAGGGGTTGAGGCTGTCCCGGGCATCGATCAGTTGGATGTTTTCTTCGGTTCCCACGGTGATCGGTTCAGCCGTGGATGTGGCGACCAGCAAACCGGAGGGTTCCATGATAAACGCCAGTCCCGATTCGCCGATATCTAAATTTCTCAAAAATTGATTTAATTCCAAAGATAAGACGATATCCGTCGCACAGATCGCCCGCAGTTTGCCGCTGACATCATCGTAAACCGGCGTACTTGCGGTAATGGTGGGGAGGGCATATTTAAAACCGAGATAGATCTCGCTCCAAATCGGTTTATCTTCGCTTTTGGCGAGGGTGTACCAGGGTCGTTTTCGGGGGTCGTACTGTTGATTTCCTTTGCCGATCAAATGCGATCGGTTGCCCGTCGAATCTGCTTTGTAGGTATAATGATAGCGATCGGTAGTCGGATTGGCGACGTGAATTTCCAGGCGATCGCCCTGCCCTCCTTCCGAGTAACCGACGCCCAAAAAAGCGCCTTCTTCCTCCGTCCCGCAATAAATAAAATTGGTGGAGGGAAATAACCGAGCCTGTTGCCAGAGTGAATGGACGCCTTTTCCGGTGACGATATCCAGGTCGCCCTGCCGGATAGCCTTGGCGTTGATGGAGTTGATGACGTGGGGTCGATCAATCGTGTTTTGCAATTGATTGACAATGTGCAGTGCGATGGATTTTCGCAGTTGATCTGCGAGGTCGTTGACCGCCATTTGACCGTTTTTAAAAGACAAATAACCCACCACTCCAACTGTCACAAATATTTGTAGAACAAAAGGAACGATCAGCGTCCCTTTCAGTGACAATCGATTGAAAATTTTAGCCAGTTTTAAGTTCATTGTGAGAGTTGAGACACGGAAGGTGAGAATTTGCGAATCGATGGGGCTGACAACAGTTCTTCCACTCGAAAAACCAACCGACTGCCACCCATTGTCCATCGCCTTCGGAATCGTCCGACCCCATGGCGACATCCGATCGCGATCGACAGTCCACTCGACCGCAAGCATGGTAAAGGGCGATCGCCATCGACGGCAAAAACAATCATTATAACGGTAAAAATTTAAAAATTCCATCGCTCAGTTCTCTTGTAGTTTACTCTAGCTCTCTTCGGTAACTTTCGCCAGATCGAATACGGAAACCCACACCGACACCCCTTTCAGACGGGAGTTGCCGATTTTTTTTTCGCCGCTATCAGTCGTCCTTCTGCAATCGTAAAATTACGGATTACAATAGAATTTATCATTGTCATTGGAGCGGATTTTTACTGGTTCATAAAAACGTTAAAATCCCCGTCCCCAACCCTTCCCCACGACGGGAGAAACGGGAGGGGACGGGGGCGAAAAACCCGACCGATCACACCGCCGCCGCTTCCGGATGTTCGATTTTCGTTCCCAACACCTTCAAAAACTCGGCCAGCCAGCGGGGATGGGCCGGCCACGCGGGCGCCGTCACCAAATTCCCGTCCGCGATCGCGTCATCGGCGGAAATGTCGGCGTACTGCCCCCCCGCCCGGGTGACGTCGGGTCCGCAGGCGGGATAGGCGGAACAGCGTTTCCCCCGCAAGACGTCCGCCGCCGCCAGCAGTTGGGCACCGTGACAGATGGCGGCGATGGGTTTATTCGCCCCGGCGAAATGTTTCACCGCCTCGATGACATCCGGGTTGAGGCGGATATATTCGGGCGCCCGCCCGCCGGGAATCACCAAGGCGTCATAATCTTCCGGGCGAATTTCCTCGAAGGTGGCGTTGAGGGTAAAATTGTGGCCCGGTTTCTCGCTGTAGGTCTGGTCGCCCTCGAAGTCGTGGATCGCCGTCCTGACCGTATCTCCGGCTTTTTTCCCCGGGCAGACGGCGTGAACCCGGTGGCCCACCATCTGCAACGCTTGGAACGGGACCATCACTTCGTAGTCTTCCACAAAGTCCCCCACCAGCATTAAAATCTGTTTTGCAGCCATTGTTGAAACCTCACCGAATTGTTTATCTTTAAGTTTTAACAATTCGGCGATCGCACCGTATCAAATTGGTCGGAATCCCCGATCGCTGAGTGCCGATCTAGCGGTTTTTGACCGAATCAGATCCGGACGATCCCCCTAAATCCCCCTTCACAAGGGGGACTTGAAGAGCTTGAGAAACGCTATGGCTGATAGCGACATCCCCCGTCCCAAACTATCCTCCCACCGAGTCCATGCTTCCATTCATCCGCGACGACCTCAACCCATTTCAAGCCTACACGCCCCATCCTGGCGGAGATTCCGGCAGTCCGGTCTGTTCCGAAATCATTATCGATCGCCTCGATACCAATGAGTGTCCCTACGACTTGCCGGAGGAGTTGAAGCAAAAGTTAGCCTGGACCTACCAGCAGGAAATCGAAACCAACCGCTATCCAGACGGCAGCCACGCCCCCCTGAAGCGGGCGATCGCGGATTACGTCAATTCCGCCCTGTCCGACACCACAACCCCCTTCACGGCCGATTCTGTCTCGGTGGGGAACGGTTCCGACGAGTTGATCCGATCGCTTTTGATCGCCACCTGCCTGAACGGCGGGGGGTCGATTTTGGTGGCCGAACCCACCTTCTCCATGTACGCCATCCTCGCCCGAACCCTGGGAATTCCGGTGGCGGCGGTGAACCGTTCCGAGGCGAATTTTGAAATCGATCTCGCCGCCGCCCAAACTGCGATTTCCCAAACCCAAAATCCCCCCGTCCGGGTGGTGTTCGTCGTCCACCCCAATTCCCCGACGGCGAACGCTTTGACGGATGCGGAATTGGACTGGCTGCGGAGTCTCCCGGACGATATTTTAGTTGTTATCGACGAGGCTTATTTCGAGTTCAGCCAAACCACCGTGGCGGGGGAATTGCAACGGCATCCCAACTGGGTGATTTTGCGGACGTTTTCCAAGGCGTTTCGCCTCGCTTCTTTGCGGGTGGGATATGCGATCGCCTCCCCGGAACTGACGGCAATTTTGGAGAAAGTCCGCCTCCCCTACAACCTCCCCAGCTTCACCCAGGCGGCGGCGTTGATGGCGTTGACGCACCGGGAAGAGTTGCAAAACGTGATTCCGGAAATTCTCGCCGAACGCGATCGCTTATTGGCAGATTTATCCGATCATCCCCGTTTAAAAGTGTGGCCGAGCGACGCCAATTTTATCCACGCCCGCCTCAAATCGGACAATTCCGACGCGGCGTTAAATGAAATTGTCAAACAACTCAAATCCCAAGGGACGTTAATTCGCCACACCGGCGGCGGGTTGAGAATTACCGTCGGGACGCCGGAGGAAAATCAACGGACTCGCGATCGCCTGCTGTCGGTTTAGGAAGTGCGATCGCCGATTTTTGTCGTCAAAAAATCTGTAGCTGCTTGGCATCAGCAACAATTTGAACAGATTCGCCAGACATGACTTTTTGATAAGTCAAACTCCAATCATCATCCTTGGTATCTTCTCCCATAAAACGAAATGAAGATGTTGCCAGATATTGTAACTCCCTTTCAAAAGCCAGCCAATAACGACTTTCATTTTCGGCGACAAATCCCGTCGTATTCGACCCGGCAAAAATATCAAGGACTAAATCGCCAGGTTCGGTAAGAAATCTGATGAAAAATTCCGGAAGTTTATTGGGAAATCTAGCAGGATGGGCTTTTAATCCCAATGCCTTGCACCCCCGAAGATACTGACTATTTGATTCTGAATTGGGAATTTGTAGAAGATTGGAAGGAATTGCACCGCCGTTATCTTTCCCAAATCCTTTGCTGATATCATGTCCGGAGGGACGTTTTTTGGGATCGTAGAATTTTTCTGGATCTTTAAGCAATGTTTTCATCCTCGGACTATATTCAGTCAAAACTCGGGTGACATCTGATTTTGGAAACTCAGATTTACTGAACCACCAAACCGTATTCACGGAATCTTTGGCGCGAATTTTGCGTTTATTAACCCATTCGATAGGACTCGGTAACTTTGAAGGATTAAACCAATAAAAGTCTTCTGCAAGAAAAAATCCAATTTGATCACAAAAATGAATTGGAATTCTAAAATTATACAAACTACGCACAGGTTTTCCCTTTTCATAAGCGCCACCCAAGTCCAGAACGAAGCTGCCATCATCTTTCAATTTTTGATAGACCACTGTGGCAAATTTAGCCAGCCACTCAATATATTCATCTTGTCCTTTATTTCCATATTCTTTTTTTCTCTGTAGGGCAAAGGGGGGACTGGTTAAGACTAAATTTATACTGCGATCGGGTAATTCATTTAACAGTTCGAGAGAATCTCCACAAAATGCAAATCCCAGATCCGTGTAATAAGTTGGTTTTTTCGCTATTTTGTCAAGATTAAGAGGAAATTTCATCTGTTGTAGAGGCATGGCTTTTTGGGGTTGCTACTTATAGTCTGTAGATTTATAGTCATCACCGTTTCATTATAAAGGATATGTCAACTTCTAGAAAATATGTCATCAAATGCCAGAAAGATTTTTGCCAAAAGATTAAAGCAAATCCGACAGATGCGAGGTCTTTCTCAAGAAGAACTGGCAGAGATTGCCGGTTTACATCGAACCTATGTGGGATCTGTAGAACGTGGCGAACGTAATGTGTCCATTGACAATATGGAACGTCTGGCAAAAGCCCTAGAGGTTGATATTACTGCACTTCTTAGGGAATAGTAGCTATGAAACCTCATCCAGACAAAGTAGTTCTTGACGAATTATTTCCATATATTCAGCAATATCAAGATTTGGCTTCCCGGCATGGAATCAATGATATTTTTCAAGATAACGGCGGAAAACTTTTACAAGTGCTTTTGGTCACGGGGTTGGAAATTATCCCCGGAAGAGAAGGGAATGATGCCAAAGATGCAGATGGAAATGAATTTGAGTTGAAGTCAGTTAACATAGCTCTCACCAAGAGTTTTTCAACTCATCACCATATCAACCCTCGAATTATCGATAAGTATCGGCAAGTAGATTGGATATTTGCAGTTTATCGAGGAATTAACTTGCTGTCAATTTATCAACTCACGCCGTCAGATTTAGAATATTTTTATACACAGTGGGAAGAGAAGTGGCACAGTAAAGGGGGCAAGGATATTAACAATCCTAAAATTCCTTTGAAGTATGTCATACAGCATGGACAATTGCTATATTCTAGTGACTCGGTTCATGACTGAGTGAATCGGATTTTCCTCTCCCGAACTGTAGAATTACTCAAATCAGTCATCAGATCGAGGCTACTAGATAATATTGGGGACGCCGGAGGAAAATCAACGGACTCGCGATCGCCTGCTGTCGGTTTAGGAAGTGCGGCTCAAGGCCGACTTTCAAACTCCTGAAACGGGATCACGTCCACCTTGATTTTAACAGGTTTGTTGAGCCGTTTTGTCATCTCCCGAGACGCGATATCGAGCCGTTCCTGAATGGCGGTCATTTCGTTCGCCGGAATTTCAATTGCCACATCGAAATACAAGACATCATCGTTTCCGTAGCGGCCGTTTAAAGTGCGAAACCTTGACGTTCCCGGAAACAGATCGGGTTGATTTTTTCTCATTTGAAAGAGGGTGTCATAGGCGACGGATTCTAGATACAGCTTCCGGAGCGAAAATCCCAGGGGTTGAAGCAAGAGTGACAGACATAATAAAGAGACGGTCAAGCCAAAAATTGCCCGTTTTGGACGGCCGTATTTTTGCGATACAAACACCAAGCTGGCGCTGAAGATAATTCCCGCCAAGTTGGTTATAAATAGTAGAAATGAACCGGCGGCGATGCTCGAATCGATGCCGTAGGAGACGGCGATTTCCGTCCCCAATTTACCCAGGCACAACCCGATCCCGACGACACTCAACGGCGGCACCAAAGCGACGGCGATCGCCACTCCCGGCAGGGCGTTGGCGATGCTGCGGCGGGTATTCGCAAAGGCCGCCGCGGCCCCCGCCGCCAGGGCGACGCCCAGATCTAAAGAGTTGGGCTGGATGCGGCCCAAAATTTCCGATCCGACGACTTTCAACCCGAGTAAATCCGTGGTAAAATAGGCGATGAAAATGACCGACAAAAGACCCGTCAGCAGGGTGAATATCGACCGTTCGATCAATCGCGGATTGAGGACGATCAGGGCGTAAGCCAGGGCGACGATCGGGTTCATCAACGGGGCGATAATCATCGCGCCGATGATGGTGGCGGCACTGTTCGTCAGCAGCCCGAAGGTGGCGATCGCCGTCGCCAATGACAATAACAAATAGAATTTAAAATCGGGCAGTGAAGCCTGCAAAAATGTCTGATTTAATTCGCTGCCGGGAATGGGTTCTTCCCCCATGATCAGCCAATCCTGGGAGAGACTCTGCCAGGATTGCCGGCAATATTGTTTGACGCGGTTGAGTCCGATCATAGATCCTCCAAAAAGAGACTGGAACGGTGGATAATTTACAAATCTAAAAAATCGCTCCTAGTTGGGTCGGGTAGAAGCGACAAAAATGATGAGTTTTTATATCAAATCCGGTCGAATGCTCGGAACGAACCGGGTTGGATATCCGCACCGCTTGGGAATCAATTCCCAAGCTAATAGCTCAAATCATCTGAAGATGATTGGGGAGTTTGTGCGACTCAATACAGCAATTTTCAAGTCAATGAGGTACACTTTCCAATTCAAAGTCCCCCTTTTCAAGGGGGATTTAGGGGGATCGTGCGGTTATTATTCGAGCGAAAATCGCTGTAACCGGCTCTGATATTAGATTAAATTCTTGATTTTATCAACACTGAAAATGCCAGTTTAAGAACACTTTCTCACCCGTCGTAAAATGTCTTTGCGCCCGCCGTCTTCCGCGATCGCGCCCTTCCAGGTGGCTGTAAAAGGGCCGTCGATCGCCCCAGAACTGCCACTTTCTATATCGCGTCGGCGATGTCGATCGCACCGGATACATCCGACCCGCCATTTCAATTTCAGGGCATCCTGAGACGATCGCCCCGAACCCATGCAGGCATTTCTCGAATGGAATGGGGTCAGTCTTTTTACTCATCCGACGGTTTGAACCTTGCCAGAGAATAATGGGAGTTTGTGGCTAGTTCTGTGGGCGGATTATAGCATATTTTGGGGCATATTGGCGGCATTTTTTTGGCGATCGCCGGAGAAAATAGAAAACCGTTCTAACTCGACCGATCGCGGAACGTTTTGATCGCCTCCACCACCTGCGAATGTCCCTCGGAAGACGCCCAAATCAACGCCGTCCAATTGTTGTTGTCCCTGGCCCGAAAATTCGCGCCGCGATCGAGCAACAGTTCCACCGCCGCCCGGTGGCCCGCCCCCGCCGCCGCCATCAACGCCGTCAGGCCGAAATCCGTTTTCGCGTCGATATCGGCCCCCGCCGCCAGCAGGCGTTCGAGAATCGCCACCTTTCCCCCGGCGGCGGCTTCCATCAGGGGAGTCCAACCGTCATTGTCCCCCCGGTTCACGTCCGCCCCCGCCTCCAATAGGCATCCGACGATCGCTTCATCCCCCGCCGTCACCGCGGCGATGGCCGGGGTCGTCCCCTCTTCCCCCGCCGCGTTGACATCCTGGCCAGCCGCGATCGCGGATTCCACCCGGGCCCGGTCGCCCGCTTTAACAGCATCAATTAACTCGGTCATCTCAGTTTCCGATTCTCGCCTCGGCGAGTTGCGCCAAGGCTTATTATCCAACAAAATTGCGAGATTTAGGAACGCGCCAACTCTTCCTCGGAAACCCAGGTTCCGTGGAAGCCGTAGGGGACTCGGTGGGGCATGATCACCCGGGCGATCGCTCCGTCGGCCACATTTTGGGCGTCGATGACCACAAATTCCGATTGGTTTGACTCCTGATTGTAGACAAACGTGACCAGCCAGCCCTCATCCTCCGCCGTCCCCCCCGGACGGGGCACGAACACGGCCTCGCCGCCGAAGCGTTCCGGACCGAACTCGTGAATTTCGGAGGTGCCGCGATCGCGATCGTACTTGATCAGTCCGTCGAACAGGGGCATCGGAACCGGCGCCATTTTCGCCGTGTAGCCGTAGCGATTTTTTCGGCCCGTCCGCGCCTCATTGATGCGGGGAAAATCGGAGGCGCGATCGTCGATTTGTTCCTCCTTGGCTTCCCCCGTTTTCAAGTTGAATCGCCACTGGTGCAGGCGGGGAATTTCCGCATCGCGATCGTCGGTTTGTTGCAATGAAAGAACCGTCGTCGATTTCATCCGACAGGCTGTCAGCACAATTTCATCCCCCTCCTCGTAGGCGTTGAGGGTATGAAAAATAAAGCAGGACGGACACTCAAACCAGCGGATATCATTGTTATCGCCGTGGCGGGGAAGAATGCCAAATTGGGCGGGCAATTCCGACTCGAAATTCCAAGCCGGTTCCCCCCGCTGCATCTTTTCGGGATAGAATTTCAGGGGCAGGTCCATGAAAATCGGTAATTTTCCGTGATGGCGAAATCGTGGTGCATACTGCCCACCGGCAACTCGATGCGGACGGTGCGGGACAGTTCCCCGCCGGGGGTGGCGATGCTGTAGTCTATGTGGGGATCTGGGCCGAGAGAATAGCCGAAAAATAGCATTTCTCCCGTCACCGGATCAATTTTGGGGTGGGCGGTAAAGGCGGAGGTGAGTTTCCCGTTGAAGGTGTGGGGCCCGACGGTTTCCAACTGGGGGAGTCGGATGGCGTGGGGTCCCCCCCCTTCCCACAGGGCTAAAAACTGTCCGGCGTGCCAGATTAAAGCGGTGTTGGCGGCGTTTTTGAACGGACCTTCGGGGTTGTCCATTTGGGGCGGTTCCATGAGTCCGGTCCAGATGGCTTTTCCCGCCTCCCGTTCTTTCAGAAAGCCCCGGGTGCGGACGTAGCGGTTGCGGTAGGAGGCTTTTCCGTCTTTGATGCGGACGCCGTGCAACATCCCGTCCCCGTCGAACCAGTGGTAGTTGCCGAGGGGGGGAAATTGGGGGTTCGGGCCGTTGCGGACGAACATCCCGGACAGGTCGGGGGGGAGTTCGCCAATTACAGTCAAGTTATCGGCGACGACCTCTTCTCGAATGGGGGCAAAGTTCCCCTCTAGAAACGGATTCACGGCGGTGGAAGTCATGGTAAGGAGTGAATTTCAACATCACAGATAGGGTAGCGCAAGAGCGGGCTTTTTAGGGGAGCAAAATCGATGTTTTCATCTCCGAGTCCGGTTGGGTCGAGTTTTCATTCTAAATAATCATGCATTTTGCCGGGGCGGGCGATCGATTTTCCGAAGGATCTCAATTACTGCCATTTTGACCCTCCACAGTCCGATAAAATTGACGTGGCCCGAACCGATCGCAATTGACCTGAAATATCATGACCAAATTGAAAGTTTTACTCGTACCGGATTACCTCGACTGGATTTTGGGAACTTGGGCGAAACAAATTGTCCGGGTGGGAACCCGACACGACTATTACTTTTTTCCCCAACAAATGTTTCCCCATTATCAAAAAGAATGGGACTCGTTGATTGAGAGGGTCGATGTCATCCACGTTCTCAACGACTTTGCGTTCGAGAAAACGAAATTTCCGGACAGCCTTCCCGCCGTCGGTTCTATTCACCACGTCACGGACTGGGAACCATTGATTCCCATCACGCAAAAATGCGATCGCATCATGACCGTCGCCGGCGAGTGGAGAGATTTTCTCCTCGAAAAGGGGATTCCGGGCGATCGCATCAGTTTATTTCACAATGGCGTAGATCCCTCGGTTTTTTACCCCTTGCCCGACAAAATGGAAGCTCGACGACAACTCGGCATATCCTCCCCGACGCCCCTGATCGGGTACAGTGCAAAATTCACCAGCGATACCGACGGTCGCAAGGGAATTCCCATTTTACTTAAAGCGTTAAAACGCCTGTCAGAAACTGATCTAAAATTTGGAATTGTCATTACCGGCCCCGGATGGGATGAGGTCGTCAAAGAAATTAAAAGTTACGGCATTTCTGAGGTGTATTACTATCCATTTCTGCCCGATCGCATGATGCCGGTTTGCTACAATGCCCTCGATTTATACGTCGTCACCTCCAAAGTGGAAGGGGGGCCGGTTCCCGCCATCAACTGCATGGCTTGCGGGGTTCCGGTGGTGGCGACACCCGTGGGAATCGTCATCGATTATATCCGAGATGGGGCGAACGGGATGGTCGTTCCCAAGGAAGATGCGGAAGCCACGGCAAAGGCGATCGCCCGATTGTTGGAGAATCCGGGACTGAGGAACAATATCGCCAAAAATGGCTTGGAAACTGTCGCAAATCATCTCACCTGGGATAAAACTCTGTCCGGAATTGAGGAAATGTACGAGCGGGTTTGGGCGGAAAAATCCGGCCGCAGGGAACCGTCAAAAACCGCGCCCGACCCGGTAAAACAGAGGAAAAAAGTTTCGGCGATCGACGCTTATTTGTGGAACTTGAAACTGCTCAAACAGGGACATACAAGAGAAGGGATTCGGGGGATTTTAGAAGGGAATCTCGGTATCGCTTCGACGGAAACGCTAAAAATCGGCTTCCAAAAACTATCCGGCTTATTTGACGAAAGATCGGAGTCGCGATCGCCGGTTTAAAAATTGAGCGTCGGGAATTTTGTAGGTCAAAACAGAGATTCGACAGGTAGAGTTTTCCTTTCAGATTCATGGTTTTGTTCTCTCCAAAAAGTCTGAATTGTATGCATTTAAAATTCGGTTTCGTTCAAGCAGTAATTCAGCCGTTCGGCTAGAATTTGGACGTGGGGAGGATTGAACATGGTATCGTGATTTCCGGGAACATCATAAATGCTCAAACCAGCCGCAGCCAAATGGCCCCAACCTTGTTGTGGATCGCGTTTTTGCCAGTCTTCCGCCGTCGCCATGTCGGGTAAAGTCGCCCGGGGGGGTTCGGACGATCGCAACAGTACCAACCGCCCCGGATAAACTCGGGGAGTGTAGTTATTTCTCGCTTTCATATTCGCCTCGCGAATGATGGCGCTGCGCCGTTTTTGAGAGAGGACTCGTCCCCAACTATAATGAATTGTACCATAAATTTTGAGCGCCATTTGTTTGAGAAAAAATTCGGACTCTTTGAGCAACATTCGCCCGTTTTTCAGGCGTAACAAGTAAGACCAATAATGCTCCTTACGGAAAGTTATACGTTCAAACGTTCCGTAGCCGTAAGTATCCAATAAAATCACTGTTGCCACCTCTTCCCCTTGCCCGACCAGTTGTTGCGCCATCTCAAAGGCGATGATGCCGCCGAAGGATTGTCCCCCCAGAAGATAGGGGCCTCGGGGCTGAATTTTTTGCATTTCTCGAATGTAATAATCGGCGATTTCTTCCGCCGTATCCAACGGTTTTTGAATGCCATCTAATCCCCGAGCCTGCAAACCGTAAAATGGCCGCTCTGCGTCGCAATACTTCGCCAATTTTTCCAGGTTAATGACATTTCCCAAGCGGCCGTGAACGCAGAAAAAAGGCTGTTTATAACCCGTCGGCTTAATGGGAACCACCGCAGACCAGAAGTTGGATTCTTTCCCGTCTCGGATTAAATTTGCCAATTCTTCGATGGTCGCCACCTTCAAAAGAACGGCTAAGGGAATATTTTTGCCGATCTTTTTCTGAACCCGTGTCACCATCTCCACGGCCAGCAATGAGTTTCCCCCCAAGTCAAAAAAGTCACTTTTTACCCCGACGGATTTCACCTTTAAAACCTGCTTCCAAATGTCTGCCAACTGCGTCTCTAGGGCATCTTTGGGCGCGACAAAGTGGGGATCTGGAGCGAAGGTTTCCGCTTCGAGATCGGGGAGAGCCATGCGATCGCGCTTTCCATTCGGCGTCAGGGGCAATGCCTCTAAAAATACAAAAGCAGAGGGTACCATGTACTCGACCAACTTTTCCCGAAGAAACGATCGCAGTCCGTCGATCGCGTCGGTTTTGTCGATTTTTTCCGGGGGCAATTTGGGGACTAAATAGGCGACCAAACGCTTGTCTCCGGAGGCATCATCTCGGGCTATGACAGCGGCCGCTTTCAGGTCGGGATGTTGTTCCAAAACGGCTTCAATTTCTCCGAGTTCGATGCGTTGGCCGCGAATTTTTACCTGAAAATCGACCCGTCCTAATAGTTCGATCGCGCCGTCGGGCCGGTAACGGGCTAAATCTCCGGTTTTGAACAGTCGTTGTTCCGGGTTCAGCGGGTTGGCGATATATTTTTCTGCATTCAAGTCGGGGCGGTTGAGATATCCCCGGGCCAGACAGCCGCCGGCCATGTGCAGTTCCCCCACTTCCCCATCCCCGGCGACGGGTTGAAGATCTTCGTTGAAAATGTAGGCTTGATTGTGGGGGTAGGGATAGCCGACGGGGATGTAACCCTCTCGGCGATCGAAATCGGGAGGCACGGCATAGGCGCAATTTCCGACGGTTTCCGTCTGGCCGTAAATATTAAAATAGCGCACCTTATTTTCAAAAAACTGTCGCAGTTTTTGATGGACTGTAACCGGGGGTAAATCCCCAGATAAAATGATGGCACGCAGCCGAGAATTTTTGAGTCTTTCTGTCTGCCAACTCTCCAGATTTTCTAAGGCTTGAAGTCCGGACTGCCAGACCGAGTGAACGCCGTCAGAAATGGTAATTCCAGCTCCAACAATTAACTGGAAGAGTTCGATGGGATTTTTGGTTTGCTCTCGGGTGGCAATGATACTGGTTGCCCCCCGAGACAGGGGAACCATCAGTTGTCTGACGGAGGACGAAAATGAGAAAGATGCGACGTGAAGGTAGATGTCATCGGCTCTCACTTGTAAGATGTCGGCAACAGCGGGAATGTAGCAAAAGACATTGGAACGGGTCAGTTGTACGCCTTTGGGTTTTCCAGTTGAGCCCGAAGTGTACATGACATAGGCGAGGTGTTCCGGCGTCGCTTCGCAAATGGGGGTTTCTCGGCTGTGTTGGCCGATCGCATCCCCGTCCGCATCGAGGCAGATCGGGGGAATTTCCAAGTCAGAAAAATTGCCGGCTAAATGTCGTTGCGTCAGCAGTAGGGGGACGCGAGTTTCTGTCAAAATAAAGCGCGATCGCTCTTGGGGATAAGCCGGATCGAGGGGAACGTAAGCTCCCCCCGCTTTGAGAATTCCTAAAATTCCTATCACTATCTCCGGCGATCGTTCCGCGCAAATTCCCACCAGAACATCCGGCTTGACACCGCGCCGTTGGAGAAAATGGGCAAGTTGGTTGGCTCTGGCGTTCAGTTCTCGGTACGTCAATTTCTGATTTTGACAAACCAGGGCGATCGCGTCTGGCGATCGCTCGACCTGAGCTTCAAATAGTTGTTGCATTGGGAAACAACTCCACACTTACTTTTCCATTCAAGCACGGTTTTTCGAGAATGTCATCATGCTGCGAACCCAACCGACGGTAATTTTCCCAAACCGAACCTTTTCTCCGGACTCACCTTGGCGATGGCGGGGTTCGTCCCCTCTTTCCCGACAGTATTGACATCGTGACGGGGACGGGTTGCGATCGCCGATTCAGAACTTGATATAATAGTATCCGACCCGTCATCCAACTCAACTTGAACAACTTTTTCCAGGATGCATCCTCCGAAGTCCATCGAACCCGCCGACTCGATCCACAGGTCAATTCATGAAAAAATCCGCTCCCTATCCCCTCAAACAAGAGATTGGCAAAACCTTTATTATTGCCTATAAAGAGAAGACCGACCAATTGGAGTCCCATTTAACAGGGGAGGACTTAGACTGCGAAGTTTTGCGACAAAAACACCGGCCAGAATACGAAGATTATTCTCCCAGTTACCTCTGTTTGCTCAATCATAAAACGGCTTGGGAAATTGCCAGATTACAGTCGAAACCGACGCTAATTGTCGAAGCCGATTTTGTCCCAGTTATCGGGTTCGGAGATCTGCCACTGCCTTTCCCTGGCGAACAAGAAAATGTCGGGGTTGCCTGGATTTATAATTGTGCTCCGCAGATTTATAGTGTATCCTCCGAAGGTTATGCAGAGGGCTTTTCTGTATCTACCGTTGCCTATATCGTCACTCCAAAAGCGGCCGATTCACTTCTGGAACTAGAGGTCAAAATACGAGAAAATCCGGGACCCAAAAACTATTCGAGTTGGGATTCAACAATCGACGGTTTTTTGAGACAAAGAAAATTCCAGAACTATATCCCCTTTCGCAACTACGGTGAACACGGAGGAAAACCAAACTTGGAACATCAAAAATTCGGCTTGAGCAAGGTTCATCGTGCCGACGTTCTGTATGGAAAATTGGCGTTTATTCCTCCATATCTTCAGGATGAATCTCATCAAAACTCAAAGCTACTCATGTCACGTTGTCAAGCACGAATCAAGGGGATTGCCCGATTGGCTCTCGGAAAATTTTTGCGAATCCCCGTCATTCAAGGTTCGAGTTATCCGCTGAGGCTGATCGGTTTTGCCGTCCGTCGCCAGCTAACATTTCGGGTTTAGAAGCCTTTTGATTTTGAGTTGCCAAAAACAACCATAACGGTGGGCTTTTGATCTCGGTTTTCCTGGCAAGTACCCTCCCAAAATTATTCAATTTATCGGATTATGAAAAAACTGAAAGTCTTACTGATACCGGATTACTTCGCCTGGGTTTTGGGTACTTGGGCAAAACAAATTGTCCGGGTGGGAACCCAACACGACTATTACTTTTTTCCCCAGCAAATGTTCCCTTATTATCGCCAAGAGTGGGAATCTCTGCTTCAAATTGCCGATGTCATCCACGTTCTCAGCGACTTTGATTTTGAGAAAACGATATTTCCAACTACTGTCCCGTCCGTCGGTTCCATCCATCACGTCACGAACTGGGAAAAACTGATTCCCATCACGCAGAAATGCGATCGCATCATGGCCGTCGCCGGCGAGTGGAAAGACTTTCTCTGCGAAAAGGGGATTCCCGGCGATCGCATCAGTTTATTTAACAATGGCGTAGATACTTCGATTTTCTACCCCTTACCCGACAAAATGGAAGCCAGACGACAGCTCGGCATTACCTCAGAAATACCTTTGATAGGGTACAGTGCCAAGTATACCAGCAATACCGATGGTCGCAAAGGCATTCATATCCTACTTCAAGCCCTAAAAACTTTGGCTGAAAATCATCAAAAATTTGGTATTGTCATTACCGGGCCGGGATGGGGAAAAGTCGTGGAAGAAATTAAAAGTTACGGCATTTCCGAGGTTTATTACTATCCCTTTCTGCCCGATCGCATGATGCCGGTTTGCTACAATGCCCTCGATTTATATGTCGTCACGTCCCAAGTGGAAGGGGGCCCGGTTCCCGTCATCAACTGTCTGGCTTGCGGGGTTCCGGTGGTGACGACACCCGTGGGAATCGTCATCGATTATATCCGAGATGGGGCGAACGGAATGGTCGTTCCCAAGGAAGATGCGGAAGCCACGGCAAAGGCGATCGCCCGATTGGTGGAGAACCCGGAACTGAGGCAAAATATCGCCGAAAGTGGCTTGGAAACCGTCAAAAATCATCTCACCTGGGATAAAACCCTGGCCGGAATCGAAGAAATGTACGAACGGGTTTGGGAGGAAAAATCCGACCGTCGGGAACCTTTAAAAACCGATCGCGATCCGGCAAAGCAGAGGGAAAGGGTGCTGGCGATCGATTCGTATTTGTGGAACTTGAAACTGCTGGCGAAGGGTCATCCCAAAGAAGGGCTGCGCGGAATTTTGGATGGGAATTTGGGAGTCGCCTTGACCGAAACGCCGAAAATCGTCGCAAAAGAACTTTCGAGCCGAGTTTGACACCGTTATTTTAGCCGGTGAAACGGGGCAATATTTGATTGAAAAATATCATTTCGGAGTCCCGGAAAAAGGAGCGATCGCCGGTTCAAATCTTGACGGTCGGCGATCGTGACATCCAACCGTTATATCACTCCGAAAGCAACACGATCCGATAGCGAGCTTTATTAGCCGCCACCTTGTCCATCGCCTCGTTCACCCGACTCAACGGCATCGTTTCGATCATCGGTTTGATCTGATTCACGGCGGCAAATTCCAACATTTCTGCCATGAACCGCCGGCCGCCCACTACGCTGCCGACGACGGATTTTTGACCGAAAATCAGCGGAATCAGCGGCACGTTCAAACTGGAAACCGGA
Source organism: Lyngbya sp. CCY1209 (assembly GCF_035615495.1). Taxonomy (GTDB): domain Bacteria; phylum Cyanobacteriota; class Cyanobacteriia; order Cyanobacteriales; family Microcoleaceae; genus Limnospira. The sequence goes on along the minus strand of NZ_JAJENU010000202.1, from coordinate 1,992 downwards.
ATGCCGACGAAACACAAAACCCCGTTATTTGCCAGCAAACTGAACGCCGCATCCCAATCAGTTTCGGCGGAGATGGTGGAAATAGGTGAAATCGGCCGGAACCCGAACGCGATCGGCAAATCCGCCGTGATGCCCGACGATCAGGCCCGTATAGCCTTCGCGACAGATATTTTCTTCCCCTTGCAAACAATGATCGCAGGCCCGACAGGAGTTTTTGCTTTATATTTAAAAGAGAGCTGGGCCGTTTCCTCATCCCCAACTCGGCTAATGTTTATGAGCCTTTGTTTTAATCCCGCCTGTCGCCATTCCAACCCCGATCGCCTCTCATCTTGCCAACAGTGTGGCGAACCCTTGCTGCTCGGCGATCGCTATCGGGCTCTACAAGAAATCGGCTCCGGGGGATTCGGCCGCACCTACCTGGGGGTAGATGACGCGGAACCCGATCGCCCCCCCTGTGCCATCAAGCAATTTTTGCCCGCCTCCGCCAACGACAAAGCGATCGCCTCCCGCCTGTTCCGCAAGGAAGCTGAACGGTTGCGATCGCTTTCCCATCCCCAAATTCCCAAGTTTTTGGCATACTTTGAAATCGAAAATCAACAATACATCGTCCAGGAGTTCATCCCCGGACAAAATCTAGCCGAAGAACTGGCGGAATCGGGGGTTTTTTCCGAAACAAAAATTCGGGATCTGCTCCGTCAAATGTTCCCCATTTTGCAATATTTGCACGATCGCCACCTCATCCACCGGGATATCAAACCGGAAAATCTGATCCGAAGACGGGGCGATCGGCGTCTCTTTTTGGTGGATTTCGGCGCCGCGAAACTCGCCACCGGAACCGCCCTCGCCAAGACGGGAACCCGCATCGGAACCGCCGAATTTGTCGCCCCCGAACAACTGCGGGGAAAGGCCGTTTTTGCCAGCGATCTCTACAGTCTTGGCGTTACCTGCATTCATTTATTAACCAATACATCCCCCTTCGATCTCGTCGATGGCGATAACCATTGGGTGTGGCGGGACTGGCTGGGCGATAATGCCGTCAGTCCCCAACTGGCGGCGGTACTCGATCGCCTGATTTCTCCGGCCGTCAGCAGCCGTCACCCATCCGCGAGGGCGGCTTTACAATCCCTCGACAAACCGATTCCGAAATCGAAGCAAAATTGGTGGAAATACGGGGGCGCGGCCGTGGCGGCGTTGGCAATTGTAGCCATTATAAAAATAACTCAGAATCGCGAAACTGTCAATCCCAATCAACCCATTATCCGCGAAACGAATTTGGATGCGATCGAGGCATTATCGACTTATATTAAAATCCAAAATGACCACTATTTGGAAACAGGACAATTTTTGGAAAATCCCTCGCAGATGATCCCCATCGCGTCCCATTATTTTACCGTCCAACCGGGCGACAATGGGATTCAACTTGTCGCCATCCCCCGCCAACCCGACACCTACGGCTACGCCGCCGTGTTGTGGGGTGGAAAAATATCGGATAGCGATCGCGATCGTCAGCAGAATTGGAAACCCCAAGATCCCACGGATTTCGGAACCTTTTCCCTCCCCAGTTTTCGCCCTACCCCTTCCGAGTACGCCACCCGAGTCACCTACTGCGAGAGTTTGGAATCGACGACGGAACCGCCACCGTTGTCGGAAATCGGGCGATCGCTTCCCCTGTCCACCCACGAATTGCCCTGTCCGGAAGGTTACGCTTTTTCATTGGGAATTATCGACGCGATGGGCAAGTTGTCGGCGAAAACTCAACCGTCATCAATTCCGAATCCATAAAAATGGCGATATGACAGTTTGAGACTGAGCGGAAAATTTTACCACTCCAGGCACAGAGGACACGGAGGATTTGTTTGTCTTTACTGAGGTATTATAGCAACCGCCAAGGGGGTTAGGACGCGATCGCCAACCCCGAGTCCACTTAAGTGGACTTTTGCGATTCGCCTTGAAATTGATTTCAAGGCGGGCTTCAAATTGGCAGATCAGTCC
>NZ_JAJENU010000201.1:0-421 GCF_035615495.1 Lyngbya sp. CCY1209 | reverse complement strand
GTCTGAACCGTGACCCGTCTGCATATCTCGAACATTACATCCAAGCATTAGCTTCTGGTCACATCTCACCCCCATATAGCTTGTGCTTACACTTGTGGCTGATGCCTTCACTACTTGCCTAATCGACCATTGGACAAGAGCCAATATGGGGTTATTTCGTTCCATCTGTATGGGTATTCCATCCTTAGACTCATCCTTTCCCCCGGTGTACTTTAAGGGTCTGTGTGGATAGCTTTGCAAATCTTCCACTTTTCCACTTACTCATTCGAGCAGCACCGTAGTCAACCTGTTTTCGATACCTCCATATTTCGAGGGTTCATGGCAGATGTTTACCTTTCGGTTAATCATAGATGGTTGGCAGTGGTCGAGTTATTAGGAGCAGATTCTCCTTCATCGCCTTCCGTTCCCCGCTTCAATCCTA
>NZ_JAJENU010000200.1:0-13243 GCF_035615495.1 Lyngbya sp. CCY1209 | reverse complement strand
AAACCCTGATGTCGAGGGAATTTCCCCTCCCTACACCCTACACCCTACACCCTACACCCCCTCTAGCAGCGCTATAAGCCCGTCAAGTCTTCCCCTAAAATTGAATTGATATGAGTGAGCTTCAATCGACAAACCCTATGGTTAACTCAGTTCCCCTCGCGAGAATGCCCGACCAACCCGGCGGCGAACGCATCCTCGCTTCCATCGACTTGGGGACCAATTCCCTGCACATGGTCATCGTGCGGATCGAACCCGATTTGCCCGCATTTTCGATCATCGCCCGCGAAAAAGACACCGTGCGGCTCGGAGATTGCGGGCCGAAGGGCAACCTCAAACCCGAGGTCATCGATCGCGCGATCGCCTGCCTGCAACGCTTTCAAGAAATCGCCAAAACCTGCGACGCCGAACAAGTCATCGCCGTCGCCACCAGCGCCGTGCGGGAGGCGCCCAACGGCCGGGACTTTATCAAACGGGTGTCCGACGAGTTGGATCTCGAAGTCAGCCTCATTTCCGGCCCGGAAGAGGCCCGCAGAATTTACCTGGGCGTCCTCTCGGCGATGGAATTCCACGACGAACCCCACATCATCATCGACATCGGCGGCGGTTCGACGGAATTGATTTTGGGAGACGGCCGGGAACCCCGGTTCCTCAGCAGTACCAAAGTGGGGGCAGTCCGCCTCACCCAGGAATTTGTCAAAAGCGACCCCATCAGTCGCACCGAATTTCTCTATTTGCAAGCCTACATCCGGGGGATGTTGGAGCGTCCGATCGACGAATTGCGACCCCACCTCGAAGCCGGAGAAACCCCCCGCCTGGTGGGAACTTCGGGGACGATCGAAACCTTGGCGGGTATCGTCGCCCGCCAAAAGTTGGGCTTTGAACCCGACCCCCTGGCGGGTTACGAACTCACCCGAAACGACTTGGAAGATGTGGTCAACCAACTGCGAAAGTTGTCCTATACGGAGCGGTTGGACATTCCGGGAATCAACGATCGCCGCGCCGAAATTATCCTGGCGGGGGCATTAATTTTGCTCGAAGCGATGACGTTATTGGACATGGAATCCCTGACGATTTGCGAGCGGAGTTTGCGGGAAGGGGTGATCGTGGACTGGATGTTGACCCACGGTTTGATCGAGGATCGCCTCCGCTACGGCAGTTCGATCCGGCAACGCAGCGTCCTCAAAGTTGCCCAGAAATATGATGTCAATTTGGAATACAGCGAACGGGTGGCGGCGTTTACTTTGAGCCTATTCGACCAAACGAAAGGCATCCTGCACGACTACGGTTTTCAAGAGCGGGAATTGCTGTGGGCGGCGGCGATTTTGCACAATTGCGGGCTGTATGTCAGCCACTCGGCGCACCACAAACATTCTTACTATTTGATCCGCCATGGGGAATTGTTGGGGTACACGGACACAGAAATCGAGATTATCGCCAATCTCGCCCGCTACCACCGCAAAAGTGCCCCGAAAAAGAAGCACGAAAATTATCAAAATTTGTCGAAGAAAAATCGCCATTTGGTCGATCGCCTCAATCCCCTGATGCGGTTGGCGGTGGCCCTAGACCGGCGGCAGATCGGGGCAGTGGCGGACGTCGATTGCGAGTGCGATCGCGATGCGGGGGAGTTCCGACTCAAACTCAAACCGTGCGATCGCGAGGACGACTGCGCGTTGGAGTTGTGGAGTTTGGATTTGAAAAAGGATGTTTTTGAAGCAGAATATGATTTGAAATTGGTGGCGTTTGTGGAACCGACGACCGTTCCCGTTTGAGCGATTTTGAGCGATCGGGTGGGTTGGGTTTCGGATTGAATCCGGACTCAACCCACCGGATAAAAGTGAGTTTTGATTGTATTGTACTTCTCTCACTTGGAGAACAGAGAAAGAAGTCGCTCACACTTTTTGATTCTTGGATTTCAACAGGGAACTCACACCGACAGCTCCGACACCCAACAACCCCAAGAGGGTAGACGGTTCGGGAACCGACTCGGGAGATTCTTGCAGGGTAATTGTCACCTGACTCACCCCGGAACCGGGGCGCCCGATCGTTCCAATCGAGCGATTAAATGCTGCGAAAATATCATAATTTACCGGCCCCTGAGAATCGCTCTGGCCGTCGAGAGCATACAAATAAGGTGAATTCAGCATTCCGGAGTTTCCGCTGTTGTCATCCCATTGGAGTTGGTTGTCAGAAACCGTCAAGGAAAGGGTCGATCCTCCCTTCACCAAATCGAAGGCTTGGATCAAAGGTGAAGTGCCGCTAAAGTTATCGTTGCCGTACACCAACATATCATCAGATGCTGGGGATGGAGAAGAAGACTGCGGTACGCCGATGTGCATTTCAGCATCATTGCTTTGATGGCTGGCATCACCTCGATAACCGTTGTTCGAGATCGAGTCGCCGATGTGGGTACTCATTCCCCAGGGATCGGCATCGTAGTCGATATCAAAAGTAGCGGCTTTGAAAGGGGAGTTAGCCGGATCTAAATTCAGTTTGAAAACTGTCTCATAATAACTGTCCGAGTATTGGTTGACAGGAGAACGCACGAAGCTGGCCAGATCGCTGCGTTGCCACAAATCTCCCCAATAATCGCCAGTTTTCAGATCGATGGTTCCGGTCAAGGTTGCCGCCGATGCGGACTCTGCAAACCCGGCGATCGCGATCGTTCCCACGGCCAGCGATGCGACAATTTCGATCGGAATGGATGACGTTTTAACGCTCATGGTTGGCTCCTTAAAATAGTCGATTTTTACAAATACAGTCTGTTTCTGGCAATATCCCGATTGCCAGATGTCGTTTGAATCCGTAGAAATGCGGTAATTTCTTACCCGGACTTTCTATAGCTCAGTAATAACACGGTTGCCAAACTGATGCCAAGGCGATCTGACAACCTTCATCCGATCTTTACAGTATAAAGTTTTATCAATTTATCTCGGCAGCTCTGTGGGGATTGGCTGTCCGGCTGACCGGGCTAATTGGCTGACTCAAAGGGACTCTTGTTATCTTTTGAGTTCCTTTAATTTCGATGCCAAACCGAGAAAACGACACGTTTTTTAATGAAGTAATGTAAAGATCCGGAGTGGCGGTTTTTACAGTTGTTGTTCGGAGTCCTTATCCGTCCCTTCCTCCGGACTCTCCCCGTCCGGTTCCAGGGTAATTTCTTCGATCTGATCCGTCGCCAGTTCCGCCGACTCCGATCGCTCCCCTTCCCCCCCCGTCAAAATTTCCGCTTCCACTTCCTCGGCAATTTCCGCCTGCAACTCGGCGACGGTTTCCGCTTCCAACTGAGAAATTTGGATCTGTTCCACCTTCGGTCCGGCGACGGACATCACCTTAAATTCCAAGTTGTTGTAGCGGAGCACTTCCCCGACGCCGGGAATTTTTTGCAGTTGGTAGGTGATAAAACCGCCCAACGTTTGATATTCTTCATTTAAGGGCAAGTTGAGATCCAACAGTTCGTTGACCTCCTCCACGCTCAACTGAGCCTGGACGAGAAACGTCTGCTCGTCCATAAATTGTAGCGTCACCTCTTCCGTCTCCGTCAGTTCCAAACCGTCCCCGATAATTTCGCCGATCAGATCGGCGATCGTCACCAGTCCCGCCGTCCCGCCGAACTCGTCCACGACGATGATCATTTCCTGCTGCGATCGCTGCATCAGGGGCAACAATTCACTCAGCACCATCTGTTCCGAGACAAATCGGGCGGGGCGAATCCAATCGGCGATCGGCGTTTCGGGAGACAGCCGCCCCTCCGCCAGCGGTTTCGCCAGATCGCGAAAATCCACGATCCCCAAAATATCGTCCAGGGATTCCCCCGCGATCGGATAGCGGGAATGGTTGGAAACCGCCATTTCTTCTAACAGGGTTTGAAATGTCGCCGTATTCGATAAAGATACGATGCTGGTGCGAGGAATCATGATCTCTTCCGCCAAAACATCCCCGAATTCAAAGACATTATTTAATAACTGTCTCTCCTCCGCTTCCAAACCCATGGATTCGCTGGACGTGGTGATGATCAGTTGTAACTCTTCCGGCGTGACGCGGGTGTAGGGTTGTCCGGTGTAGTGGATGCCGCAGAGTTTTAAAAGCCACTGGGTGGATTGGTTCAGACACCAGACGAAAGGCTTGAAAAAACGGGCGATCGCCAGGGACGGCGGCGCCAGCAGACGGGCGATCTGTTCGGGGTACAAAAGGGCGAGGGATTTGGGAAGCAATTCCCCCAAAATGATTTGCAAATAGGCGATCAGGAAAAAGGTGGTGATCGGGATGGCGAGGGAGTGGGCGATCGCATTTTGGATGGTTTCGGAGAAGGGAATATTGCCCAAAAGTTGGCGGATCACCAACGCCATCGTCGCCTCCCCGATCCAGCCCAAAGCCAGACTCGAGAGCGTGATCCCCAACTGGGTGGTGGACAGCAGCAAATCGATCCGCCGCTGCAAGTGTTGGACCGTCAGGGCTTGCAGATCTCCCTCGTCCACCAACTGATTGATTCGCGATCGCCTCACGGACACCATCGAAAATTCGGCGGTGACAAAAAAGGCGTTAATTGCAATCAGCAACAACACGGACAACAATCGCAGCAGCATATCCTGGGCAGTCAATGTCATCGCCGATGCGTCACCCAAAACCTTCGTGTCCTTCGCACTGTCAAATATCGATCACAATTGACCCCAAAAAGGGTAAAAAACAAGCGTTCCATCGCCTCCTAAAATTACTCGACAACCGGAATTCCGGACATCTGAAGTTGCAATTTTTGATCGGGATAATCCGTCAAACTCATCCCCAATTCTTTGGCATTGTCCAGCAACGCCGTGGGAATCGTCACGGTTCCGGTGTAGGTCTGGCTACCCGGCGGCAACTGCCCCGGCAGATCGTCCACGCTGGCACTCAACGCCCGCCCCTTATCATCGGTAACATTGAGGAAACTGTAGAGAAAACGGATGGAGCGATCGCCCTCGTTTTTGATATTTACATTCAGCAGCAGGGAATTGCTTTTCCGTGTCACGGAGGTGATCTCCAAAGTGATACCCCCATCCCGGCTGACGATGGGAAATGCGGCGGGATTGGCTGCAGTTTCCTCGGATGTGTTCTCAGTTTCAGCCTTCTCCTCGGGCTTCGGTTCGCTCTTTTTGGATGCCGCCGTCGCCTCTTCCCCGCCTTCCATGCGTTTTTTGACGCTGGCGAGAATTTCCTGTTCCGTCAGAAACTTTACGCCCTCTTGGCGGGGGGCATTATTCGCCTTTTCCGTCAGGTTGCTCGGCCGCACGTCCGGTTGGGTAATTTCCTTGAGTGCGTCCCGGCCGAGTCGGTAGCCCCAGGCCGAACTGAAGATGCCCGCTCCGAACATCATCACGAGCAAAACCACCGTCATAATTACCGTTGAATTCAAGCCCATCTGCTCCTGTCAAAGTCGGTGTGAATGATCGATCCGGACTGTGTGCGATCGCGACCCCCGGAGTTCGATCCGGCGATCGCGCCAGAATTTGATGTTTTTAGTTTTAGCACGGACTCGGCTCATCTGTTCGGGATCGGTGGCGGGAGTTGCCAGCAGGTTCGCGGCTCAGTTATGCTATCATAGAAAACCAATTCTCGGGCGCCCTTGGCCGATTGGGGAGGCAGCGAACTCATAATTCGCCTTCAGGCTGGTTCGATTCCAGCAGGGCGCATTAGGTGTATCCCCTTATTTAGTGGCTGTTTGAGTCGTTGACTCTGACCGTTAGCCTTGAATAAAGCGCTGTAATCATTGCCGGATAAGGAGTTATACCAAATGGACACAACTGGACTCGAACCAGTGACCCCCACGATGTCAACGTGGTGCTCTAACCAACTGAGCTATGCGTCCGAACGATTTACAATCGTAGCACGAGGCTCCGACAAAATGCAACCCCCTTTTGAAAATTTCTTCCGGGTCCAGAAAATGGGGTGAGTTGCCGGCCCGATCGCGGTATGCTAGGAGAATCTCGGGGAACGCCAACGCAAGCCCCAGCAAGCGACCCAGCAAATCGTCCAACGGGAGGAGATGATGGCCAAGAAGAGTCTGGCAGATCTGGTCAAACAGGAGGCGGAGAAGGGAACCGATCCCGTCCCGGAAGCTGCCGATGCCGATGCAAGTGCCGGGACTTCCACCCCATCTTCCTCCCGTGGCAGAGTCACCAAAGCGGAGTTGGAGTCGCAACTGGCCGAAGTGCGATCGCTCCTGGAACAAGTGCAGGCCCGGGAAAGCGACTGGCAAACCCAGGTTGCCGAGTTACAGGGCCAACTCAAGGGCCGCGCCGAGCTCGAAACCCAGATCGCCGAGTTGCAGTCGGATTTGGAGGAGTCCCGGCGGCGGGAGACGGAATTGCAGGTAGAAATTAAGGAGCTCAAATGCGAGTTGAAATCCGCCAGTCAAAGCGATCGCCGTCTGCAAAAAGAGGTTGACGGCCTGAAAGCGGAGTTGGCGGAAAAAGAGCGGGCGATCGCGACCCTGAAAGAACAGGTTAAGGCATCCGACCTAAAACAACAACTCGAAGAAGCCCAGGCGACGGCCTTACACCTCTCGGAAACCAACACCCACCTCCTCGAAGAAATCAAACAACTCCAGGAGGAAAACGAAGATCTCCGGGCCGAGTCTCACCCCCACTATCCCAAACCCCATCTGGTGCCGCGCCCCGAGCACGTCCAAACTCAACCCCTCAACAACGAGGATTTTTCACAAAGCACCTGGCTGTTGTAATCGGTTCTCCTGCCGTCCGTTGTTGCGCTTTGGGGCGCCGGATTGAGGGACTCAAGCCCAACAACGAAACCCCTCTGTTGTTGCGCTTTGGGGCGATCGCCGTATTGCTGAGAGTCGGTGCGTTCCCTATTCTCACCGACCGATTAGACCGATAATGGATGGGGTGGGAACGCACCCTACAATTGACGACTTTCCCCCCTGTTGCCTGTTGCCTGTTGCCTATTGCCTGCCATACAAAACAAAAGCGCAGATCGGGCGGATCTGCGTCTCTTGTCGGGTCTTCAATTGTGAGACCGATTTACGCGGGGCGGGTGAGCATTTTTTGCTGCAATAAGTTGCGGATTGAGGCTTTTTGAATCAATCCCACCAGCGTGCCGTTGCGGAAGACGGGGAGTTCGTCGAGCTTGTTTTCTTCAAACAACATCACCACATCCAACAGCGATCGCTCGGCATCCACCGTGGTTTCAAATTCGACGGGTTTCACCAGTTCTTTCACGGACACGGACGACCATTGAGACGTGGGGACTCCCTTCATGTCATCGACTCGGAGTTCTCCGATCAATTGTCCGCCTTCACCGGTGACGAAGAATCGCCGCGTCTGGGGTTTGCCGATGATGTACTCGTTGGCTAATTCCCGCAGAGATAAGTGTTCGGAAATGACGGGACTTTCGGGGATGATGGCGTCCTCTGCCGTGTACTCGGACAGGCGATCGCGCAATCGGGCGTCCTGGGCCAATGCACCGGCGTTCTGTAGCAGGAACCAACCGACCAGAATCGTCCAGAAGTTGGGGAAGCTACCCGAGATCAACACCGGAAGCAGTCCGTAAATAATTGCCAACCAGCCAAATCCCTGACCGACGCGGCTCGCGAAGACGACACCTTTATATTGGTTGCCGGTGATCTTCCAAACCAGCGATTTGAGTACGTTTCCGCCGTCGAGGGGCAAACCGGGAATCAGGTTGAACAGTGCCAGGGCCAGGTTGATGTAGGCCAGCAGGCCGACCACCGCTCCCAGAGGACCGCTGACGATGGAACTCGATGCGATCGCGGAAAATAAACCGAACAGGACCAAACTCACCGCCGGACCCGCGATCGCGATCCAGAAGGCGTTGCCGGGGGTTTTGGCTTCTTTGTCGAGACTCGCCAACCCGCCGAACAGGAACAGCGTGATCGATTTCACGTTGATTCCCTGCCGGATGGCAACGAAACTGTGTCCCAGTTCGTGGGCCAAAACTGAAGCGAACAGCAGCAATGCCGCCGCCAATCCCAACAGCCAGGGCAGTCCCAGTCCCAACTCGGGAAATTGGACGGCCAGAGAGCCGCCGTAGCTGAGGGTCATCAGGCCCAAAATGATGAACCAGGATGAATTAATGTAAAAGGGAATTCCAAATAAATTCCCGACGCGAATAGAGCCATTCATATCTGGCTTCCTCCGAATGCTTCGCCAGGGGGCGCATTTGCCTCCCTGAAGCTTTATGAATCTATCGTAACGAAATGTAAACTTCCCCCGCAATCCCTCAAATGCCGTATAAACCCGCCGAACGGGTACGGTTTTTCCCCGGAGGGTGCGAAATTGGGGCCAATGGCGGTCAACTTCACCCGACCGGGCTAGGTCGGAAGAATGAATTTGGCGGGGGCGATCGCAAAAAAAAGTTGAAAAATCGTCTCAGTCGCTTTGTGGGTCGGGGTTTAAGCCTTTTTGAAGGGGGATGCCCACAGAAAAACCGATGATATAATATAAGGTAGCACAAACAATCGTTCATCTTTTGGTGCCGCTCACTTTAAATTGGTCGGGTTTTGCCAAAAGACGGAAGTAGGGAGTACCCTCCCGAAGGAACGCGCCTCTGTAACGCTGCAGACTTTCATTAGGAGGCGAATGCTGTGAATGCCACTCAATCCAATCCTCGGGGACCGTTTACCGAGTACAATCCGACCAGTGATAGTTTCGATTTTGACGTGTGGGCGAGAGCCGTCAGACGCCAACTTGTCGCCGCTCTCCAGCATGGGGTTGACGTTCCCAATTCCCAGTTGGAATCATCCCATTTCGACGAGGGTAACGACCTAGACGATTTAGACGATTCCGAACCCGAGTCAGAAGACTGAAGCTGAGGTTCACCATTGCCCCCGGGGTGTCTGACAAAGATATTTCGGGGGCGTTTGATTTGGGGCAGGGGGGCGGAGGAGGCGGAGGAAGCGGAGGAAGCAGAGGAAGCGGAGGAAGTAGAGGAGGCATTATTTTTTCCCTACACCCTACACCCTACACCCTACACCCTACACCCTACTTCCCCGCACTCGGGCCGCCGCCGCGAAACAGGCCGTAGGAGGAGCGTTGGGGGTTGGCTTGCCAGTCGCCGCGGTAGTAGCGACCGGAGAGGGAGGTGCGGTATCTCGGCCAGTACAATAACTGCCTTTCCTGCCGCAAACTCAGGGCCGATCGCTGGGTGAAGCCGGCCCAGATGGTGGTGGCGGCGATCGCGGTTGCCATGAAAATCAAAACTTTGGGTAACATGAGTTTTTCCTCAAATCAATTAACTGGCGGAAATTTCGATCACGTCCGTTTCGCCGAGGGTTTTGGCATTTTCCTGGACGATCAATAACGTGCGATCGACGGGGCCATCCGGCATGATTTCGATGGAAAATCCGTAGGAGCCTCGCGGTTTGATAACGAAGTACAAAACCGCTTTTCCCGATGCGCTTTCGACTCTGCCTTTATCATTTTTAGAATAGCGCAGTGGCATAACGTGAGCCCCGGAATAAACCTGCAGGCCGTAACCGTCGTTGATGTTAAAGTGGGCTGTGAGTTGTCTGGGGGAGGTTTCGTCAGATCTGACATCGATGATGATTTTGATGAGGTTATTTTCGCCACCGACGATCGCCCGTCCGGTGACGTCGCTATCGTTGATGGACTTGGAAAGGACGGTTTTTCCGGTGCGGTGAACGGAAAGATAACTCAACGCTGTCAGGCTCAATGTGCCCACCAGTCCGACGAAGAAAAAGCGGGTGTCGATCGCGCCATTTTGCACTTTGACATAGAAATTGACGGGTTTATCGATATCTTGACCGGAGGTGTCGGTGTACTCCAAAACGGCGATCGCGACGGTGAGTTCATCTTGTTCTCGGCGAGATAAACGCACGTCCAAGCCGCCCTGGAGGTCTTCTTCCTGCCAGGTTCCGGACTCGCCGTCTTCGTACCAGGTTCCGGACTCTTTCCAGGCGGGTTTGACCGCCGAGGCGATGATTTCTCCCTCGCGGTTGCGGAGTTGAATTTCATACGTCACCCATCGGTTGGTGGGGATTCTGGCCTTGACGTCCACCCGCAGGGCTCCGACGAGCGATCGCTGGACTGGGATGGGGGACAGGGTGGCGGGTTCTCCTTCCTCGACGCTCACCACTTTGGAGACTAAGGTTTTTGAGAGGAATGGGGAGGCGATAAACGCCACGGTCAGGAGTCCGACGATCCAAAACCCGAAGGACGGCGCGGACTCCACAAAGCGATTGGAGCGATATTTTTTTACAGTACCGGGCATAAGTTGATTCTCTACGGCGCCCACTTGTCACCCTTCCATGATAGCTTTTGAGAATCTGGGTTGATTTTAATCGTTAACAAAATTCATCATGGCGATCGTGCAAGCTGTTGTTGCCTCCGTGGGTTGGACGTTTTTGGCCGTCGTGCTCCTCTATGCCGGATTCCGCCTGTTCGACCTCCTCGACCCGATCGACTATCAACACGAGATTCGCAACGGCAATATCGCCGCGGGAATTATCGTGGCGGCGATCATTCTGTCTTTGGCGGCGATCGTGGTGACGGTGATTTTGACCTGACCCGACTGGGCAAAATGTTGAATTTTGTATCGTTTTGAACCTTTGATCCGGTCGGCGCGATCGCCCCGCTGCAAAACCTGAGTGTAAATGCCGACCGCCATGCGATCGGGAAGTGATTGAATACAAAGGTTTTGCATTATGCCAGCCGTTCGATTTAGGATTGCGGAGGTTTACTGGCTCAACTTGCGGCCGGAACCGAATACGGATCATCAAGCCATCACCAAACTGAAACGGGATACCCCCGTTGAAAAACTGGACGAAGCGGATGAGGGGGCGTGGTATCGCGTTCGAGTCACCCTCAACGAGCGCACGGTGGAGGGGTGGGTGTCGAGCAAGTATCTCCAACCGGACGATCTAAAATTAGAGTCTTCTGCGGATGTCCGACGCATTTTTGAGGCGATCGAAACTGTCAATCCGGAGCGGTCGTATTACCGATCTCGGGATTTGAATGGGGACGGAGAATCGGAAACCTTTTGTAATTGGTTTGTCGCGGACGTTCTCGACGTTCTTGGCATCCAAATTCCCCGCTACGGCCCCGATGCCCACTACTATCCCCAACCCCATCCCATCTACAAAAACGAACAGAAGACAAAACCCTACAGTGCCGACCACTTGAATCGATTCTTTAACGAAGGTGGCGGGGGTCAATGGCGAGAAATTGACCGAGACACGGCCGCCAATTTGGCGGATCAGGGGAAAGTTGTGGTCGCTTCCGTACCCGGTTCGCCCGGTCATATCGCCCTGGTGATTCCGGGCAGTTCGGGGGCGGACGTTCGCATCGCCCAGGCTGGAAAAATTAACGGTAAAAATCTCGGTTTGGAGGCGGGATTTGGGAATAAAACTATCGAGTTTTTTGTCTATATCGGGTCGGGAGATTTGAGCCAGTCCCTCAACTCCCAAAATGGGGTCAATCTGTCGCCTTTCGGCATTGACAGCAACCTGAAAGAACGCCCTTCCCATCTGACGGGCGATCGCATCGATGCTTACCTGAAAACCAAACCGGCAAAATTTCGGCTGGGATTGGGAAAACATATTATTGACGCATCCAAGAAATACGGCATAAACGCCACCTATATTCTCGCCCACGCCATTCACGAAACGGCCTGGGGAACATCGAAAATTTGCCGGGAAAAACACAACCTGTTTGGATGGTCTGCTTTCACCAACAGCCCTTATGAATCCTCCCGGGGCTTTCCCAATGATGCCGAATGTATCGACTTTGTGATGGGGCGGATCGATGAACTTTATCTGCGATCGACGGGCAAATATTTTAACACCCGCCCCTGTTTGGGCAACAAAAATTATGGGATGAATGTCCGCTACGCCGACGATCCGCAGTGGGGCGAAAAAATTGCCAAAATTGCCCGCAGTATTGAGGGGGCGATCGCGGGTCAAAGTTTCTCCTCGGTTCCTGAAAACCATGAAGATTGGATCGTCAGCAATGTGTACTGGCTGAATTTGCGGCCGAAACCCGACACGGACAACGAGGCGATCGCCCAACTGCGGCGGGGAACCCTGGTTAAAAAACTGGGTGAAAATGCCGATGGAAGTTGGTATCGCGTCCGAGTTCAAGTCAAAAATGAGTGGCTTGAAGGGTGGCTGTCGAGCAAATATTTGCGGCCCTACCAGCCCGACGAGCGCTCCTTCGCCGATCAGATTGTGGAGTATATGCAACGCCAAAACTACACCCTCGATCGCGAACCGGGGTATGGTAATATTGTGGCGATCGAAGGGGTCGATCCGGACGGTTCTCCCAACCGAGATGCGGCGAATCAATTTAATGATGTTTTGAGCATTTTGGTGTTTGAGTCCGGACTTCCCAAACTCATTTATTGCGATCGGGCGACCACGGAACCGGGCTATTATTACACTCAATATCCCGTCAACCCAAGGGGAGCCGCCCGCATCGAATTCGGACAGTACCAAGCTTGGAAAGTTGGCACTCACAAAGCCGGAACTGCTTCCGAACACGAAGCACTGGTTCAAAGGGGTGGCACTGTCACCGTGCGACGGGATGGGAATCAGGACGGAATTCGCACCGGAGATCCCTCGGATACGGGCTATTTTGGGATCAACATTCACGGCGGCTGGGATGCCAGTATCTATGATATCGGCCTGACCAGCGCGGGGTGTATTGTCACTCCTAAAATGTCGGATCATCGCAAGTTTATGCAACTGGTGAAGCAAGATCCGCGTTACCGTCGCAATCAAAACTATGTTTTCCGGGCGACGATTATTCCGGGAGATAAACTCTCATAATGGGAGTGGGGGGCGGGAAATCTGCCCCCAAAAATCTGGTTTTCAAATGGCAAATTTTGATTTAAAATGGTCGGGTATGTCAAGGCGGGGGTGATTATTGTGGAGGGCCTGAATTTGGCGACGGTGGAACCGGGGGAGTATGAGTTGGTGTGTTTGCCGTTGAAAATTATCGGTTCGGAGGGGGCTCCGGCCCGGGCGGTTTTGGTGCGCGATCGCCCGTGAAATGATGTCCGGTTGAATATCTCGCTTGGGAATGAATTTCCTGTGGGATGTGCGATCGCTCAAAATCTTGGCGATCGTTCCAGATAAGCTGGTCAAATGATAACAGTCCCGCTTGGGAATAAATTCCCAAGCTCATAGCGAAAATCCTCTTAAGAGGATTGGGAGTCAATTTCGGGCATCTCTCGAATGAAATAAAATTGATATTCGTCAGTCCCGCTTGGGAATAAA
>NZ_JAJENU010000199.1:0-23408 GCF_035615495.1 Lyngbya sp. CCY1209 | reverse complement strand
GCTAAAGCCGCTTGAGTCGGTTTTCCTCTCCGCGATCAATCACGGAGCTTCCAACCCTCCCAGGAGTTTTACGTGATTTCACTTCACCTATTCCCTATTCCCTATTCCCTATTCCCTATTCCCTATTCCCCACGCGCCGCCCCATACCTGACGATTTTGACGGTTGCCGTCCGTCAGCCTGAAATTTTCCCCCGTCCAGAACGGGTGCCGGAAGGGGAGAATGGGAAAGAGAATCAAACAGTTGTCGGGAGAATATTCGGATGTCCCTCAATCTCGGACAGTTTTTTCGGGCCTGCAATCCCCGCTACACCCTCAACATGGCGAACCCGGAAGATCGGCAATACTACATTGATTTTGCGCCGGTGCGGGGTTCCAATGTGATTCGGGAACTGAAGCGGACGATCGCCTTTTCCCTCGCAGAACCCACCTGCCAGCTTTTTACCGGACACATCGGCTGCGGCAAATCCACCGAACTGTCCCGGTTGAAGACGGAATTGGAGGCGGAAAAATTTCACGTCGTCTATTTCGAGTCTTCCCAAGATCTGGATATGGCGGATGTGGATATCAGCGATATTTTACTGGCGATCGCCCGCCAAGTGTCCCAGAGTCTCGAAGCCAGCGGCATTTCCCTGCAACCCAAGCGCTTTCAAAGTCTCCTCCAGGGTGCGGCAAACCTCCTCAATGCCGACATCACCGCTTTGAGAGGCAACATTCCCTTCGTGGGAGACGTCGGCGTCCGCACGGACTCGGAAAGCTTTTCCCTCGCCTTCGGCATCGGGGAAATTACCGCCAAAGCCAAAGACTCCAAGGACGTCCGCGCCCTGCTGCGCCAACACCTGGAACCGCGAGTCAATAATATCATCGAAGCCATCAATCAAGAAGTGATCGCACCAGCCCAACAACAACTGAAAGAAAAGGGTCAATCCGGCTTGGTGGTGATCGTAGACAACCTCGATCGCATCGACAACAAACCCAAATTTGGCGATCGCACCCAACCCGAATATATATTTGTCGAGCGCGGCGAACAACTCAACAAATTGCGCTGCCACGTCGTCTACACCATCCCCCTGATCCTGACCTTTTCCAACGATAAAGAAGCCATCAGTAACCGCTTCGGTTCCCACGCCAAATTGTTGCCGATGGTGCGGGTGAAAGAACGGGAGGGCGGCGACTGCGAAGCTGGCATTTATCGGCTCAGACAGATGGTTTTGGCGCGGGCTTTTCCCGAGTTAGAAGAAAAAGAACGCCTCGCCCGCATCCCCGAATTATTCGACAGTCCCGAAACCCTTAATCGCCTCTGCAAAATGAGCGGCGGCCACGTCCGCAACCTGCTGATTTTATTATTTAATTGCCTGCAAAAAGACGATCCGCCCTTCAGCGGCTCTCTCATCGATCGCGTCCTCAGCGAACGACGCAACGAGTTGGGGAAAGCCATCACCGCCGACGAGTGGCAACTTTTGCAACAGGTGGCGACGGCAAAATCCGTCCGCGGCGAAGAGGAATATCAGACGTTATTGCGGAGTTTATTTGTGTTTGAATATTGCGACGAAAATGGCAGTTGGTTCGACCTGAATCCGGTTTTGGAGGGGACGAAGGAGTTGCAGTAAAGTTGTAGTTTTGTCGGGTGCGTTCCCCGACTCTTCACATCTCGGTTAAATCAGTCAGTAACAGGGGGGGAACGCATATAGAGTTGCATGGAGAAAATTTCAGCTATTCACCCATCTTGCCCTTCATGCAGCGCGGAATGTCCCTCATACAGCAAAGGAACATCTCGCCTCATCCTGCCCAACTCAAAAGCACCAATTTCGGTGGGTTCTAAATTCTTGTCCAAAAACTCCATTAATTGTGCATAATTTCTCACTAAAACCCGAGGCTTGTATTTGAACCTTTTGAACTTCAACTCCCATGGTTTCGTCAAATTTTTACTATTTGGTAATCCTTTTCAAATCGAGGTCTTATCGCCAAAGTTTTCCGGCTAGTTTCATCAAAATGGTACGCCGAGTTCTTCGACTTGTTGGCGGGCGTACTCGTCTTGTTCCCGACGCCTTTTGACGTACTCTTCGTAACTGCCGTAAGTTTCCCTAAACCATTCTTCGTCTTGTTCCTTGTAGTACAAGTATTCCGATCGCTCTGAGTATTCAGCCCCAAGTCTAGCTCTAATTGTTTCATAATTTTCGTAACATTTTTTTAGTTGAATAAACTTGTCTTTGCATCCGGACTTCTTGTCAGGATGCAACTGAATTGCAATTTTCTTATATAACTGTTTTGCTTCCCGCTCATTCTCAGCCGCCAACACCCAAGTACCCACTTCCAAATTGGAAAAAACCATCCCCTTTTTGGAATGAAAAACACACCGTCCCTGACTCATCCGCAAATAAAGGACGTTAGCCCAGACTTCAATAACAGCCAAATTTGGGTATTTCTTCTTCAGTGAAGCAAGAGCGTCAGAATAATTCATTGCAGCAGCTAGAATTGTCTTCACCCGGACGATAGACCAAAATGGAGTGAATGGCAATGGATGGGAAGGGTGGGAACGAACCGACTCCGATGCCAACGGGCTTGCCATTCAAGTCTCCCAAAAACTTATGGGCAATTTCCGGCATCTCCCCACTCTGATATCATGGGGTGTTGAATGACAGATCGCGCAGATAAATCCAAATGGCTCAGAGCAAACAGGACGTAAAATCTTTAGATGTATTCGGCGTGGGGAACGCCCTACTCGATATTTTGGCATTTGTAGAAGATGATTTCTTGATCACCCACGAACTCGCCCGGGGCGGCATGACCTTGATGGACGCCCACAAACAGGGCATCCTCCTGCAAGAGTTGGAAAATTCGGCGCTGAAATTGCGCTGCGGGGGGTCGGCGGCCAACACCATGATCGCGATCGCGCAAAGTGGCGGCAGCGGCTATTTTGCGGGGAAAGTCGGCGCGGACACCAACGGCGAGTTTTACCACCAAGATATGATCGCCGCCGGGGTTGAATTTGGAGTCGAAGCCGCGGCGACGGACTCCGGACCGACGGGAACCTGTCTGGTGCTTACCACCCCGGACGCGGAACGGACGATGTGCACCAACTTGGGGGTTGCGATCGCATTATCCAAAACGGACATCGATTTCGAGCAACTGAAAAGCTGCAAATACGTCTACATCGAAGGCTATCTGTGGGACTCCCCCGACGCCAAGGAAGCCTGTCTGGAGATCCTCGAATACGCCAAGGCGAACGGGGTGAAAGTGGCGCTCACCTTTTCGGATCTGTTCTTGGTGGACCGGCACGGGGCGGAGTTGAAGCGCCTGTCGGCAGAATACGCCGACGTGATTTTCTGCAACGCGGACGAAGTTCGGCGGTTGTGCGGCGAAACCGATCTGGAAGCTTGCGCCCGCCAGATGGCGGAGTTGGCGCCCCGGGTGTTCGTCACCAACAGCGGGGAAGGGTGCATTCTGGTGGAAAATAAAACCATCACCCCCGTCCCCGGTTTTCCGGTGAAACCCATCGATACGGTGGGGGCGGGGGATGCCTTCGCCGGGGGCGTGCTGTACGGACTCACCAACGGTTTGAGTGCCGAGAAAGCGGCCCGCTGGGGCAATTACCTCGGCTCCGAGGTGGTGCAAGTGCGCGGCCCCCGGTTATCTGAATCCTACCGCGATCGCCTGGAATCGGTGGTCGGCGGTTAGGGGGCGATGGGGGGAGGGGGAAGAAGCTGTTTCTTTCCCCCCAGTTCACTTAAACTTCGCCCGTCATTTTGACCATCGGTTCGCTTTCTCCGGTCGTTTCTCCTTCCGCCGCGGCGCCTCTCGGAAGCAGGATCGAGGCGACCAGTTGCTGGGGTTCCGCGATCGCTTCTACGCCTTCGGGAAGTTGCAAGTCGCGGATGTGGAGTGCATCTCCGACGTTCATAGCCGAAACGTCCACGTCGATACTCTCCGGAATATTTCCCGGCTTGCAGTTGACCTGAATTTCGGTGATCACCCCGTCGAGCATTCCGCCTTCATTTTTGACGCCGGCCGGTTCGCCGACAAAGTTGAGGGGAATGGTCACTTCCACGCTGTCCTGAGTCGCCACGGAGAAGAAACTCAGGTGGTAGGGAAATCCTTTCCAGGGGTGAGTTTGAATTTCCCGCAGCAGGGCTTTCCCGCTCCAGGACAGGTCGGGGATGTCGAGTTGAATCAGGGTGTGGTTGACGGCCCCTTTTTTGAGCAGATTTTCCGCCGCCTTGGCATCGATGGTGAGTTCTTCCGACTCCGCACCCTTGTGGCCGTACAGGACGGCGGGAATCAGGCCTTCCCGGCGCAATGCTCTCGGTTTCGACCCTTCCGGGCGCTGTTTA
The DNA here is from genome assembly GCF_035615495.1 of Lyngbya sp. CCY1209. Lineage (GTDB taxonomy): Bacteria > Cyanobacteriota > Cyanobacteriia > Cyanobacteriales > Microcoleaceae > Limnospira. The sequence continues at coordinate 19,080 of NZ_JAJENU010000199.1, read as the reverse complement.
CATTCGACTTTAATTTCCATCAGAGTTTCCCTGTCAATTCACTACATTTTTTTCAGTCATCCCGCCGCCATTTGTGGTTTCAAAAATCGGGTCAAAAGCCCCCACTTTTGAGGAGTGAGGAGTGAGGAATGAGGCAAAAGTTTCCCTCTATCTCTCTCTCAAAAAGTCTGACTTTTAACTTTTGACTTTTGACTTTTGACTTTTGACTTGTAAAAGGCGGGCGATCGCCGTTCGGTGAAATTTTATCATATCCCCGAAAAACTGGGGGTTTTAGGGAGCGCACGCACCCTTCTCAAACCCCATTTAAATTCGCTCCAACCCCTCGAAAATCGAGGAAAGTTAAGCTTTGGTGTCCACGGGCTGGCCGTCGGCGTCCAACAGCGCCCGTTTGGGGCCGTGGATGGGATCTTCGACGATGATGGTCTGGTCGCGGCTCGCGCCGAGGGAGACGATCGCGATGGGAACCTCCATCAATTCCGCCAAAAATTTCAGGTAGTCGAGGGCCTGTTTCGGCAGGTCGTCCAAACTCCGACATTCGGCGGTAGAGCGTTTCCAACCGGGCAAGGTTTCGTAAATCGGCTCGCAGCGGGCAAATTTGTTGCCGTCGCTCGGGAAGTGTTCGCAGCGATCGCCGTCCACATTGTAGGCGACGCAGACTTTGATTTCTTCCAATTCGTCCAATACGTCGAGTTTGGTGATGGCGAGGCAGTCCAGACCGTTGATCCGCACCGCGTAGCGGCCGATCACGGCGTCGAACCAGCCGCAGCGTCGCTCCCGTCCGGTGGTGGTGCCGAATTCCGCCCCGCGATCGCGCAACACCTGTCCGATCCCTTCCACCATTTCCGTGGGAAACGGCCCTTCGCCCACCCGGGTGGTGTAGGCTTTCGCCACGCCGATGACGCGATCGATCATCGTCGGACCCACACCCGCCCCCACGCAGGCCCCCCCCGCCACGGGGTTGGAAGAGGTGACGTAGGGATAAGTCCCGTGATCTAAATCTAAGAGCGTCCCCTGGGCCCCTTCAAATAAAATATTGTGCCGTTTCCGTACCGCATCGTCGATCTTGAGGGAGGCATCGACAACGTGGGGACGCAGGCGTTCGGCATATTCGAGATATTCCTCGATCACCGCCTCCGCGTCGAGGGGCGGGAGGTTGTACAGTTTTTCGAGGAGGACATTTTTATAATTGATCGTCCATTCGAGCTGCGATCGCAGGCTCTCCGAGTCCATCAAGTCGATGATCCGAATGCCCGTGCGCTCCGACTTGTCCGCGTAGGTCGGCCCGATGCCCCGACCCGTCGTCCCGATTTTGCGAGTCCCCCGACGTTCCTCCGACGCCTGGTCGATCAGGCGGTGGTAGGGCATCGTCACGTGGGCAGTTTGGGCGATCATCAGTTTTTCCGTGGAAATGCCGAGATCCGCCAATTGGTCTAATTCTCCGATCAGCACCTTCGGGTCAATCACCGTCCCGGAACCGATGATGCACTCGGTATCCGGATACAAGATCCCGGAGGGAATCAAATGCAATTTAAAGGTCTGGCCATTGACCACGACGGTATGACCCGCATTCACCCCCCCTTGGTAGCGAACGACAACATCGGCCGATTTGCTGAGGAGATCGGTAACTTTTCCTTTTCCTTCGTCGCCCCACTGGGCTCCTATTACGATTACGTTAGCCAAGGGACTCTTACGCCAAGCTACGGTTTACACAAACTCCTATTATCCAATGTCCATTGATTGAATGTCAAATCGATCGCGACAAATTGGGGCGGGGCTCGGGGGCGGGGGAGGCTTCTCCACTCCCTCCGCCCCCATACCGCAAACCCCAACAATGTCAACCCCGGAAAGCGTTAAGTTTTGTTACACTTGAAAGAATTCAGCAGCCGAGATCGAATCGCGATCTGAATTGCGTTTTCGGTCGGTTTCCGCCGACACCGCCCAACTATTTATTAGCGTTCAAGAGAATATTCCTATGCCTTTACACGCCGAGCTACACCGCCATCTGGGAGGTTCCGTCGTCCCCCGCATCCTGTGGCGCTACTTCCAACGCCACGATCGCAATTTAGCCGGACAATTTCCGGAGTATTGCCAATTCGAGGAGTTTTACACCAAGCCGCGCAACACCCTAGATGAGTACCTAGAACTGCACACGATGGTGGAGCACGTGCAGACGGAACAGACCCTGCCCTATTTCATCTACCGGCTGATGCGGGGAGCCTACACGTTTGAAAATTTGGCCTATCTGGAGTTGCGTTACACCCCGTACCTGCGAACCCCGGAACACCTGAGCCAGTCCGATCGCATCGACTGCATGGCGGATATCGTCAAAATTGTCGGCCAAGCCAGCCGCACCGGGGACACACCCATCGTTACCAGCCAAATTCTGTGTATGCACTCGCGCCTTCCCTACGAGGTGAACCGGGCGATCGTGGATCTGGCGGCCCAGATGCCGGAGTGGGTGTGCGCGGTGGACTTGGCCGGGGGAGATGCCCACTACCGCGATCGCCTGGACGAATTTGTGAAATTGTACGAATACGCGCGATCGCGGGGTCTGAACACCACCGGACACCTCTACGAAACCCCGGAAGGGTGCTATCCCGAACTGCTCCCCCACCTGATGCGGATCGGCCACGGCATCCAGATCCCGCTCCGACATCCGGAATACCTGAAAGAACTCGCCCGCAACAACCAGTGTTTGGAAGTGTGCCCCACCACCTATTTGAAAACGGGGACTCTGGAGAGCATCCACCAACTCAAAGCGGTGTTCGACCGCTGTTTTGAAGCCGGGGTGGATATCGCCATCTGCACCGACAACGCCGGACTCCACAACGTCCGGTTGCCCTTCGAGTACGAAAACCTGCTCACCCAGGACGTGATCGACTTCCGACAACTGCAAGCCTGCCAGCGGGCCGCGTTCCGCCACGCCTTCGCCTGGCCCCACCAGGAGCCCCCGGCTCAAATGCTCACCGACCTGTTAAAACCGGAACCGGTGAAAATTGGGGTGTAAGGAAAAATTGAGAATTGATAATTGATAATTGAGAGTTGTCAATTATCAATTCATTGTCGGGCTTTGGACCCCCGCTTTTGTCAAATCTCAAGGAGACTACATGAAATGCAATACAACTCGATGGGCGATCGCTTTGAGTCGGCTGATTTTAGGTTCGACCCTGTTGGGGTTGATGGGGAGTTGTAGCGAACCGGTCGATTCCTCGGTGTCCCCGACAGGAGAGACGGTGGAAGCGGCCCAGACGGAAGCCCCACAGTCCTGGTCCGACGGGTTTGAGGACTCGGACTGGCAGGAGAAATGGGAGGTCAGAAGTTCGCGATCGTGGGGGTGGGAGAATCTGGAGGTCATCGACGACCCCAGCGGCCGATTCGATCGCGTCCTGAGAGTGGTCTACCCGAAAAATTCGGTGACTCCCAGCGTGGCCCGAAAAGAAGGAGTCCCCGTCGGCGGAGGCCAGTTTTTGGCGGATTTGGGGATGCCGCCGGCGGACGCCATGCGGTTGAGCTATTACCTGCGGTTTTCCGAGAATTTTGATTTTGTCAAGGGTGGGAAGTTGCCGGGATTGTTCGGCGGCGACGAAATTAGCGGGGGCAATATCCCGGACGGGACGAACGGATTTTCGACCCGGTTGATGTGGCGTCGGGATGGCGATGGGGAGGTTTACGCCTACCTACCCACCAGCGACAAATACGGCACGTCCATCGATCGCGGCGCCTGGCGGTTCGTGCCGGGGCGCTGGTATCACATCGAGCAGGAGGTGGTTTTGAACGAACCGGGTCAAGAAAATGGCCGGATTCGCCTCTGGGTGGACGGAGCCCAAGTGATCAATCGCGATGATGTGATGTTTCGCACCACCGACGAGTTGAAAATTGAGGGGATCTTTTTCTCGACCTTTTTCGGGGGTGGGGATCTGTCCTGGGCGACTCCGGAAGATGTTTACGTGGATTTTGCCGAATTCTCGGTGTCTCGACCGTAGCGATCGGGGCGGGGCGGGGAACCGATCCGCCGGAAGGGAATGAAAATTCGAGGAGTGAGGAGTGAAACGTTTTTCTTTCTTCGCTTCTCTTTTCTCTTGGCTCCCGCCCTCACAAATGTTTTCGGAAATCGCAACGATCCGGAGTGGATTGACCGGCGATTTTGACGTGGCGGCGGCGATCGAACCCCCGATTTTGCAACGAAAATTTACACGATTTAACTTGACAAAAATCCCGTAATTCTATCTTTTTTCGGCAAAATTTCGGGGCGTCGGACTGTCGCTCCGCGCCAATGTAACTTTTTGTAAAAAAAACGGGTTTGGTAACATCCAATACAGAATAGGGTGTATATTAAAAACAGAGAGCAAAGTTGTCAGTCTACATTCCATCAGTGAGTTACGGGAGTACCGCAAAAATGTATACTCAAGCACAAACTCCGACCCTGATGACGCGCAACCACCACGCCATCACCGTTGCTTCCAACTTTCGATCGCACCGAAGTTTCATCAGACCGGGCGGGGGTAGTCCCCGAGGTCAACGAAATTCTTAGGATCGGGATTCCATGACCCGCCCAAATGTCATCGAATCTTCACAAACTCCCCACCTTAATTTCCGGCTGCAGAACTGTTTAAAACATCAATTATCAATTTTTGATTTCTCAAATTTTTAAATAGACTGAACGGCTCTCGATTCACATTTGTCCGCTTTTGAACCGACGCACTTACCCCCAAACGGTAAGACGGAGAGGTTTTTTGTCCAAAAATTCACCAACCCACAGATTTCACAGACAAGAATGAGGAGGAAAATACAATGAGCCACGTCCTGACCGCCATCGATAAAACCCTTTTAAATAAAGTCGAAACCCTGACGGGGATGACGGAATCCGAAGCGGAAGTCGCCCTCAACACGATCTCCAAATTTACCATGTCCGGTTTTATTAAAATCAAAAAGATCGAGCGGGAAGGCGGCAGCGATCGCGATGTCGAAGTCGTCAATAATTTTATTAAAAGAATGCCCCATTATCGGGGAATGCTTTACCGGGGCATCCCCTTCTGCAAGCTCGAAAAACTGCAAGCTTTCCTGAAAAACCTACAAGAAAATGGCGGTTATGCGATCGACTCCATGACTAGCTTCACCTCCGATGAATTCGTCGCCGAAGATTACGCATCCTCCCGCCACCCCGTCATGATGCGGATCAAAAATAATCGCTCCGGCATCTCCATCCAAGAATTCTCGGCCCTGTATGCCGAAAGCGAAATTCTCGTCCCCAAAGGCACGCAATACCGCGTCACCCACATCTCCGAAGTCGTCGAAGACGGAGAAATTCTCTATATCGACATGGAAGAAATTTAGACGCGGCGGGGAAGAGAATCGCTGTCGTCAAAGCTTTCTCAGGTTAATGGCTAATCGGGGGGATCTTTTATCCCCCTTTTCTATTGCTTGTAAATTTGGTCGATCAGCCAAATCGAGGCGACCAACCCGGCAAAGTGGGCGACGATGGTATGATTGCTGGCGAGGACAACGAACAGGTCGATGGGTTGGATGAAGTCCCGCAACGCCCCAGCCCCGAAAACCGCCTGGGAGGAAGGCTGGGAAACGGCTTTGGCCAGCAAGATCCCGCCGATCGCCTCCGCCGCCACCAACGTCAGGGTCATCCCCACCAAATTGCTAATTAAGGTGATGCGAATTTGCTTGATCGTATCGGCCCGGGAGGGGCGTGCGGGTCCTGGCGATCGCAGCTTTTGAGATAAACGGGTGTAACCGTAGGCGCGATAGGTGCTGAACCCCAACACCAGCAACCCAAGCACCGCAAAGAACAACCCGCCCCCGCTGCCGGAAGTCGCCACGGGGGTACGCGACGCTTGGCTGGCGATGGCAGCAAAGAACAGGATAATGCCGGAAATCACCGCCAGGACGAGTTGCACCCAAAAACAGATCCACCCGGCCCGACGCAGTGCGATCGCGACTCGCTGGACGGATGAGGCCGATGGTAAAGAGGGGGGTTCGGATGGGTTGGACATCGTTTCAAGCTGTATCGTGACCGGGGGATGGAGCCGACTCTCGAGCTGGGGGGCCCTGGATGATCTGGCTCTTTCCCAGAATAAAGGAGAAGTGGGGCGATCGGTTAACTCCTTATCTTTTATATCGCATCGATCCGTTTTCCGAGGTCGATCGGGAGAGGGTGTCACAATAATAAAGTGTCGTCAACCCTAATATTGGCCGTGTCAGACCTGCTGGAGATCGCCGAAACTTACCTACAAACGTCCGTCGCCCCCCTCGCCCAGGACATCGATCGCGATCCGGAAGCCTTGCGTCAAGCTTGGCGGGGGTTGGGAGAATTGGGGATGCTGACGCTGCGGGTTCCCCGGAAATTGGGCGGGCCGGAGGTGACGGCGGACGTTTTCGCCGGATATCAGGAATGCATCGCCCGCCATTCGGGGGCGCTGGCGTTTTTGCAAACCCAACATCAAAGCGCGGCGGGGATGCTGTCTGTCAGTTCCAATTCCGCTTTGCAACGGCAATATTTGCCCGCCATGGGTCACGGAAAAATCGGTGTCGGGATCGGTTTTTCCCAACTGCGACGCCCGGGAAAGCCGATGGTGCGGGCGGTTCCGGTGGAGGGCGGCTACCGGCTCGACGGGACGGTTCCCTGGGTGACGGGATGGGGGATTTTTGAAGCGTTTATCGCGGCGGCGACGTTGCCGGACGGGCGGGCGGTGTTCGGGGTGGTTCCGTTTCGCGAAACTGAAGAGAACGGGGGCGCGATCGCAATCGGTGCCCCGATGTCCCTGTGCGCGATGACGTCTACAAATACGGTGGCGGTGACGCTGAAGGATTGGTTTTTATCGGGCGATCGCGTGGTGTCGGTGCAACCCGTGGGGTGGATCGAAGAGAATGACAAAAAAAAGGTATTGCAGGCGAGTTTTTTCGCGCTCGGGTGCGCCCGGGCGGGGCTGGATATCGTGGAAACGGCCTTTGAAAAGCGGGGATTTCCGTTTATTCGGGAGGCGGCGGAGTCTCTGGGCGAAGAATTGAGAAACTGTCGGGCGGCAATTTTAGACGCAATCATTGGAGATGAAAAATACGGCTTTTCCGAACAGGTGAAATTGCGGGCGCGGGCGATCGCTTTGGCGGTGCGGTGCGCCCACGCGGCGGTAACGGTATCGGCGGGGGCGGCAAATTTGAGCGATCGTCCGGCGGGGCGGGTGTATCGGGAAGCGCTAGTATTCACCGTTTCGGGGCAAACGCAGCCGCTGATGGAGGCGACGTTATCGGAAATTGGCGGCGGATTGGGCGGTTTTTGAAATCGAGTTAATCCCTTACAGCGGTTTTTGCTCGAATGAGAACCGCACGATCCCCCTAAATCCCCCTTGAAAAGGGGGACTTTGAATTGGAAAGTATACCTCATTGACTTGAAAATTGCTGTAATTCGGGAGGAGCCATAATTGATATGCAATCCGGTTGGATTTCCGCACCGCTTGGGAATCAATTCCCTTTTCTCATAGCACCAATCATCGGTCGATGATTGGGAGTAGACTTCATCAAAATAATCGCTTTTATATGACAATTGATAAAATCAGTTTTCCTCCGTTCCTTCCCTCTTCGATCCGCCAACTCCGGGAACCCGAAATGGTGGCGATCGCCCGAGATATTCGGCGCATCCCCATCGCCACACCTTTATCGTCCCGACCCATTCAAACGGCTCACGTCCGCCGCGATCGCGGTGCGGTTCCCACCGTTTTCTTACACGGTTTCGACAGTTCTTTTTTGGAATTTTCCCGCCTCGTCCCCCATTTAAAATTATCCGATATTTGGCTATTGGATTTGATCGGATTCGGATTCAGCGATCGCATCCCCAATTTATCCTACTCTCCGCAGGCCTTAAAAACCCACCTCTATCATTGTTGGAAAACGTTAATTAAAAAACCGATGATTTTGGTGGGCGCGTCGATGGGAGGGGCGGCGGCGATCGACTTTACCCTCACCCATCCCGAAGCGGTACAGAAATTGATATTAATCGACAGCGTGGGTTATAACGGCGGGTTTGAATTGGGGCAATTTTTGGTTTACCCCTTCGACGATGTGGCGGTCGAATTCTGGCGACAGCGGAAACTGACGGGGTTGAATTTCGGCTCGTTTTTTGGCATTAATTCTCGCGATATCGAGGCGATGCGGTGCGTCTGCGTTCACATGGATATGCCGGGATGGAAAGAAGCGATCGCCTCGTTTACCCGCAGCGGCGGTTATTTTAATTTGCGCGATCGCATTTCCCAAATTGACAAACCGACCTTAATTTTATGGGGCGATAGGGATGAGACGTTGGGGACGGAAGATGCGATCGCGTTTAAACGGGATATTGCGGGTTCGCGGTTGGAATGGATCGCCAATTGCGGTCACGCACCCCACTTAGAAAAACCGGAAATAACGGCGAAATTGATTGATGAATTTATTGGGTGCGATCGTTGACAATATATTTTCTCGTTGTGTTCCTCGGTCGAGCCGAAAGTATGATCTGATGATATAATGATTTTGGGATAACGGTTGAGTTTGAGTTGTTCACCAACACCCCAGGAAAACAAAATGTCTATCGATCTCAAGCGAGTCCAAGTAAAGCGTCTCTTTGATGCCTACGATTTGGATGTACCCATTCAAGATAATACTTTGATCCTGGTCGGTGAAAACGGATCGGGCAAAAGTACACTGATCAACTTGATATATTATACGTTAACCGCTCAGTGGGAGCGTCTGAAAGAGCTTCCTTTCGAGTCCTGTATCATTACGATTGGTGACGATGAATATCCGCTAAAAAGAGCCAGTCTACCGAGTTCCCAGAGAGATATTGGGCGTAAAAAAATTGTTATTCTCGATTATTTTAACCGCAAGCTAACCGAAAACGACTTCAACACTCTTCTGGATGACCTGGCTGAAAATTCTTCAGAATATTGGTCATCATCGCAAGGGACTGAAGATTTGAGAGCAATTAAAAGCAACTTCCCTCAAATACACTTTGCAGCTTTACGAGATTTGGCTGAACTCAATCCGAGATTTAGTTCTTTGGAGGAGAATGAAACAACAAAAGTTGCAGAGAGTCTTGCTGAAACGGTACAATCCAGTGACCGAGAACAAATTTTATTTTTGCCAACCTATCGTAGAATTGAAAAAGAACTGAGAGATGTTTTCCCTGATCGAGACTTTGATGATTTCTTATCTTTCTCTAAAAGGAGCCGTTATCGTAAGAAGCATCAGGCTGCATACATTGAACTTGTCGAATTTGGGATGGAAGATGTAATTCGATCATTTGACTCAACTTTGTCAGACTTAGACCAAAATTTCCGCAATGAACTCAATCGACTTACAGGATCTTATTTGGGTGATATTATACGCAACAACTACAAAAATGTTGATGCTTCTCAACTGGCTACTGAGGAATTTTCTCAAACTATAGATTTGATGCTACCTCGAATTGGAAATATCCTTTCGGAAGACGACCGCTATAAACTGAGAAATTTACTTGAAGATGTTAAATCTCATGAAAACCTATCTGAAGACCAACGTGTACCCGCTTATTTTTTAACTCGTTTGGTTGAAATTCACAAGCGTCAACAGGAAAAGGAAAGTTCGATCCGAAAGTTAGTCAATTTGGTCAACCAGTATCTCAGCAATAAAGAACTGGAATTTAATCCGACTGAATTCAAACTTATAGTCACCAGAAAAAATAGAGAAAAAAATGAAGTTTCTGAAGTTCCGTTGCCAGGATTGTCCTCGGGAGAAAAACAGATCATCTCATTATTTTCTCACATTTTTTTGAGTGACTATGAACGATATTTTGTCGTGATTGATGAACCGGAATTGTCGATATCTGTGCCCTGGCAACGCCGGTTTCTGCAAGACTTGAAAGATACGGGAAAGTGTTCCGGTTTAATCGCAGTGACCCATTCACCTTTCGTGTTTGAAAATTCACTGGCGGAATATGCACATTCTATCAGTGAGTTTATCCGGGAGAGTTGAAAATGTCATCGTTCTTGGATGCTTTGAAAGCCGCACCCAAAACATCCCAAGCAAAATTAAATACAGTTCTCATGAGCTTCAGACCGGATGGTAGGGAGATCTACATTTTTCTCGAAGGTCGGGACGATCCTTCTTTCATCAGAGTCAACGTTCAACGAGTAGCCGAGGCGAAAGCTTTATCTGTCCAAACGATTATATTGGGAAATAAAAAAGAAGTTTTGAATGCCTATGATTATCTAGAACAACGATTTCCAGACAATCCCAGACTCATGTTTTTTGTTGATAAAGATCATGACGATCTCATCGGAGAAACTCGGGGAATCACAACCCAGCGAGGCTTATTCGTCACCCCACACTACTCCATCGAGAATTATCTCGTTTCAGAAACGGCAATTGCGGCTATTTTGACGGACTGTTGGGGTTTGGATTCATCCAATCGTGCGATCGCGATCGCTTGTGAAAAGTTTCGAGAATTTCAGGAACAATATCGCCTCATATTCTTACCGTGGATGGCGTGGCTTTTGGCCACCCGGCGATCGGGGCAAAAACCAAACAGTAACAATATAAAGTTTTCGATAATAACTGTCAATCCAAATTATCAAATTATTCTAAATTGGGAACCGGATATATTGACCCACCTGGCGAGAGTCTGCAATGTCAACATCCAACCGGATCATACAGCCATTGACTCGGCTACCAAAGAACTGGAAGCTTTGCCGACAAAAGTTTGGCTGCGGGGAAAACAAGAACTCTGGTGTTTGATAGCATTTATAAACAGACTTGAGCAAGATGCAAAAGCTGAAAAGATAAAGCTGAAAATCCGTTCGCAGATCAATCTTAACAATCTCGTTGAATGGTTGGCTCCTCGCCTACCCTGTCCTTTAGATTTAGAAGATTATCTGACAACGAGACTTGGAAATATTGAACAATAAAGAAACTTAAAATATATAAATTTGACTTGTATTATAGTCAGTTTATCAATACAGAAATTTTCAAGTCAATGAGGTACACCTTCCAATTCAAAGTCCCCCTTTTCAAGGGGGATTTAGGGGGATCATCCGTTTCTCATTCGAGCGAAAACCGCTGTATTCATATTCGATCCGCCGAATCTGCCCCCGCCAGTAAGGTTGCGGCCCCTCCGACAGCAGCCAAGCCACCTCGCCACGTTGCGGAATCATCATTCCGTCCCGCAATTCGTAATCCCAAAAACGTCCGACCCAAGGAGTCGCAACCAACTCGCCGCCGACATCCCGAAAGCGCCCCTCGGAACGCACGGAAGCGATCGCACCGTCCGCGCCGAACTCAAAAATCAGCCGCACCGTCGTCTCGCCCTCCGTCAATTCTGCCGCGGCGGTGGTATCGTCGATCGCCTCCCAACGCACCCCCTGACTGGGTAAAAGTGCCGTCGGATACCAGGCGGCTTCTGCCAAAAATCGCATCAGTTCTCCCTGGTCTAATTCCGGCGTTTCTGGCTGTTCCATCACTGTCAAAAAACCGAACAATTTCGCCCTCAAAATCCCCCGACCGGCGACGTAGGCATCGCGGACGAAAACGGTCAACCCCGGCGTCATCGAAATGCGGGCATCCCACAGGAAACCCGGACGCCGGGGGACGACCCGCTGAGTTGACCGGAAAGGCCGCCACTGTTCCCCGGTTTCGCTGAAATTGAACGTGCCGACGTGATCGATATCGACCCCCGTAATGATGGGTTGACCGTCTTTTAGGACTGTTTGAAAGTACCGTCGCACCGGGTCGGGCAGGGTTGCGATCGCCTCCGGATTGTAGATTTCGGTATCAGTTGGCGATCGCCCCGCCCGCAATTTTGCCCGCAATTTCTGCGTTTCGGCCTGCCAGCGATAGGGTCCGTAGAACACCAAAACCGCGACGGCGGCGACGACAAGGATCGATACTATTATCAAAAATCCCTTCAGGTTCATCGGCATTTTTCCTCAGATGGCGTGGGGGTAAGTTTCGGGCAGATCTTCGGGTTCGGGTTGGATGCGATCGAGGGGTTCGACGGCGCGGGAATTATCAACATGGATGATCGCATCAAACTGGCGGGATAAACTGGCGTAAAAGTAATGGCTGGCTCGTTCGGTTTCGGGGCGGTAAATGACGCCGATCGCCCGTTCCAGGCGGGGGGATTCGAGCGATCGCGCGATTTCTTCCTCCTGTAATGACAGCCAAAATCGCTCCATTTGGGTACGGTGAAATAGGTTTTCGTAGCTGTTCCCCATCGAGGGGCGAACCCGCTTCAGTTGCACCGGGGCATCCCAGTCGGAGGCGGCTGCGACGGTTCCGGTGTGGGTGGTGAAGCCGACGGAAACGACCTCATTTCCGTAACGTTCCCGGGCGAGTTGTCCGAGGTTGAGTTCGCCGCGATCGCCCATTTGGGTGGCCCGGGCGTCGCCGAGGTGGGAATTGTGGGCCCAGACGATGACTTTCATCGGTTCGCCTTCCCGAGCTCCGTGTTCGATCAGGCGATCGAGGGTTTCCCCCATGTGGCGATCGCGCAAATTCCAGGAGGAAACCTGTCCGCGAAACATCGCCCGATAATATTCCTCGGCATCTTTGATGACTTGGGCGTTCCATTCGGCGTAGAAAAATTCATCTTCCGGGATGCTGCCGTCTCGTTGGGCGTAATCCGCCGCCTGACGCTGCAATTCTAACAGTTGATTCACCACTTCATCTTCGCAGGATTTGGTCAATCCGAAGGCGGTGGCGAAACCGTATTCCTGGGGTTCTTCGCCGAACTGCCCGAAACAATTGTAACGCTCTCGGGCTCTTTGTGCGGCTTCGGGATCGACGCGATCGAGGTATTGGAGGACGGCGGCGATGGAGGTGTAAAGGCTGTAAAGATCTAGGCCGTAAAATCCGACTTTGCGACTATTTTCGGGTAAATTATCATTATGTTGGCGCAACCCGTCGATAAAGTGCAGGACGTCGGTATTTCGCCACATCCAAGTTGGAAAGCGGCGGAAGTCGCCGACGGATTCTCGGGGGGTGAGATCCTCCCCCATTCCCCGGACGAAACGGTTGATGCGGTAGGCGTCGGGCCAGTCGGCTTCTACGGCGATCGCGGAAAAGCCCTTTTCTGCGACGAGACGCCGGGAAATTTGGGCGCGTTCGTAGTAGAAATCGTGGGTTCCGTGGGATGCCTCGCCCATCAAAACGATGTTGGCGTCGCCGATAAAGTCCATCAAGGCGTCGTCGTTGGCGGCGGTTTCGGAGATGGGGCGGGCGTTTTGGCGGATGAGATTGACGGTGCGATCGATCATGATTGTATGAGTCTCTGATACTACCGATTAAAAATGCTTTTGTTTTTAGGGTAGAGGAGGTGCGATCGCGCTTTCGTCTGACGATTGGTAGAAAAAATTAAATTATTTCCGTTCGGGGTCTATCTTTTGAGGGAGATTGGTAGGTATGGCACTACGTTAATCGATTAAAATACTCGAACAATTTTACCACAGAGGCACAGAGGACACGGAGAAATTATGGGTTTTAACCGACATCCTCACAATCCATCGCCCGTTTAAATTGAATGGGTTAATCCATCCCTTCAACTCGGAGTGTTCGGATAAAACTTTGCCATTGACCGACTTTTGAACCGGTAATATCTAAAATTGGGATATTGACGGTCGGAGTTACTCTGTAATAGGTGATTCGGGTCGGTTCGGGTTGTCCTAAACCGTAGCGATTGGCAACCCTTCTCGCCTCTTGACAGTTGATGCCGTAGGCTCCCATTTTGATATCTCCGCCCCCCGCATAATATCGCCAAATAATGATGTCTAAAGGTTGGCCGGAACTCGCACTTTCCTGACATTCGTGGTGGGTAATTTCAAACATTTTGGCAATATGCACGTCATAGCGACTCAATTGCCCTCCGTAAGCGGATGTCTGCCTGGGATTGCGATCGGGGACGACGAAATTGGCGACGCGGGTTTCCTGTCCGGGAGAGGGAAATACGATCCGGGTAATGGGAACGGCGGTAGACTGGGCGATCGCGTCTTGCAGGATTCCCAAGGTTGACAATGCGACAGTTAAACCGACCCCGATCGCTTTTTTCGTGAATGTTGTGATAACCATACGTTCAACTTCACTTTTTCCGATTCTAGCCGACTGGCCCTTCGGAGTCAACCCTACAAACTCGCAAAGCGATCGCCCACTTCCACCAACGCTTTGGCGATCCCCGGTTCGCTCATCGAATGTCCGGCGTCGGGTACTAGAATAAACTCCGCTTCCGGCCAAGCTCGATGCAATTCCCAGGCCGTTTTCATCGGACAAACCACGTCGTAGCGGCCCTGAACGATCGCCGCCGGAATGTGGCGGATGCGACCGACATTTGCCAATAGTTGATCCTCTGATTCAAAGAAGCCGCCGTTGACGAAATAGTGGCACTCGATCCGGGCGAAGGCCGTCGCAAAGTCGCGATCGCCGAACTTTGCCATCAAGTTGGGATCTGGGAATAACTTGCTGGTACTCGCCTCCCAAATCGACCAGGATTTCGCCGCCTCCAACCTCACCTCCGGGTCATCGCTGGTGAGGCGTTTGTAGTAGGCGGAGAGAAAATCGTGGCGTTCTTCCGGGGGAATGGGTTTGATATATTCTTCCCAGGCATCGGGGAAAATGTGGCTGGTTCCCTCCTGATAAAACCATTGCAGTTCGGATTTTCTCAACATGAAAATTCCCCGCAAAATTAACCCCTTGCAGCGATCGGGGTGCGTCTGACTGTAGGCCAACGATAAGGTGCTCCCCCAACTGCCGCCAAACACCACCCAGCTTTCAATTCCGAGGTGATTTCGCAGCCGTTCGATATCCGCCACCAAATGCCAAGTCGTATTTTCTTCTAATTCCGCGTGGGGGGTACTTTTGCCGCATCCCCGCTGGTCAAACATCACGATCCGCCACTTTTCGGGGTCGAAATAGCGGCGATAATCGGGCAGACAGCCGCCCCCCGGCCCGCCGTGGAGGACGACGACGGGTTGACCTTCGGGATTGCCGGACTGTTCAAAGTAGAGGGTGTGCAAGGAACTGACTTGCAATTGTCCTTCGGCGTAGGGTTCGATGGGGGGGTAAAGTTCAGCCATATCTGATAATTGGATTTCAGGGTTTAAAATCATTTATAAAGATGTGGGGGCAAGCCTCTGTGCTTGCCCATTGATTATAACTAATATGAGATTTTTATGGTGGGGGCAAGCCTCTGTGCTTGCCCATTGATTATAACTAATATGAGATTTTCAGGGTAGGGGCAAGCCTCTGTGCTTGCCCATTGATTATAACCAATATGAGATTTTTATGGTGGGGGCAAGCCTCTGTGCTTGCCCATGGATTGTCACTGGCTAATTGATGGTAACCGTTGGCAACCGGAGACGGTTGCCCCCACCAATAATTGAGATTTTGAGATTTTGAGATTTTAATTGTAGGGGCAAGCCTCTGTGCTTGCCCATCGATCATCACTTGCCCATTGATTATAACCAACAATTGAAATTTGATTACGATCGCGACAAAGGATAAACTTCTACGGGGTCGAGTTGGCGGCGGCAGATCTGACGCCGTTCTAGATTGTCAGCATAGCACTCGTTGACCTCGGTGCGCCCCTCGGGGGATGCGATCGCTTCAATGAAAATAACGTGGGGGAGTTCCGCAAAAGCTCGCCCAAATTTCCCGGTTCCCCCCGGTTGCAAAACGGCGGGGGCGACGGTGGCTTCGTTGCGGTTCACTTCCACCAGGCGATCGCCCTCCTGTCGGTAGAGGCGGTAAATCACCCGCAGCGATCGCATCGCGTCGGAACCGGTGTTGGTGAGTTGGCCTTCGACGGTGTAGCGTCCCGCCGTCAGCGTCTCATCTTCGATCAGTCGCATTCGGTCAATTTTGACTCCGCCATTTTGGGCGATTTCCAGGGGAGACGGAACCGCCGACGGGGGGACAGAGGCGACAGGGGTGGGGAGGACGGTTCCCAGCCACAGTGCGGAAATTAGAGAAATTTGCCAGTATTGTAACATCGATCTGAATGGGACCTATAGCGATCGCAACGGTTCTCCTCGCCAGGAATTGCCGAGATCCCCGCCTCGATCAGTTTATCGCGGAAGGGGGACGCGATCGCCACGAATTTTGATTGATTTGGACAAGAACGGGCGAGATGTCCGTTTTGCTGAAACTTGTTAGAATGAAAACTTCAATCATCGCTCCCCCTAAATTCTGAATCATCTATGACTGCAACTGTCCCGAATCAAAGTTCCGTTAATTTATCGCCAATTCGAGCCGATATCCGCACCCTACAGCCGCAATTGGTCGAGTGGCGGCGGCACCTCCACCAACATCCAGAATTGGGGTTTCAGGAACAGTTGACGGCGGAATTTATCGCCCGCCAGTTGAGGAATTGGGGCATCGACCACCAAACCAATATTGCGGAAACCGGGATCGTCGCCACCATTGAAAGCCGGCAGCCGGGGCCGGTTCTGGCGATCCGGGCGGACATGGATGCCCTGCCGATTCAGGAGGAAAATGAGGTCAGTTACAAGTCCTGTCACGACGGGATCATGCACGCCTGCGGACACGACGGACACACGACGATCGCTCTGGGAACAGCTTATTATTTATCTCGACATCTGCCCGATTTTTGTGGTACAATTAAATTGATATTTCAACCCGCCGAAGAGGGTCCCGGAGGAGCCAAGCCGATGATCGAGGCGGGGGTGTTGAAAAATCCCGATGTTGATGGGATAATTGGATTGCATTTGTGGAATAATTTACCCTTGGGAACCGTCGGGGTGCGCTCGGGGGCGTTGATGGCGGCGGTGGAGTTATTTGAATGCACCCTATTCGGCAAGGGCGGACACGGCGCGATGCCCCATCAAACCGTGGATGCGATCGTGTTGGGTTCTCAAATTGTGAATGCCCTGCAAGCGATCGTCTCCCGCAATGTCGATCCCTTGGATTCTGCCGTCGTGACGGTGGGTTCCTTTCACGCCGGACACACCCACAATGTCATCGCCGGACAGGCGACGATGAAAGGGACGGTGCGATATTTCAACCCCAAATTTCAGGGATATTTCGGAAAGCGAATCGAGGAAATTGTCGCCGGAATTTGTCAGGGTCAGGGCGCGGAATATGACTTGAGTTATTATTCCCTGTATCCCCCCGTCATCAACGATGAATCGATGGCAAATTTGGTGAGAAGTGTCGCCGAATCCGTCGTAGAAACGCCGGCCGGTGTCGTGCCGGAATGCCAGACGATGGGGGGCGAGGATATGTCATTTTTCCTGCAAGAAGTGCCGGGGTGTTACTTCTTCCTGGGAGCCGCAAATCGCGATCGCGGCTTGGCTTACCCCCACCACCACCCCCGCTTCGACTTCGACGAAACCGCCCTCGGAATGGGGGTGGAAATGTTCGTCCGGTGCGTCGAAAAATTCTGTCAACCGCGTCCCACAAGCTTCTAGCTTGTGGACACCGGCAAGATGCCCGTGCTACCGCTTGACATCCATTCAACAAAACCGTCACACTAAATCAGTAGATAGCCATAAATATCATCCATGCAAAACAGTACACTGCTCCTAACAAAAGAACTCCCCGACCTCACCTATTCCCCCCTCTTAGATCGCTTTGACGAGAGTTGGGAAGCCCCGCTCTCAACCCTCCTGGGGTTGGGGCGGGCTGCGGGGGCCGATCTGGTCGAATTCTTTCTAGAACGCAACAATTTTCTGAGTTGTTTGGCCGAAGACGATCGCATTACTGGCGTATCTCCCCGCCTCTCCCTCGGGGCTGGAATTCGAGTTTTTAAAGGCAAGGCTGATTGCTATGTAAGTACCAACGATCTGTCCTTCGCCGGACTACGGACAGCCTTAGAAAAAGCTCTGTCAATTCTCGGGTTGCAACTTCCTTCCCCTGTCGGTTTCATCCCCCCCATTAATTTAGAATTTTTGCGGGATTATGCCACCAAAAAAGAGAAGGAAAATTGGCTGTCTGAATGCAGTTCAATGCAAGAAATGGGGGATATTTTGTTGGCATCAAACGCCCAATTATTGAAAAAAGCGAACCACGTTCAATCCCGGCGTTCTTCTTATTTTCGAGACTGGCAAGAAGTGATGGTCGCCGCCAGCGACGGCACCTTTGCCCGGGACGTGCGACTGACACAATCTCAGATTTCTTTCCTATTGTGTGCCGACGGAGAAAATCGCTGTTCCATCAGCAAGCGGGGCGGAAATACCAGCCGTCCGGACGGGTTGCGGACCTGGGATTATGAAACCGATGCCGAAGAGATTGCAGAGTCGGCGGGGCAAATGCTGTATGCGGATTATGTGGAGTCGGGACGCTATCCTTTGGTGATGGCAAATCAGTTCGGCGGGGTAATTTTTCACGAAGCCTGTGGCCACTTGTTGGAAACGACGGCGATCGAAACAAAAACGACGCCATTCGCAGAGAAAAAAGGGGAGAAAATTGCCCACGAAAACCTCACCGCCTGGGACGAGGGATTGTCGGACAAAGAGTTCGGAACCATCGACATGGACGATGAAGGAATGCCCGCCCAGCGGACGTTATTGATCGAAAATGGGGTGTTGAAAAACTTTTTGTGCGATCGCGGCGGGGAACGCAAAACCGGACACCCGAGAACCGGAAGCGGACGCCGGCAAAACTACACCTATGCGGCGGCGAGTCGGATGCGAAATACCTATATCGCCCCCGGAGATTATTCAATTGATGACCTATTTGCATCCATCGATCGCGGCTTATACTGCAAGAAAATGGGCGGCGGCAGCGTCGGCGATACGGGACAATTTAACTTCGCCGTTCAGGAAGCCTATCTGATCGAAAATGGCAAAGTGACAAAACCCCTAAAAGGTGCGACATTGATCGGAGAGGCGACGGAAATTATGAACAATATTTCCATGTCTTCCAACGATATCGGACTCGCCGCCGGGTTCTGCGGCTCCGTCAGCGGCAGCGTTTACGTCACCGTCGGACAACCCCACATCAAAGTTGATGGAATTACTGTTGGGGGAAGGTAAAATTCAATCTGTGGGGGCAGTGCCTCTGTGCCTGCCTATCTCATCTACAAATTAGATGGGATTGAGACTGTGGGGGCAGTGCCTC
>NZ_JAJENU010000198.1:0-20271 GCF_035615495.1 Lyngbya sp. CCY1209 | reverse complement strand
TTCATCGAACGGGCGGGGGAGACGGGCGACGGCGAATAGCCGCCAATGCTCGGAAATCAATCGACATCAACAAACGTTGATTTCCCGATAGGCCCGCCGCCACTCCTCGTCCGTGGCGAACCCCTCGACCCGTTCCACCATGACGCGGCCGTACCAACTGCGGTCCAAAATGGCGATCTTCCCCGCCGGGGCCAGTTTGCGCCAGAACCGCCACAGGTAGTGGTGGGCTTTTTCCTCGTCGGTGGGGGCGGCGAAGGCGTGCACCTCGTAGCTGCGGGGGTCGAGGATATCCGTCAGGCGCTTGATTGCGCCCCCCTTGCCGGCGGCGTCCCACCCCTCGAATAGGATCAAAACCGGTATCTGTTTTTCGTAGATGATCTGTTGCATCCGGCCGAGGCGGGCCTGCTGATGGGGCAGTTTTTCCTTGTACTCGTCGGAGGAGAGGGACAGGCTCAAATCCACACCGGCCAGGGGGTTCGGTTCCGTGGGGTCGAGACGATCCTGGGGGACGGTGCAAACGGGAGGAGGCTGCACCTGCAGGCGTTCCAGGGCTTCTTTGATGGTGGCGACCATCGTGGAGAGCACCTTCACCCGCGCCCAGCGTTGGCTGTCCCCTTCCACCAGCGTCCAGGGCACCGCGCCGGTGCTGGTGTGGATGACCATATCTTCGGCGTAGGCGGAATAGGTGTCGTAGTTTTTGGCCTGTTTCCAGTCCTCGGGGCGCACCCGCCAGGCCGCCAGTTCGTCCTTGCTGGCTTTTTTGAGGCGGTTTTTGAGCTCTTTTTTGCTCAGGTGAATCCAAAATTTGGCGATCGCAGCTCCGTTGTCCACCATCTGGCGCTCGAAGGCGTTGATCTGGCGCATGGCCATCGGCACTTCGGATTCCGGGAGGCGACCGAACAGCCGGTCTTCGAGGACGTGGGTGTACCAACTGTGGTAGAAAATGCCGAGTTTACCGCGTCCGGGGAGTTGCTGCCAAAATCGCCACATGAAAGGATAGCGCCGTTCGCTCTTGGTGGGGGGCCAGATGGGGATGACTTTGAAGCCCCGGGGGTCCATGTAGCCGACCATTTTTTTCACCAGCGCCCCCTTCCCGGCGGCGGCCCAGCCTTCGAGGACGATGATCACGGGGAGCTTTTTTTCCCAACAGGTCTGCTGAAGCGATCGCAACTCCCGCATCAGGGCTTCTACCTGAGTTTTGTAGGTTTCCTTATCTAAGGCTAAATCGAGATCGAGTGTCTTGAGCATGGGCGTTCAGTGGGTCGGATTCCGATCCAGTGTAACCGCTGCGATCGGGGAAAAATGTAAAATTTCGATATCTTTTCGGAAGCGATCGGGCCTGACATCCGGCAGATTGCCGTATACTATAGAAAATAGCGGCAAAAACCAGATTTATTTGGATTGGCGACATGGCGAATCCACCCCCTCAAAAAACGACGGCGCGACTGGAAGCTCGGATCAGCCCGGAAACGAAAGCACTGTTGCAAAACGCGGCGGATTTGCAGGGGCGAACCCTGACCGATTTTGTGGTGTCTGCCGTCCGGGCCGAAGCGATGCGGGTCATTCGAGAACATCAAATCCTAACCCTCAGTTTGGAAGAAAGCGAAGCCTTCGTCGAGACAATCCTGAATCCTCCCCCGCCGAATGATGCGTTGAAAGCCGCATCTCGACGATACAAGGATGCGATCGCGGACTGATGGTTCTCAAAATTGAACTGCTGGCAAAGGGTCGGCATTTGCGATCGCAATTTCACTGCGGAAAGGAGAGTTTAGATCGCTACATTCGGCAGCAGGCATCGCAAGATCTGAAAAGACGAGTCGCCACCGTCTTCGTATTGATCGACGCTCCCGATTCAAATATTTTAGCCTATTATACTTTATCGAGCTACACCGTCGATATTGGCGTTTTGAATGACGACTTTGCCAAGCACCTGCCGCGTTATCCACGCCTGCCAACAACCTTACTCGGCCGTTTGGCTGTCGATAACAGCGCCAAAGGTAAGGGATTTGGCGAATTGATGTTAGTCGATGCACTCAAAAAGTCCCTGGAAGTTTCCCGACAGATCGCATCGCTGGCGGTAATTGCAGAAGCGTTGGATGAAGAAGCATTGGGATTTTATCTCAAATACGGCTTTCTACAATTCCAGCAAGATCCGATGAAGCTTTATCTTCCCATGCAATCCATTGCGGAGCTGTTTTAGATCGATTATCATAAGTTATCTAGCCCCCAAACCCCCAATTCTGGGGGCTTTGAGTGGATGGGATTTGACTTCATTATTTCGGACCACCGATCTGGCCCCCAAACCCCCAATTCTGGGGGCTTTGAGTGGATGGGATTTGACTTCATTATTTCGGACCTATCTAGCCCCCAAACCCCCAATTCTGGGGGCTTTGAGTGGATGGGATTTTCACGAATCATTTCAGGGTGCTAGAGTACCAACCAACTCAAAATTTCTGCCGCCGTCAACTGCAAATCGATCCCGTCTAAAACGGGAAGTTGCGCCTCTCCTTGAAATGACGCGAGACGTTGATTTTCGACGATGCAAAAGATCGTCTCCATCCGAGGATCGATCGCCCATCCGATGCTGGTTCCGTTTTGAGAATAGTGCAACAACTTGGTTAATAGAACAGTCATCTGCTGTTCTGGCGACAAGATTTCGATCGCCCAATCCGGAGAAATTTCAAACCGATTGGCAATTTTTCCGGCCGGCGATCGCGGGATTCTGTCCCAGCGGAATACCGCCACATCGGGAACGAGCGATCGTCCCCCGACAGTACAGCGCAACTCGGGAAAAGCTCTGGCAATCTTTTCAGCTCGCACAACTCTATTGATAGCTTCGCATAGTTCGCCTTGGATCAGACTGTGTTCACCTTGTGGCATTGGCTTTTGGATAATTTTTCCGTCGATGTATTCCGAAGCCGGTTCGGTTTCCGGACGTTCCAGGAATTCTGACAACGTGAGCGATCGCCCGACCATTTGAGTCATGTTGATTCCCCATATCAATCGTTTTAATTGTAGCAAATAAAAGCCCCCAGAATTGGGGGTTTGGGGGCGAGATGCGATCGCTACAATTGATTTTGCTTGACCCACATCCGAAACAGTTCCACGGCGATGCGGATATTCCCCCCGGCTTCGATAATCACATCGTGGCGGGAGAGGGTTTCCAAGGCATTGTTGAGGGCGGTTTCATCCAATCCGGTTGTTTGTTGGAGGGTGGTGCGATCGCATCCTTCCGGGTGGGAAGCCAGGACTTTGAGAACGTCTTGCTGGTGGGGTGCACCTTCGGCGGCTTGTCCCCAAACGCCGGTGAAATAGTAGCGTCCGTTTTGGAAGAAAGTGCCGTTGATAACCGCGTCCACATCTTCCACGGTAAAAACCGGATCGCGGGGGTTCCCCCGTTCAAACATTTGGTCATTGTAGCGGCGGACGAGGTCAAATGCGATCAACTGCACCAAATAGGGTTGTCCGTGGGTGAGGTTGTAGATTGTTTTGTGGGCTTCCGGTTCGTAGCTGAGGGGAAAATCGGGGTCGGGATTATCGAGAATTTGGGCGGTGGCGGCGGCTGTCAAAAACCCCACCTTAATTGGTGGAGTTACGCTACTAAAAAAAGGTTGATAATAATCTTCAGTCATTTCTTCCAGGGTGTGCAACCCAGCAAAGGCAAAAGCAATTTTAGGACTCATCTGCACGAAACTCCGCAAGATTGTCATAAAATTTGCTGGTAGTTGGTTCAATTTAATTAATTCTTCAATACTTTCAAATTCATCCAAGGCAATGATCAAGCCGGTTGTGTCTATTTTTTTCAGAACCTTCTTTAAATGACGTTTAAAATTTAGCGAAGGGTGTTTTAAAAAATCTTCTTCGTCTGGCAGAGAAACATTAAGTGTTTCTGATATCTCATCGCTAATCTCTAAAAATACCTCGCCCATTCCTCCTGAAAATTTTTGTAAATTAACATAAATTACTTTAACTTTGGAACCCAAAAAGTTGGCAATATTCAATAAAATTGAAGTTTTTCCCATGCGACGATGACCGTATAAAACGATGGACTGAAGATGAGAACTCATCACCCACAATTCCTCAAGCTTTCTCATGATATCTTCTCGACCAATAAATAAATTTCCGACAACTGGATCGCCAATGATATAGGGATTTTTGACCGGTTCGGTAATCGAAATATTGCCAACTTCTTGAGCAATGCGTTCTAAAGCTTTTTTCCAGGTTTGGGCAATATCGACAATTAAACCTCGTTCCGCTTGGGGTAGGGTATTAGCATCATCTTGAATACTTCTTAATTTACCGATCGCGCGGTTAAGGGCAAAAGAACGAGCCGATTTTGAAGTTGCTCCTAAAATGAGTTTTGTATCTTTTAAAACGCAATGTAAACCGTTCATTGCATCCCAAGTTGCAGAGCGCAGATAGTGTTCTGAAGGAAATGCAGAAACTTTAATTTCAGCAATGGTGTCGGGTTCTGTAGCAGCTTTAAATTGGGCGAGAGTTTGAGCCAAAATAAACATCTCTTCGCCATATTGCAAAGATCGTACTATCAAAAATGCTTGGGTTGCTTGTTCGGGTTCTTTTTCGTGGAGATGCCAAAAACCAGCAGCAATTGCACGGGGTTGAGTATCAAGGCGAGTGTCTATCGCTGACACATTTATTTCGTTATTTAATTTTTTCCAAAAGAACAATAATTCATGAATTGCAATTGATAATCCTTTTATAAAATTTGTTTGTATTTCTTGTGTCAAGGATGAGGATAAAAACTTGACAAGTTTCCAATCAACAGGATTTTCTGATAACTGAGAAATTCGATAAATTAGGTGTTCTTGTGGAGTTTGTTTGAGAACTCGATTGAGGGCTATTATTGCAGGAAAAAATTGTAACGAATATTGAAAAATACGATTGATATTTTCTAACCCTTGTTCCCAGTCCTGTTTTAAGGATATTTCTAAACGAGTTGTTAGTAAGGGTAAAGGAATTGAGCTAATTCGTGGAAAAAGCCAACTACGGTTTTGAATTGATATTAAATTAGGTAGTACACAAATTATCCAGTTTTCGGGACGCAAACTTGCTACACTGATCACTACACCTAACATCACACTGATAATCAAACCTAAAACTCCACTAGCCACCACAGATCCTATACCTACTACTACACCAAACCTTGTAACACCTACTACCAGACTGTATACACCTGCTGCTACACCGAATATCAAACCAAATGTGAACGCCACACCAAACGCCACACCCACTACAAAACCAAATGCTGCATCAATCACACCTACTATCAAGCTAGAGACTACACTGATGCCGACACCAAACCCCACAGAGACAATAACCATAACTACAAAATTAGAGGTTGTATTGTTGACTAAAATTGCTACCATATTCATAATTACACTGACTGCCACAGCGACTCCCACACCTATTGAAACACCGAATTTTATGGCAAACGCTACACCAAGTAAGCAGATAGAAAACAGCCAATTAAACAGCACATAACTCCAATAAAATTGGACATTAAAATCCTGAGATATTATCCACGATAGAAATGATGTAAAAAAAATCAATATTAATCCCTGTAAGCATAATTTAATTTGATTTTGATTGCGAAGGAGTAATTCCAACTTTTCTCGCCAAGTTTTTTTGTCTTTTAAACTCCCAGTTTCTCCATGATTTTCTTCATACCATCGCAGTGCTTGAGGAAAGAAAAATATCCAATATAACAGTCGCAAATAATCGAAAGTATTCCATAGAGATAGAGATCGCCTTAGTTGTGGAGCCAAGTTGAGGCGTAGAATAAAATTACTATTTTTCATTATTTTCATTCAAATATTTATAAAGATCGTGGCATTGTTGCATTACTTTCTGCGGATGACCTCCAGTTTCTTGATAAATTTTTATGATCTCATTCTCATCAAACTGAATACATTTTAATTGTTGTGTAACAAAATAAGTTAAGCGACTATTAATAAAATTTTTAACTGTTTCTTGATTCCACGGCTTAAGACGGTGTTCTCTACAAATATTTTCAAAAGGTGAAGTCATATTCTGACTATCTAGAAATAAAGTATCAAGTGATTGAGAAGCTGCAACCACCAACCGCAAAGGCGGATCGCTGCCATCCGCCAATGCTCGTAACTGGCTGCGAACTTGGTTTGTAAACCAATTTTCTCTCATATTATCTACAACATCGAGGAGAAGTAAAATACGATATGGTTTGAGTTTGTGCCTGAGTTCACGTCCTTGACATATTTTAATACCGATTTCATTACATAGTTCTGCATAAAAATCATCGTCGCTCTGAAGGTGTCGCAAATCTATATAAATTGGCTTTATATCTGATTTGTGAACTGCCGTTCGTTCGATCGCTTTCAA
Organism: Lyngbya sp. CCY1209; assembly: GCF_035615495.1. Taxonomy (GTDB): domain Bacteria; phylum Cyanobacteriota; class Cyanobacteriia; order Cyanobacteriales; family Microcoleaceae; genus Limnospira. The sequence continues at coordinate 13,893 of NZ_JAJENU010000198.1, read as the reverse complement.
TAATGAAGACTTACCCAGTCCACTTTCTCCAATAATTGCGACGCTACTGCCACTGTTCAGTGTTTCAAAAATTTCTCTAATTTCCTTATCCCTGCCAAAAAATAAATTTGGATCTGCTATGGCTCCACTCAAAGGCGTGAAAGGGTTTTGATATTCCAAACTTTTAACCGTCTCATTTTTTTGAGAACTATATTTTTCTTCCAGCCACTTCAATAAAGCTTCTTTTTTGGTATCGTTGGCATCTGTTAAAACTTCGCGAAATTTTCGATAAGCACTCGCTCTACATTTTTTGTAAGCCTCCCATGAAATATCGCAATCTCCCCTCACAAGGATACACACTTCTTTTTCGTCCAGATTTAAATTTTGTCGCCGGAATCTTTCTAAAAAGAAATCTTGTTCTGTTCGACTCAATTTATAATCGACCACGATCTCTTTCAGAAATTTATCCCAGCGATCCCAGTTCTCCATCGGCTTGGTTGCTACTCCACCCCACCAGTGTAACCGAAAATGCTACCTCCGGATCGGGGGGAACATTATTTCCCCCTCGTTCCGCTCGGATGATTTCACAGGGGGAACTTTTTGGCGCTTACGGAATGAGAAAGAATTCTCTATGTTGGGATTATCGATGAATTTGAGGAGAACACGAACAGCATGAACAATCCCAACTGGTCCGATCGCATCCTTCCGATTTACTACGCCAAACCCGCACGGCGAAACGGGATGAGCGGTTATGAAGACGAACGCGGTAACTTCCAACCCAGTGTTTCTCACATCCAGGAGGTGATGCGATCGCTCAAGGAAAAAGCACGACTCAATCAGTGGCGACGCAGCCAGGGAGCCGCAGCCAACCGAGCCTGTCAAATTGGCAAGTTGGGACACCGCCTGGTTGAGAACTTCCTGAAGGGGGAAACTGTCTCCTGTCCGCCAATCCTCGAACCCCATTGGAAACAGTTGCTCCCCACCTTGCAAAAAATCCACGGAATCCGACTCGTAGAGAGTCCCGTTTTTCACCATTATGATGGGTATTGCGGCCGGGTGGATTGCGTGGCTCGTCTGTCCGCTCTCCCGGAAATGGCGATCGAGTTCAAATTTAGCGATCGCATCAAACCTATCTATCCCCAACAAAAAATGCAACTCGCCGCCTACACCGCCGCACTCAACCGGCAGTATGGAACTCAATTCAACCAAGGATTGATCGTTGTTGCAACTCCCGATACAATCGATGTCAATCTCATCGACTCGTCCGAACTCAATCAATCTTGGCGACAATGGCAAAGCCTCGTCGCTCGGTTCTGGGCACAAGATCTAGATGTGGCTTGAAATTTCGACAACTGCAATACTCGACGGTAAGGGTGCGATAAGGGTGCGATCGCTCCCAGCCGTTCTTTTGTCTTCGCTCAGGTTGACGGAGCGCAACCCAACAACTCTATTATAATTTGAGTAGATCTTTATTCGGTTCCGTCTTGAGGGACGATTTTCGCCCGGAAAGCAGCGATATCGATATTTTAATCTCATTCGATCGCGATGCCCGTTGGACGTTATTCGATTGGGTCGATATGGAACAAGATATCAAGAATATTTTTCAAAGAGACGTTGATTTGGTCAGTCGGCGAGGGATCGAACGCAGTCGAAATCACCTCCGTCGTCAAGCAATTCTGAACTCCGCTCAAGTCATCTATGCAACCTCGCGAAATTAATTATTTCCAAGATATGCTCAATGCCGCCAAGTTGGCTCAAGACTTTGTGGCCGGGATTGACTGGGAAACCTTTGAACTGGATTTAATGCGTCAAACCGCCGTGACTCGCCAATTTGAAATTATGGGAGAAGCGGCTCGTCGAATTTCGACCGACACTCAAGGGACTTTTCCAAACATTCCCGGGTCGCAAATTATTGGAATGCGTAATCGTCTCATTCACAAATACGATGACATCGACCTAGAGTTGATTTGGGATACCGTCTAGATCGCCTTGCCCGAATCGATTACAATGTTAGAAACTATCATCGATAATCAAGAATAACGGAAATCGACAATGACCGCAAAATTGAGCGAATAAAGGAGCGATCGCATGAAATTTTCAACCCGAATCAAAGCATTTATCAAGCTAGTGAAGTACGCTTTAAATTTCAAATTCCCCATATCACTCGAAGCAAAACCGACTCTGGCTCCCCCCTTCTTAAGGGGGGCGGGGGGGGGATCGTCCGCATCTGATTCAATCGATCGCCGCTATATCCATATTTTCAGACATTTTTTAATCCTCCTACTTTCCCTCTATTTTATATTGGGAAATCCCGCCCCCGTTTTCGCCTCCATCCACCGCTACCCGGAGGGTTCCGATCGCGTGATGTACCGTTCCAAACTCAGTTTGCGTGATCGCCGCGATCGCTCCTGGCAGGTGATCCTATTCAAACGCACCGCTTTCGGCCGAGTCGAGAGCCTCCACCTGCGTCTGGTGGGATTTCCGGGGTGGGTGGAGGTCGCCCACCGAGCCCCCCTCACCCTGACGACGGCGACGGGCAAAACCTGGAGGGCGGAAGATGTGGTGGATCTGTCCCTGCCCCCCAACGTCGGCGAATACGACCTCGCCCCCGTTTTATTGGAATTGGAGGGAACCCCCGCGATGGAACTCTCCGTGCCCCTGACGACCGAATCCGCAGAAATCCCCGCCCCCCCCTTTGTCGTGCGAGAATGGCAGCAACTTTTTGACAATTGATAATTGTTAATTGTGAATTATTAATTGTTATTTAGCCAAGTCGTGTCCAAATAATCGATTTGGGCGTGGGGACTCAAAGCCGCCAAGACCTGTTTTCCATAGCTGCGGTGCAGCACCCGAGTGTCCAGGAGGGCGACGACGCCCTGGGTTTCCCGGACGGGGGCGACGGCCCGCTGGAGCTCTTGCAGGGCGGTGGGGAGGAGGTAGAGGCGGAACCAGTCCTCGCGGCGGCGTTTGTGGTAGGCGACCCGGCCGGCCACCAGGGGATGTTCCAGGGAGGGCAGGGGCAACGTCGCGATCGCCAACAGGTGCGGGGGGGCGAACCGGTGCCGGTGGGTTTGCCAAAATTGCCAACCCGCCACCAAAATGCCGCGATCGCCCAATTCTGCCGTCTCCACCCGCACTTGGGAACCGAACTCCGACGCCAAAACCGCCCCCACCCGCCCCCTGAGCGGCACGTCCTCCACCAGCAGCACCCTTGGGCCGGCAACCCCCGCGCTCATCGATAGCAGGGTCCGCAACTCCCGAATCAGGGCTGCCTCGAATTGGGGGGTGTTGGGCATCGGTATCCCCGAGGGCAGGTAGAGTTGGATCAACTGAGTCTGGCGGTCTGGGGAAAATTTGACGCCGGTGATCTCCCCGAGTCCCATCACTTGGCGGTAGATGGGGGCATTTTTGTCCAAATCCAGGGCGCCGCCGATGAGCACCGAGGGCTGTTTTTCCCAGACGGGACGCAACGCCGACGCCACCTCTATCGGAGTGCAATAAAAGGTCAGGGCGCCGCGATCGCGATCGACCCCCACCCACCGCAACTGATTTTCAGATTGCCACTGATGCCAGAAGCGGTTCCAGGGAGAATCCGCCCCCTCGCTTTCCGCCAGGGAACAACTGCGGGACTCGGTGTCCTCCCCCGTTTCTTCTTTGAGGGCGGCAAACAGATCTTCGAGGATCTGCCGTTCCGCCTCGTCCAGGAGGTGGCACCCGTAGAGGTTGGGGGGGCGGGTGAAGGCAGACTTGATCAGGCGCACTTGGGCATCTTGGAGGAGATCCCGCCACTCCGGACGCCCGTCGATCAACTGTCGCCAGTCGGACCCGTGCAACCGGGCCGTGAGGCGATCGCGGGCCCGGCGTTCCAGGTCGTCGGCGCAGTCGAGAATCGTGGGGACGTCCGGGGGAAAATTGCCCCTGTCCCCCAGGCGATCGTCCAACCAGGCTTCCGGAGTGGTCAGCAGCAACCCTTGATAGTCCGCATCCGGCCAGCGATCGCCCCTGCGAATGGGCATCTCCATCAACCTCCAAACCTCCTCCCCGTCTCCGAGGTGTCGCAGTCGGGAGAACTCCACCGCCAACAAATGCTCGATGACCGCTTCCGGGGCGACGATGACGCTGGCTTTCCCCCAAACCAAAACGGGGATCAGGTAGCTGAAGCGATAGGAATGGTTGAGGCTTTCCGGCGGCACCCCCGTCTGGATCAGGGCACTGCGCCCCAGGCGCAAGGCGCGGGCCACCAGCCTCGCCATCGTCAGATGGTGGGGCCAGTCGATATCGCCGAGGGAATGCACGAAGCGGCGAAGCAGGTTGTGGGCTTCTACCTCAATCACAGGTGATGTCCGGGGAAACGGCTTCGGGGCGGGTGCCGATCCGGATCGTCGGGGGTCGGAATTCTGGCCTGAGTCCGGCACGGCAACTTCCATATTAGCCGGATCTGCAATTCTAATTTTTCGAGGCGATCGCCCGGAGGTCTGAAGTGAAGGGAGGGCGGCGGGCAAAAGTCGAGAGGCACGGGGGGTTTCGAGGAATCTGCGCTCCGAGTTCCTCGGGGCGGATCAGTGGGTTTCGTCAAAACTTTCGATAAATGCGATCGCGGCGGCGAGTTCGGGCAGCGAACTCTCGGTGGCCGGTTCGGACCGGGCGGACTCTAAGATCGAAGACGAGCCAATTTTGTCCATCTGCGGGTGTTGGTAAACGGTGAGAGTTTTTTGACTCGAATTGGTGAGTTGGGTGGCGGTGGGCCGGCGAAAAAACGATGGGATCGACTCGGAGCGGGTGCTGCGAACCAATTTTTTGATGTCGTTGACCCGGGCGATCACTTGACCCATTGCGCTCAACAACTGCGTCCGCCGTTCTGGTTTCAGGGACGAACTTTGGAGCTGCCGCAGCAACGTGACGATATTTTTTTGGGTCCCGGTGGCGTCGTCGAAGGGTAAAACCGCCATGCAACCGATGGGAAACAGGTCTTCCTCCCTGTCGGCGGCGAAGATGAGGGACGTGGTGCGATCGCCGACTTCCACGCTGGGGGGGCGGGCCATGACGGGAAATTCGCCGGCAATTTTTTGGTAGGTGGCCGCCAACACCAGGTTAGCCTCGTGGTCGAGGGGGGAATCGACGACGATCTGAACCTTTGGGCGAGTTTGGTTGAAGAACTTTTTCAACCTGTCGCGATCGAAATGGTAGACCTCGCTGTGGTCGCCGTTGGGGCTCAAATCCACCCACTCGCAGGAGATCTCCTCCGCTTTCAGGTTGAAGCGACACACTTGGTAGAGTTTGGCCCCCGTCAACGTGGCGCCCGACAAGTCCGCGCCGCCCCAGGAGGCGCGAATCAAGTTCGTCTGGGTCAAGTCCGCGTGCACCAAACTGGCCTTGATCAGCGTCGCCCCGTTCAGGTTGGCGCCGCAGAGGTTCGCGCCGCTCAAATTCGCCTCGCTCAGGTTGGCGGCGCTGAGGTCGGCGCCCCGCAGGTCGCTCCAGCGCAGGTTGGCGCCCCGCAGGTCGGCCCCGCTCAGGTTGGCGTAGGTGAGGTTCGCCTGCCGCAATTCCCCGTGGCAGAAGTCGCTTTTGGGCAAATTCGCCTTCACCAAGTCCGCCCCCCGCAGGTCGGCCCGTCGGAAGTTGACGGCGGCTCCGGAGGCCCCCCGCAGGTTCGCCCCGCTCAAATTGGCGTTGCCGAAGTTCGCCTGCTGGAGTTTGCTTTCCCGCAGGTCGGCGCCGTTGAGGTTGGCTTGGGCGAAGTTCGCCTTGTGCAGTTTGGCCCGGATCAGTTCGGCTCGGATCAACAGGGCCCCGACGAGTTGGGCCTCGCTCAAATCCGATCGCACCAAGTTGGCGACGTTGATGGTCGCCCGGTTCAAAATCGCCCGGGTGAGGTTGGCGCTGCTCAACCGGACGACGTTGAGGTTGGCGTCGCTCAAATTGGCTTCGCTCAAATCGGCCGAACCCATATTGGCAACGCACAGGGAGGCGCCGCTCAAGTTCGCCCCCCTCAACACGATTCGGCTCAGATTCGCCTCGTTGAGATTGATGCCCTGAAAATCGCGTTTCCCGTCCCGGTATTGCTTGACAATTCCGTAAACTTTGACAAGATCGCTTTCCGAAACATCTCGGTTATTCTGATCGGTCATTCGATGTCGATCCCCCTCAAATCCAGGTCGAAACTTTCACTTTTAATTGTATTGATGATACCCCAAAAGGGTCTGACCCCTCGACCCACTGACCTCAGTAAAAGCTGGCGACGAAAGCGATCGCCTGCTCCGGAGTCGGCATCGCCAGTTGCCGGTATTGTTCGAGTTTGAGTCCGGAAACACCGATCGCCCCGGGGATATCGTTCAAGTTTCGACCGAATCCGGGATGGTTGTGAATGGTCAGATATTCTGTTGCCAAATTGCTCAAAATTGTTTGGGTCGGAGAATTAAAAAAGCGATCGCACTCTCCCACTTCTGACCGCCATTTTTCGGACAGCACCTCATCGTCCAGATGTCCGATTTTCCGCATCATATCCACCCCGAACTGCACGATTTGATTCGACAACCTCACCCCCATCTGGGAACTGTTGTCCGGGTTGAGCATCCGCAACGATTCCAGGATCGAAGTCCGGGTCGCCGTGGCGTCGGAAAAGGGTTCGATGGCGACGTAGGCGGTCAGAAACAGTTGTTCCTCCTCTTCTATCCTAAATGATAAGACTGTCCTCCGAGACCCCACGTCGATGCTGGGGGGCTGTTTGATAAACGGATGGTGGCGGACGATTTGGCGGTAGATGGCGGCGAGGACGCAGTGGGCGTCCGGGTCGAGGGGGGCGTCGATGCGAATTTGCACCGTGGGCGACTCGATGTTGAAGAATCGATAGGCTTCCTGGGGGCTGAAATGGCGAATTTGGCTGCCGTCGCCGCCGGGACTCAGGTCAACCCAGTCGCAGGTGATCTCGTCGGCCATCAGGCTGAACCGGGACACGCCGTAAAATTTGCTGCCCGTCAGGGCCGACCCCCTCAAGTCGGCTTCCGTCCAGTCGCTCTCGATCAAATTGGCCTGGGTCAAATCGGCGTGGATGGCGGTGGCGTTGAGCAAATTGGCACCGCTGAGGTCCGCGCCGCGCAAACTCGCCCCGCTCAGTTGGGCTGCCTCCAGGTTGGCTCCGCTCAGGTCTGCACCGCTCAAGTTCGCCCACCGCAAGTTGACACCGCTGAGGTTGGCACCCCGGAGGCGGGCTCCCTCGAGTTCGGCCTGTCGGAGTTCGGCGTTGCGGAGGTTCGCCCCCCGCAGGTCGGCCCGGGTCAGCTTCGCGCGCGTCAGGTTGGCCCCTTCCAGGTCGCCGAGGATGAGGCTGGCTTCGGACAGGTTGGCCCCCGACAGGTTGGCCTGTATCAAATCGCTCCGCCGCAGGGTGGCCTCCCGCAGGTCGGCTTCGGTGAGGTTCGCGCGTGTCAAATTGGCGTCGCTGAGGTCGGCCCGCATCAGTTCGGCCCGAATTAAGGAGGAGTCGATGAGGCTGGCTTTGCTGAGGTCGGCTCGAATCAGGTTGGCCACGTTGAGAACGGCTTCGTCCAAGTTGGCGCCGGTGAGGACGGCACCGCTCAATTTGGAGACGTTGAGTTTCGCTCGGCTCAGGTTCACCTCGCTGAGATTGGCGCCGCTGAAATTGGTGACGCTCAGAATCGCCCGGGTCAAATTTGCCCGACTCAGATTGACCCGGCTGAGGTTGGCTTCGCACAGGAGAATGGCGGGAAAATCCCGCTTTCCAGATTGATAGTTGAGCAGCAGTTCTTCGGCATCCATGCCCGTTTCGCTCCGGCCTGACGTCGGCAAATTCCAGTCTTATTCTATCAAAATTTCGCCGCCGCGTGGGAATCGAGCCGGCGGCTTTGTCTGGACGCTTGTCGGCGATCGCGCTCCCCCTTCATACCGGAAAATTCGCCCATTTTTGCTCGACTTAATTTTCCAATTCTTGATTTTTTATAAAAGTTTTTCGGGACGTTGCCGGGGGAGATATAATGTCCGAAATGACCTGGAAAGTTTGCAACCGAACGAGGGTCAAAAACAGTTAATCGCCCCGGAAGTTTTCGGATGAATATCGGTATTATCGGATTGGGTTTAATTGGCGGTTCCCTAGGGTTGGATTTGCGATCGCTGGGGGCAGATTCCGCAGAAAACGCGACTCCGGAAGGCTATCGAAAGCCAGGGCGGGTGTTGGGCGTCAGCCGCCGCCAGTCCACCTGCGATCGCGCCGTCGCCCTCGGTGCGGTGGACGAAGCGGACGCGGATTTGTCTTTGATGGCACAAGCCGATCTGATTTTCATTTGCACCCCCTTATCGGCGATCGCGCCGACCGTCGAACAACTTGTCGATCACCTCAAGCCTAATGCAATTCTAACGGATGTGGGGTCCGTCAAAACCCCCGTCGTCCGAACCCTGTCCCCCCTGTGGCCCAATTTCGTGGGTGGACATCCGATGGCGGGGACGGCCGAGAGCGGCATCGAGGCGGCTCAGTTCCACCTGTTCGCCGGACGCCCCTATGTCGTCACTCCCACCGAAACCACCCCCCCCGCAGCGGTGCGGGAAGTGGTGGCGATCGCCGAATCCCTCGAAGCCAAAGTCTACTCCTGCCCCCCCGAAGCCCACGATCGCGCCGTCGCCTGGATTTCCCACCTCCCGGTTATGGTCAGTGCCGGCCTCATCGCCTCTGTCGCGGGGGAAACCGATCCCGAAGTCCTCGATCTGGCCCACAAACTCGCCAGTTCCGGCTTCCGCGATACCAGCCGCGTCGGCGGCGGCAACCCCGAATTGGGCGTGATGATGGCTAAATACAACCGCGAAGCCGTCGTGCGATCGCTCCACACCTACCGCCAAACTCTCGACGAGATCGCCGATGCCGTGGTTCGGGAAGACTGGGGAGAACTTGAAAGGTATTTGACTGACACTCAAAAGGCGCGATCACAATTCAACCTGTAGGGTTTGACGGAATTGAATGGATCGTCCACAGATTTCGCAGATTGTCGCAGATTATTTGGTGTTGGGGTGAGTGGATCTGGGAAATTAATTGATAATTATCAATTATCAATTATCAATTATCAATTATTTAAGCGATACTTCCCCGCTTTCGGGCTTCCTTATAAGACGTGCCGACATTTTGCAGTCCGGCCCGGATCATTTCCTGTTCCAGCAGTGCGAAAAATCGGGAGCGATCGCCGCCCCGGACCACGGCCTGGTTGTGGGCTTCGGCGAGGGCGACGGGGTAGCCGTAGCCCTTGTACACTTGGGCCAGGGTCATGCCCAGGGCCGACTCGAACAGTCGGGAGTCCTCGGCTACCCAGGCGGGACACTCGATGCGGGCGATTTCCAGGCCGACGTTGACGTAGCAGAAATAGATGGAGTGGGAGCCGTAGAGGTCCAAAATGCGCGATCGCGACTGCCACAGGGGGCTGCGGTGGCCCGGTTCCAGGCGGGAAGACCACAGCACCCCGTCCCGCAGGGGTTCGCACACCTGGCAGGGGGCCTGTTTGATCCGCCCCTTGCGATCGACTGTGCCCAGGTCGGGGCAGTGGTGCAGGCAGTTGGGCTCCTCGTAGGGGCAAGCCTGGAACCGCAGGAAGGAGAGGGTTTCGGCGCTGCGGGAGGCGCTGACGTAGCCCAGCAGGGGGATGCCGGCCAGCCGCAGGAGCTCCCAGGCGCCCAAAATCGGCTCGATGATGCGATCGCGGGCCTCTCCGGGCAACTGTTCCAAAAACCAGTAGATCAGCGAACCGTCCACCAGGGCGAGGGTGGGGGCGGGGAGGGCGTTGTTGGCGATCACGAGCAGATCTTGGCCGATTTCGGCCAGGGCGACTGCTTCCGAGACGGTGCGGCGGTAGCCCATCCACTCCTCGGTGCGGATGCCCCACTGCCGGGAGATGTAGAGGTCTTCGGGGCGGTAAAAAATTTCGGGAACACTGTCGAGAACCGGGTGGCGACTTTGGCCATAATGGAGGATGACCCGGCTCACGTTGAGCAAGTAACAGTAGGCGATTTCGTGGGCGCTCGGGGCGATTTGGGAGCCGTCGGAGGCGAAGACGGTGTGGGCTTCTGGGGGGGTTTGGATGGCGGGCCGGCGGTCCAGCGGTTCCACGGGGGTGGCCGCGTTGAAGGGGATGCGGTGTACCCAGCGGGCCTGCCGCCTCACCAATTCTTCCTGGTGGGTCTGGGCTTCCTCGAACAGGGTTTGTGCCCGTTCCAGGCGATCGCGGGCCGCTTCCGCCTCCCGGGTCATGTGTTGGCTCATGCCCTGCATTTGGCGGGCAAGTTTTGTCAGGTCGAGCATGGGAAAATTGAGAACGCTGAGAACTCGGGTTAAACTCAATTATAGGTCCCAAAAGTGCATTTGATATTCTGAAGCTGGAAAATTGACTACACTGGAAACTAAACAACCCTCAGATCGACAAAAATAAATCCTCAAAAATTTGATCAAATTTTAAGGTTTTGAGTCTGAGAAATAACAACTTGAACAATTTTTGTATATCAGAATTTTGGCGTTCAGGAGTCCTGACATGACAGATTTTGCCGCACCCGTCCCGTCCGAACCGATCGACTTGAGCAATTGCGATCGCGAACCGATTCACATCCCCGGACACATTCAAGCCTACGGGTGCCTGTTGGTTCTCCAAGAACCCGAATTGACCATCTTGCAGGCCAGTGGCAACACCGACAAATTTTTGGGCCGGGAAGTCGAATCCCTGATCGGAAAAAATTTGGAGCGAATCTTGCCCAAATCGGAAGGCAAAAAAGTGGTTCAGTTCGTCCTCCAAAATGATTCGGGACACTTCGGACCCTTCACACTCGACCCCGGCGATCGCAAAAAAATTGGCAAATTGACCGCCACCCTGCACCGCCACGACGGCCTATTAATTTTTGAGGTGGAACCCCATGTCAAAACGGAATATAATCGCCGTTTCGGTTTTTACTCCCGGGTCAAAACCTCCCTCTCCAACATCGTCAACAAAAATACATTTGAAGAGTCCGTCGGCTATTTGGCGGGGGAAGTGCGGGCGCTGACCGAATACGATCGCGTCATGATTTATCGCTTTGAAGAAGACGGCAGCGGCATCGTCGTGGCGGAGGACAAACGGTCCGATCTCGAAACCTTTCTCGGGTTGCACTATCCCGCCTCCGACATTCCCAAACAGGCGCGGGAACTCTACTATAAAAATTGGGTGCGAATGATCGTCGATATCAATTACGAACCCGTCCCCATTTTCCCCGCCCACAATCCCGTCACCTCAGCCCCCCTCGACCTCAGCCACGCCATTTTGAGAAGTGTCTCGCCCATCCACATCGAATACCTTCAAAATATGGGGGTTTCCGCTTCCCTGTGCATCTCTTTGATTCACGACAAAAAACTCTGGGGCATGATCGTCTGTCACCACTACAGCCCCAAATTTGTCCCCCACGAATTGCGACAGGCTTGCGAACTGTTGGGGCAATTTATGTCCGTGGAATTGTATCGCCAATATCAAAATAATTGGGAACGATACAAATCCAAAGTCAAAGAGATTCAACACCTGTTCAGACAAAAATTGTCCGGCCGGGAATCCAATGTCATCCGTCAAATGATGCAGATGATCCACCAAAGCGGCGATCGCCTGCTAGAATTGGTCAATGCCCGGGGAATCGTCATCTGCTTGCAGGGAAAACTGTCTCACTGCGGGGAAGTTCCCTCCCCGGACGATCTGGAAAATTTACTCTGCTGGCTGCGGACCTATCACCGGGAAGAAATTTTCTATACCGACCGCCTCGGCTCACTCTATTCCCCGGCTAAAAATTACACCCAGAAAGTGGCGGGTTTGTTGGCGATCTCGATTTATTTGGATCGGGTGACTTATCAAATTATTTGGTTCAGGCCGGAACGGGTCCGCACCGTCACCTGGGGCGGCAACCCCAACAAACCCGTCATCAAGGACGGAGGCGGGGAGGTTCGCCTGTCCCCCCGCAAATCCTTTGAAGCTTGGAAAGAGACGGTCAAGGGCCGCGCTGAACCTTGGAATGAACTAGAGATCGCGGCGGCTGCGGAGTTGAGAAATAGCCTCATGTTGGCTGTTTTGCAGTTTTCCCATTTTGCCCTCGAACAAGTCGCCAAACGGGCGGAAACGGCGAACCGCGCAAAAAGCGAGTTTTTGGCGAATATGAGCCACGAAATTCGCACGCCGATGAATGCCATTTTGGGGTTTTGTGACCTGTTGCAGGGGATGGTGGAGGACGAACAGCAACGCGGTTATTTGGATGCGATCGCGGCTGGAGGGCGGGCGCTGACGGCCCTGATCGACGACATCCTTGACCTGTCTAAAATTGAGGCGGGGAAACTGGAACTCCAGTACGAACCCGTCGAGTTGCGGGTGTTGATGCAAGAGATCCGACAGATGTTTTCTCCCACGGCGATCGCCAAGGGTGTATCATTGCAAATTGATGTCGAAGAAACCGTCCCCACCGCCATCGAATTTGACGAGGTGCGGCTGCGGCAGATCTTATTCAATACGGTGGGAAATGCCCTGAAGTTCACGGAAAAAGGGTCGGTTCGCATCTGGGCTCGCACGTTTCAACCGGACGGCGATCGCCAAATTTACCTGGAAATTATCGTCGCAGATACCGGAATCGGGATTTCCCCCGACCAGCAAAAACAGATTTTTGAAGCCTTCGTTCAAAGTGAGGGACAGAGCACCCGCAAATATGGCGGAACGGGTCTGGGATTGGCGATTACCCGGCGACTCACTCACCTTTTGGGGGGAGACGTGACCTTGAAAAGTCAGTTGGGTGCGGGGAGTACCTTCACGTTTACCTTTCCCAATATTAAACTTGCCGAAAATGGCAATTCAAAAGCTGTTAAATTGACCGATAAAATTGATTTTAGTGGGCTGCAAACTTCGACAATATTGGTGGTAGATGACGTGCAGTCCAACCGCAATTTGGTCGCGGGTTACTTCGAGGGTACGGGACATCGCCTGCTGATGGCAAAAGATGGTTTGGAGGCGATCGCGATCGCCAAAACCGAACGTCCCGACGTAATTTTTATGGATTTGAGAATGCCGAATTTGGATGGAATTGAAACGAGCCTGCGATTGAAGCAAGATCGAAAAACTCGGAATATTCCCATTATCATGCTGACGGCTTCTGCGGTCGCCCAAGATTTTGAACAGAGTCAAAATCTCTGCCGGGGATATCTGCGAAAACCCGTCAGCAAAGCGAAACTCGGCGGCGTTTTGCGGGATATTTTGCCCCCCCGAAAATCCCACGTGCGATCGCCCCAAAAATGTGTCGCTCTAGAGTCGCGACCCACCCCCATAACTCCAGAATGGAAGGAAAAACTGTCCGAATTGAAGGATATTTTACAGCGGGAAGAGGAGACGAAATGGCGGGAATTGCGCGATCGCATGACCCAGAGACAGTTGCGATCGTTCCTGAAGCGACTGCAAACCCTGGCGGCGGATTATCCCTGGGAACCCCTGCAAAATTATGCGGCGGCTTTGGAGGAACAATTGACCGCTTTTGATTGGGATCGGTTGCCGGATACCATCGCACAGTTTCCCACCTTGAGGGAAATGCTGTACGGGGTACTTTCGGACGGTTAAATTCCCCCAAATTTTAAGTTCCATAAATCCCCCAACTTTGGGGGACTTAAGTATCGGGTGTGCTCCAGAATTGATACCGATTGGGCTTTTCTCCCCTCTCCCAAAATTGGGAGAGGGGCTGGGGGTGAGGGCGAGTGAAACCCAATATTGGAACTGCCACCCCCAAAACGCAAAAAGCGCCCCCCAATCGGGAGGCGCTTGGTTTAAACCGGCTTAAAAATTAGCCAATTTCGGGGGCAACGAAAGCCACAGTCTCGGACTCAGCAGAAGCCAAGTCGAGGGGGAAGTTGTGAGCGTTGCGCTCGTGCATGACTTCCAT
>NZ_JAJENU010000197.1:0-27311 GCF_035615495.1 Lyngbya sp. CCY1209 | reverse complement strand
AAGCTGACTCGCCGAAAGAGAAAGTCTGGATAGTGATATTCAGAATCCCCGTCACTTTAGTGCGGGGAGTACGTCAAAGCGTCGATTTCGAGGCGGAATATCAGGTGGCGAATTCCCGAGAAGGGGTTGGGGACTTTTTCTTCGATATCAGTCCCCCCTACGGCTATTCCCTGCTTCGGGATTTTCAGGTCTGGCGGGAGGGAGAACGCCTCGATCCGATCGCGCCGGGAAATTACAGTTTTCCGTTTCAGTTGCCACCGGGGGAGAGGACGACATTTCAGGTCAAATATAAAGCTCAGGGTGCGCCGCGCTGGGTGTATGAATCCGTCGGACAGTTGTTGTCGAATTTTCGGTTAAATGCGATCGCCAATTTCCCCGACGCCGATTTTGCCGGGGCAATTCCCACCCTCACGGAGGAACGGGGACGGCTGCGGGAAATGACCTGGGTTTTCGAGGGCAACGTTTCGGTCCGCAATCCCTTCGGCGTGTTTACGGCGACGGAATCGGTGAAAAATACGGGGGTTCTGCCGCGTTTATTACTGTTGGCACCGGGGATTTTTCTGTGGTGGATTCTGCTGCTTTATTTTTCCATACCGATGGGGTTGAAGGATGTGGCGATCGCGGCGGGAATATTTTTTGCCAGTTTGCTAATGTTGACCTATACCAGCCGTCTGGTCGATCCGCGTCTGGCGTGGACGGTCATTTCTGGGATTTGGTTAGTGTTAATGTGGGGGTTGGGGTCGAACCGCTGGAGTGCCGGAGCCGCGATCGCCTGTACGGTGGCCGGGGGTGTCCTCCCGGTTTTTGCCCTGCTGGTCCCCTACAGCGGCCTGACGTTGGGAGTGGCGGGACTGCTGTCCGTCGCCTGGTTGGCAATCCGGCACTGGTACGGGTTCTGGAAGCCGACGAAAAGCTAAATTTCCGAATCGCGAACGGTTGACCGCAAGCTGATAGCTGATAGCTGATAGCTGACAACTATAATCGACGGGGGGTCGGCGTGGTTTCGCGCTTGAGTGCGATCGCGCCCCCCCCATTTCTGATTGATAGCAGTCGCCAAAACGGTCGGGACATCCGAAAAGCCCGAAACCTAGCAATGATAGGCTGTCAACCTTTGCTGAATGCTGAATGCTGAGAGCTGATTGCCATAAAAAAGCCGGGTGAGTGATGGCTTTGGCTCGACCCGGCTCAATTTAAGGCATCTTTCAAAACTGTCCGCGCGGCGAGATGATTTCGAGTTGAAGTCAAAATCTCCGCTTCTCGCTGGAGGCGAGCCACCGTATCCTGCATTTCCAGGAGCGTCTGCTGTTCGGAGGCGACGCCGTAGAGGTTGCTGGCGACCCAGTAGGAGAGTTCGGTGGGGAGGTCGGGGATGTCGTCGGGGAGTTCGATGGGTTGGTCCATCAATTTGCCCGAGAGTTGGACCACATCCCGCAGCAAGATTTCCACATCTTTAGCCAGGGGTCTGAGGTCGGTGGTGGGTGGCTCATCTTCGATCCATTCCACCAAACCAACGAGGTAGGGTTTTTCCCGCACCGCTTCCAGGACTCGGAATCGCTGCTGTCCCAGGGTCATAATTTTCATGCGATCGTCGGGCAACCGCTGGTATTGAATCACTTCGGCGCAGCAGCCGACGGAAGCGACTTGCCCCTGGGTGGGATCGAACATCAGCACCCCGAAGCGGCGATCGCTCTCCAGGATGGTGTTCATCATGATCCGGTAGCGAAATTCAAAAATGTGCAGGGGCAGCGGTCGGGCTGGAAACAGGACCACTTCCGGCAGCGGAAACAGGGGAAGTTCTCGAACAGCAAGAGAGGAAGATGATGCCATTGTCCCTTAGTACAGTGTGCGCTTCTTTCTTTTTACTTTAGCGGATTTCGGGCTACCCCTGTTTTGGCGAAACGTCCTAGAGTTTGACTTCGATATCCACCCCGGCGGGCAAATCGAGTTTCATCAGGGCGTCGATGGTTTTTGAAGAGGGCTGATAGATGTCGATGATCCGGCGGTGGGTGCGGGTCTCGAAGTGTTCCCGGGAATCTTTATCGACGTGAGGAGAGCGCAGGACGCAGTAAATCCGGCGTTTGGTGGGCAGGGGAATCGGTCCGATCGCGGTGGCCCCGGTGCGGTTGGCCGTATCGACGATCTTCTCGCAGGAGGTGTCGAGGAGGCGGCGATCGAAGGCTTTGAGACGGATGCGAATTTTTTGCTGCTGAATGGTAGCCATTGTGTGCTGTTTAGTTTTCGAGGTTCGGTTTGATTTCAGTTGCGACGGGTCGAACTCCGATGGAGGGGAATTCGACCGGGCAAAAGGGCGCAGAAAAGCAACCCGGACTCGGATCGCTTTTCTGCCAGTTTAAAGTCGGTCGAACGGCTGCGATGTCACCTTATTTGATAATCTTGGCAACGACACCGGCTCCGACGGTGCGGCCGCCTTCGCGGATAGCGAAGCGCATTCCCTGCTCGATCGCGATCGGGCAGATCAATGTCACCGTCATATTGATACGGTCTCCCGGCATCACCATTTCCGGCTTGCTACCGTCATCGGCAGTATATTCATCAATCGTACCCGTCACGTCCGTTGTCCGAACGTAGAACTGGGGACGATAGCCCGAGAAGAACGGAGTGTGACGCCCACCTTCCTCTTTTTTGAGGATGTAGACTTCCGCCTCAAATTGGGTGTGGGGCGTGATCGATCCGGGCTTGGCAATCACCATGCCGCGCTCGATATCG
The DNA here is from genome assembly GCF_035615495.1 of Lyngbya sp. CCY1209. Lineage (GTDB taxonomy): Bacteria > Cyanobacteriota > Cyanobacteriia > Cyanobacteriales > Microcoleaceae > Limnospira. Next base: position 24,584 of record NZ_JAJENU010000197.1, on the reverse strand, counting down.
GCCTTTTGAATCCCCCGGAGCAGCAAACCCACGTTGTCTCCGGCCATCCCTTCGTCCAGAGTCTTCTGGAACATTTCCACACCGGTGACGGTGGTGCTGCGGGTATCTTTGATTCCGACGAGTTCGACGGTTTCGCCGACCTTGACTTTACCCCGCTCGATCCGGCCCGTGGCCACCGTACCCCGACCCGTGATCGAGAAGACATCTTCCACCGCCATCAAGAAGGGCTTATCGATGGCCCGCTCGGGAGTGGGGATGTACTTATCTACCTCGTCCATCAGGGCGTGAATCTTGTCAACCCAGTCATTATCACCCCGGCCGGTGGTCGGGTTTTCGGTCAGAAACTCCAGGGCTTGCAGGGCGGAACCCGAAACGATGGGGATGTCGTCGCCCGGAAAATCGTAAGAACTCAGCAGTTCCCGCACTTCGAGTTCGACAAGTTCGAGCAGTTCTTCGTCGTCCACCATGTCCGCCTTGTTCAGGAAGACCACGATGCTGGGAACGCCCACCTGCTTCGCCAACAGGATGTGTTCGCGAGTTTGGGGCATCGGACCGTCCGCCGCGGAAACCACCAGAATCGCGCCGTCCATCTGAGCCGCGCCGGTGATCATGTTCTTCACATAGTCGGCGTGTCCGGGGCAGTCCACGTGGGCGTAGTGGCGGTTTTCCGTTTCGTACTCCACGTGGGCCGTGTTGATGGTGATCCCCCGCTGCTTCTCTTCGGGAGCGGCGTCGATGTCGTCGTACTTCCGAGCCTTGGCTCCGCCTGCCGCCGCCAATGCCATTGTGATTGCAGCGGTCAGCGTGGTTTTGCCGTGGTCAACGTGACCGATGGTACCGATGTTAACGTGGGGTTTATTCCGTTCAAATTTTGCGCGTGCCATATTGATGTTTCGTTTGAGATTCTAGATGTTGGACGATCGAATTGGCGAGTGGGGGGAAAGAGCGGCGGGGCAATTTAAGTGAAGCCGACACCGCCCCCTCACCACCCCCATCTCTAGCTGCCTTTGCTCTTGGCGATGATGGTTTCAGCCACGCTGCGAGGAACCTCGTCGTAATGGCTGAACTCCATCGAGAAGATCCCACGACCTTGGGTCTTCGAGCGGATATCGGTGGCGTAGCCAAACATTTCCGCCAGGGGAACCTTGGCGACCACCTTGGCGATTCCCTGACTTTGATCGGTCTCCTGACCCTCAATTTGGCCGCGACGGGAGTTGAGGTCGCCGATCACGTTCCCGATGAAATCTTCGGGAACTTCGACCTCCACTTTCATCATCGGCTCCAACAGCACGGGGGAAGCCTTGGTTACGCCGTCCTTGATTGCCATCGAGCCGGCAATCTTGAACGCCATTTCCGAGGAGTCCACATCGTGGTAGGACCCGTCCACCAAAGTGGCTTTGATGTCGATGAGCGGATACCCGGCGATGATTCCGGATTCGCAGGCTTCCTTCATCCCCTGTTCCGCCGGATTGATATATTCCTTGGGAACAGACCCCCCGACGATCTTGGAGACGAATTCAAATCCGGTGCCCGATTCGCCCGGTTCGAGTTCGATCACCACGTGGCCGTACTGACCTTTACCGCCACTTTGACGGATAAATTTGCCTTCGGTGCGAATGGACTTGCGGATGGTTTCTCGATAGGCCACCTGGGGGGCGCCGATGTTCGCTTCGACTTTGAACTCCCGCAACATCCGGTCTACCAGAATTTCCAGGTGCAGTTCCCCCATCCCGGCGATCACCGTCTGGTTGGTTTCCGGGTCGATGGAAACCCGGAAGGTCGGATCTTCTTCCGAGAGGGACTGCAGGGCTTTGGAGAGTTTCTCCATATCCTGCTTGGTTTTCGGCTCCACCGCCACGGAAATGACCGGTTCGGGGATGAACAGGGACTCGAGGATAATCGGGTTGGCGTCGTCGCAGATCGTGTCTCCGGTCAGGGTGTCCTTCAAGCCCAACGCCGCCCCGAGGTCGCCGGCTCGAAGTTCTTCCACTTCGATGCGATCGTCGGACTTGAGGACGATCAGGCGAGAAACCCGCTCTTTTTTGTCCTTGGTGGAATTGTAAATGTAACTGCCTTTTTGGAGGATGCCGGAATAGACCCGCACGAAGGTCAGGCGCCCGTAGGGGTCAGCCATCACCTTGAAAGCCAGAGCCGACAGCGGGACATCATCATCCGCCGGACGAACCGCTTCTTCTCCGTTGGGGAGAATTCCCTTGATGGGGGGAACCTCCGTCGGAGCCGGAAGATAGTCTACCACAGCATCCAAAAGCCGTTGAACGCCCCGGTTCTTGAATGCGGAACCGCACAGCATGGGAACCATCGTCCCTTCGATGGTCGCCTTGCGAATGCCGTGACGGACTTCATCCTCGGTCAGCGGGTCGCCCCCTTCCAAGGATTCGAGATATTTCTCCATCAGGGCTTCGTCGGTTTCGGCGATCGCTTCGAGCATTTTCTCCCGGTATTCGGCGACCAGATCTTTGACTTCTTCAGGAATCTCGTCGCTGACTTGGATATCAGTTCCCAGGTCGTTGGTGTACATATAGGTCTTCATGCCGACCAAATCCACCAGGCCGTGGAAGTCACTCTCGCGGCCGATGGGAACCTGAATGGGAACCGCATTGGCCCGGAGGCGATCGCGGATCTGGTTGTAAACCTTGAAGAAGTCGGCTCCCGTGCGATCCATCTTGTTGACGAATACAATCCGGGGCACCCGATACCGCTCGGCCTGACGCCAGACGGTTTCGGATTGGGGCTGGACGCCGCCGACGGAACAAAAGACTGCGATCACCCCATCCAGAACCCGCATCGAGCGCTCGACTTCGATGGTGAAGTCCACGTGACCCGGGGTGTCGATGATGTTGATGCGATGGTCGAGCCAACTGGTACTAATCGCAGCAGCCGTGATGGTGATCCCACGCTCCCGCTCTTGAGCCATCCAGTCGGTCACAGCAGTTCCGTCGTGGACCTCGCCCATTTTGTGAACCACGCCGGAGTAGAACAGGATTCTCTCAGTGGTGGTCGTTTTGCCCGCATCGATGTGGGCTGCGATGCCGATATTACGTACTCTCTCAAGCGGGATGGTACGTGCCACAGCTACCTCCTTTTTAAACCTTTATTAAGATTTTATACGTTTCTGGAACTGACTGCTAACCCAAACCAATTTTAGTACCGATAGTGGGCGAAGGCTTTGTTGGCTTCTGCCATCCGGTGCGTCTCTTCCCGCTTCCGAACCGCACTCCCGGTTTCGTTGGCCGCATCCATCAGCTCGTTGGCTAGTTTGCTGGCCATCGATCGCCCGGAGCGCGTTCTCGAAAAGTGGATCAGCCAGCGCAGGGCCAGGGTCGTCCCCCGCTCGGAGCGGACTTCCATCGGCACCTGGTAGGTCGCACCGCCGACCCGGCGGGCTTTCACTTCCACCAGGGGCGTGGCGTTCCGCACGGCTTTTTCAAACAACTCCAGCGGGTCGGAGCCAGTGCGCTCTCCGATGGTGACCAGCGCGTCATCAACAATCCGGTGAGCGACGGATTTTTTTCCGTGCCGCATGATACGGCGCACCATCATGTTGACCAAGCGACTGTTATATTTCGGATCGGGGGGAACCGGACGTTTTTGAACTACCCGACGGCGAGACATAGTTATCTTCCCTCAACACTAAATTCATTCACTACAAAATTGCAGCTCTGGGAATCCCGGGAGACCGAGGTTTTCATCGGACGACAAAAGCCGGCGACCCTAGATTCCCGAAACTCTCGCGACTTACTCTTTCGGACGCTTCGCCCCGTACTTGGAGCGGCCCTGGCGCCGATCTTTGACCCCGGCGGTGTCCAACGTTCCACGAATGATGTGATATCGAACGCCGGGTAAATCCTTGACCCGACCGCCGCGAATCATGACAACCGAGTGTTCCTGCAAGTTGTGTCCGATGCCCGGAATATATGCTGTCACTTCAAAACCAGAGGTGAGCCGCACCCTTGCCACCTTACGAAGTGCTGAATTTGGTTTTTTGGGCGTTGTCGTATAAACACGGGTACACACGCCGCGGCGCTGCGGACAACTCTTGAGAGCTGGAGACTTCGTTTTTTTCAGAGTCTTTTCCCGTGCAGAACGAATGAGTTGCTGTATAGTGGGCATAAGTTACCACATAATCTATCAATTCGGCAGTTTTAAGGGTTGCGGTATCTCCATTGAAATACCCCTCCCCGGGCTGGGGATGGGATTTTCATCTTAATCTATAAGTCAGATGCGGATACCCAAAACTCTATATTAGAGGATGAAACGGCTTTTGGCAAACTTTTTTTTCGGTGGGTGCGGGGGGAGGGGAACATTTCCTTCACGACTTGGAGACAAAGGAGTGACCGCAGCCGCAAGTCCGGGCCGCATTGGGGTTGTCAAATCGAAATCCGCCGCCCATCAAATCTTCCGAGTAGTCGAGGGTCAACCCCTCGATATAGGGCAAGCTCTCGCGGTCTGTCACCACTTGCAGGGGACCGCACTGGCCAACCACGTCCGTCGGCCCCGGGAGCGACTCGAATCCAAACTGGTAGACCCAATCGCAGCATCCGCCCGACTTCACCGCCAACCGAAACAGGAGGTCGGGGTCATTCTGCTTGGATTTCCGGCGCAGCACTTCGTTGAGAGCCGCTTGAGTAATCTCAATCATAGATCGGGGAATGAAGAATGGGGACAAAACCAAAAAAAGTTCGTCGTCAGGGTTTGAGAGTCGTCGGATGTCCGGACTTTCTGGCGATCGGTGTCGTCGAGTCGGAAACGGAGTCCGCCGTCTCAATTAGCCCCATCAGTGTATCATTTCGGCGAATCCGAGACCACCTGCAATCAAGAACCTTCCCAAGCCGTCCCCGATCCTGAAAAGCGGTGGCAACTTGGAAAGGCAGTTAGTCCGAGCATTTAATTAATTGGAGCGTTCGAGGGAACAGTGCGATCGCATTAGCCAGCCCGAGAGTAATCGTCCTGGAAGCGAACGATGTCGTCTTCGCCGAGATATTCTCCGTTTTGAACTTCAATGAGTACCAGGGGAATGACGCCGGGGTTTTCCAGGCGGTGGTTCGTGCATTGGGGGACGTAGGTAGATTGGTTGGAGAAAATCACCTCTTCGTTGTCGCCGCAGGTCACTTTCGCCGTCCCGGAGACCACGATCCAGTGTTCGCTGCGGTGGTGGTGCATTTGCAGGCTGAGGCGGTGTCCGGGGTTGACCTCGATGCGCTTGATCTTGTAGCCGGGCCCCTCTTCGAGAGTCGTAAATGAACCCCAGGGCCGCAGCTCAGTGGCGGCAACAGCTTGAATGGAGGTCGATTTTTCGAGGGCGGAAACTGTTGAACGGTCTTGGGTGGCTACCATAATAATCTTCTGTCCTTAGAAATATAGCGGGCTAAAAACAAGTCAGTTAAAACTCGAGTCGCTGAAGACTCGGGAACTCAAGTGCCGAGGTTATCCGGCCCTTTGAGACCCTATCCAACCATAGCAAACAGATCGGGGGAGATGTCACCCCGTTTCGTCCCCAACTGAAGAATTTCGAGGAAGTTTTATCAAAACTTTACTCAATCGGGCGGGAGCTTTACATTGGGCCGGGGAAATCGGGGGGAGGGAAAGATTAAGAGTCGTCAATTGTCGGCGGTCAATTTGACCCCGATGCCGTTGTGGACGGGGGCTGCGGTCTGCGGGGGGCGATCGATGAGTTGGCCGCCGAGGTAGAGGCCGCTGGAGCTTCCCCCGTCCAAATTGAGGGCTTCGACGGCGCCGAGTTGTCGCATCAGTTCGGCCAGTTCGGCGAGGCTCGGTCCGGTTCCGCCGGGGCTCTGGTGTACGATCGCCAGCAGGAGCCGATCGCCCGATGTCAGTCCCACGGCGCTGCGGATGGCCGCTTGGCGGGCGAACGCATCGCCAAATTGTTCAGCTTTGGCATCCAGGACGATTTTGTGGTTGTGGAGTAACAGCGGACCGGCACCGAGGCCGTGGGGAAAATCGGACCACGGAGCCGGACGGGTGGCGGTTTCCAATCGCACGGGGGTGCCGGGAGACAGGCGCTCGGCGAGTTCGGGTCGGTTTCGCAGGACCAGTAAATAGCCGTCCGGGGGGATGGGAACGGGCGAGAAATGGGGGGATTTGAGGATCTGATAGCCGACGATGCGATCGCCCCGGACGCTGATGGCTATTTCGCGGTCGCCGAAGGGGCGGTAAACCCTTCCCCAGTCGGGGGTGTAGCGGGACAAACCCGCCCGGATGTAGGCGCTATTGAGTTTTTGGATGGGAACGGATTCACCGCCGGGAAGGAGCAACGTTTCGCTGAGGGTGAGGCGGTCCATGAGGATCTGTTTTTCGTCGGTCCAGGCGATCGCGCCCCGGCCGAGGATCGGGCCGGAGATCCAGCGGTTTTGGTGTCGGATTGCCCCGAGGGGAAATTGATTGTTGCGATTGAAAAAGCCGCCGTTGATAGCGGCCGCCACCCCCGCGCGCCCGGCCACTTCCGCCAAAGGAGCCAGCCCCTCGGGCGAGATCTCCCGGGCGCGGATCGGTTCCAGGGAAATCGCCGGTGATTTCAGGTCAATTTCCAGCCAAACCACCGGAAACCGGACGATTTTAGGCAACAGGGCCGGAGAATGGGGGCTGCGAATTTCCACAGATCGCTGTTGCCACCGCAGTCCCGGCGCCCACTGAATGTCCCGTTCCACCCAAAAATCGGGTCGGATCTCGATCGCCAACCGGGGGGGATCGCCGGAGGAACTGACCCGGGGACGCCAACCGGGGGGGGTGCTGAAAATCAATCGTGTCGGTTGAGAGCGGGTATCGATCCAAATTCCCGCCAGGGGATCGCCGTCGATAGGATAAAATGATCCTTCCCGATCCGGATCGGGTCGGGCGTCGAGGGCGATCGACCACCACACCTGCGGTTGGGGGGTCGGTTTCTCGTCCCCTTCGACGGACGGGGATTTGGGGGATTCTTCTTCCGTCTCGGACGGTTCGGTCTGAATGAGTCGTTCTTGTAACTCGAGGGGGAAAGAGGAGGATGAACCGGTTGGGGAGGTCTCGATTTCAGGGGCTTGCCAGGGAACCGGGCGGTCCAATTCGAGGACGAACCGCCGACACGGGGGGGGCGCTTCCGGAAGCGATCGCCCGGGGGTCTCCCCGCAGTCGGGGAGGAGTGTCGTTTCGACATCTCGGAGGGTGGCGGGGGGGAACGTGAGTTCGAGCACCGTGCCCCGGCTCCAGACTTGCCAGCCCTGTTGGCGGGCCAGGTCAGTCAGATCCAAATATCGGTGGCCGTCCCGGTGGAAAGCGGACAACGCGGGGGAGGCTCCGAACCAGCGGACCGGCTGTCGCCCGCTCTCGGCCGTGTCGAGCAATTCGACCCCCGTCGATCGCATCAATCCCAGGTCGGCGACGCCGACGGATTGGCGGTCGGGGTGGCGGGAATCGTTCCACCGGAGCCAGTTGACCGGGATTTCCCGGCCGTTGAGGGCGATGGTCGCCCCCCGCTCTCCGACGGCGACGTTCCCGGCCCAAACCGGACTCCCTCCGAAACCCGACAGCAGGATGGAAAGAGCCAAAATGCCGATCCGAAGCCGTGGAGGCGAAACCGACATTGTGGAGGAGATGTCATCAGATCTAAATTTTTGGGACACTGACACGGAGAATAGCGTGTATCCTAGAGACTACATCTAAATTTTTGCTGAAACCGTAGCTTCAACACCAACAACTGCGGGGTCTCGGCTACATAATAATAGGGATAAGTGAGCGATCCGGGAAGATCAGGCGGATCGTGCGATCGGCCGACCGGGTATCCCTGGGGGGTGAAACGTCACTCAAATTTGACGGTCGGAGTATCCGTAAGTGTCTCCAGCTTGACGGATGGCGACATCCCTCTCCGCCGAATCCCGCCCGACCACCCGTGTGGGGACTCGCTGGCGATCGCCCGAAACGTGGGAGAAATCAGCGACTCATTCGCATCTCGAAATCTTTGAATTTCCTTCAAACTTGCCGGCATTCTCACTGGTTTATAGTCTTAGCAAATGTCGCCGTTTGCCAGCAGGGGCGAGAGAGCGAATCGTCCCGACGACTGAAACTCGATCAGCTTCAGTTCATTTGTAGTAGGGGCAGTGCATCTGTGCGGGCCCTCTATAATTTCGACCCGTGGGGGCAGCGCCTCCGTGCCGAGCCCCGAGACCACTCAAACACCTGTGTACCTGCCCTGAGCAGCTTGGCGCCACTCATACGCATTCGAGATATGGATAACACAAGAAAAAGCGTGAACCGAAATCATCAACCATTCAATCAGGACATCTTTCACCGAGGCACCCCCTACGCCGGCCAGCGGTGGCTGGCCGAAGAGCGGGACGCCTGTGGGGTCGGTTTGATCGCCAATCCCACGGGGGAAGCCAGCCATCAGATCGTCGAGAAGGCCCTGCCGGCCCTCACCTGTCTGGAACACCGGGGGGGGTGCAGCGCCGACTACGACTCCGGGGACGGGGCTGGTTTGATGACGGCGATCCCCTGGGAACTGCTCCAGGGAGACGATACGATTTCAGGAAATCTGGCCGAATTGGAGTCCTTCAAGGGACTGACGGCCGAGCAACTCCGCGCTCGCTACGGCTTGGCGATGGTGTTCCTGCCCCAGGACGAAAACCGGGCGGTGACAGCCAAAAACGTGATCGGGGACGTGCTGGTGCGGGAAAATCTGACCCTGTTGGGGTGGCGGGCCGTGCCGGTGCGTCCGGAAGTTCTCGGCCCGATGGCGCGGGAAAATCAGCCCCGCATCGAACAGGCGATCGTCTCCTCCAACACCGGAAAAACCGGGGACGAGTTGGAGCGGCAACTGTACCTGGCCCGCCGCTCGGCGGGGGTGGCCCTGGCCGAAGTCGGGCTGCACTGGGGAACGGACGTTTATATGTGTTCCTTCTCCTGCCGGACGGTCGTTTACAAGGGGATGGTGCGATCGGCTGTGCTGGGAGACTTCTACACCGACCTGAAAAATCCCCTCTACAAGACCGCCTTCGCCGTCTACCACCGGCGTTTCAGCACCAACACCATGCCCCGGTGGCCCCTGGCGCAGCCGATGCGCCTGCTGGGACACAACGGGGAAATCAACACCCTGCTGGGGAACATCAACTGGATGCGGGCGCGGGAAGGGATTTTGTCCCACACTTATTGGGGCGATCGCCTCGCGACCCTGAAACCCTTCGTGGACGCCGACAACAGCGACTCCGCCAACCTGGATAACGTCATGGAACTGCTGGTGCGGACGGGGCGATCGCCGTCGGAGGCCCTGATGGTCATGGTGCCGGAAGCGTATCAGAACCAGCCCCTCCTCAAAGGCCGGGAAGAAATCGTCGATTTTTACGAATACCACAGCGGCGTCCAAGAACCCTGGGACGGACCGGCCCTGCTGGTGTTCAGCGACGGCAAACAGGTCGGCGCCTGCCTCGACCGCAACGGCCTGCGTCCGGCCCGCTACTGCATCACCCGAGACGGCATGGTGATCGTCGCCTCGGAAGCCGGGGTGGTGGAAATTCCGGAGGCGGAAATTGTGGAAAAAGGCCGCCTGGGTCCGGGCCAGACGATCGCCGTGGACATGGAAACCCACGAAGTCCTGAAAAACTGGGAGATCAAAGATCGCATCGCCCGCCGCCACCCCTACGGCGAATGGCTGAAAACCCACCGCATCGAAGCCAAAGAACAGCCCTTCGTCGAGGAGCGCTCCACGGACGCTCAAACGCTGCTGCGGCAACAGCTCGCCTTCGGCTACGGCTCGGAAGACATCGACATGGTGATCTCCGACATGGCCAGCCAGGGGAAAGAGCCGACCTTCTGCATGGGCGATGACATCCCCCTGGCGGTGCTCTCCGACAAACCCCATTTGCTCTACGACTATTTCAAACAGCGGTTCGCCCAGGTGACGAACCCCCCCATCGACCCCCTGCGGGAGCGGATCGTCATGTCCCTGACTATGCGGTTGGGAGAGCGGGGCAACCTCCTCGATCCCAAACCGGAAGATGCCGGGATGGTCAAGATCGAGTCCCCCGTGCTCAATGAGGCGGAATTGGAGAATATCCGCAATTCGGGCTTCGAGAGCGCCACCCTGTCCACCCTGTATCCGGTTTCGGCCGGACCCGAAGGGTTGAAAGCGGCGGTCGAGGATCTGTGTAAAAAGGCTCAAGAGGCGGTGGATGCGGGCAAAAAGATCCTGATCCTGTGCGATCGCGGTATCGATGCGGAACAAACCTACATCCCGCCCCTGCTGGCTGTCGGCGCGGTTCACCACCACCTGATCGAGACGGGGAGCCGCCTGAAAGGGTCCCTGGTGGTGGATACGGCTCAGTGTTGGAGCACCCACCACTTCGCCTGCCTGATCGGGTACGGCGCCTCGGCTGTCTGCCCCTATTTGGCCTGGGAAAGCGTCCGGGCTTGGTGGGGGGAAACAAAAACCCAAAAGGCGATGGAACGGGGCAAGTTGCCCCAAATTACCGGGGCTGAGGCTCAAAAAAATTACCGCAAGGCGGTGGAAAATGGCCTGCTGAAGATCCTCTCGAAGATGGGGATTTCCCTGCTCTCTTCTTACCAGGGGGCGCAGATTTTTGAGGCGATCGGCATCGGGGACGATTTGCTGGAATTGGGCTTCAAGGGGACGACTTCCCGCATCGGGGGCCTGACGGTGGCGGAGTTGGGCCAGGAGGTGAACCAGTTCCACGCCAAGGCGTTCCCGGAGTTGGAAGCCAAGAAGCTGGAAAATTACGGCTTCGTCAATTTCTTCCGGCGGGGTGAGTACCACGGCAATAGCCCCGATTTGGCGAAGTTGCTGCACGAAGCGGTGCGCGGCGACGGCAAGAGCAACGGCGCTTCCCCGGGGTACGACCACTATGCCACCTATCAAGAATTTCTCAACGATCGGACGGTGTCGGCGTTGCGGGATCTGTTGGATTTTAATAGCGATCGCGACCCGATTTCCGTGGATGAGGTGGAGTCCGTGGCGGATATCGTGACCCGGTTCTGCAGCGGGGGGATGTCTCTGGGGGCGCTGTCTCCCGAGGCCCACGAGACGCTGGCGATCGCCATGAACCGTCTGGGGGGCAAGTCCAACTCCGGCGAAGGGGGCGAAGATCCGACCCGCTTCCCGGTTCTCGAAGACGTGAACGCCGACGGCATTTCCGCCTCCCGCCCCTATTTGAAGGGTCTGAAAAATGGCGACAGCGCCAGTTCCGCTATCAAACAGGTGGCGTCGGGCCGGTTCGGGGTGACGCCGGAATATCTGATGAATGCCAAATCCATCGAAATTAAGGTCGCCCAGGGTGCGAAACCGGGCGAGGGCGGACAGTTGCCGGGACGGAAGGTGAGCCCCTATATCGCTATGTTGCGGCGGTCGAAACCGGGCGTCACCCTGATTTCTCCCCCGCCTCACCACGATATCTATTCCATCGAGGATCTGGCCCAACTGATCTTCGACCTGCACCAGATCAACCCCGAAGCGACGGTTTCGGTGAAGCTGGTGGCGGAAATCGGCATCGGCACGATCGCGGCGGGGGTGGCCAAGGCCAACGCCGACTACATCCAGATCTCCGGACACGACGGCGGCACGGGCGCCTCTCCCCTGTCCTCGATCAAGCACGCCGGCACGCCCTGGGAATTGGGCCTGACGGAGGTGCACCGGGTGCTGATGGACAACAAATTGCGCGATCGCGTGCGGCTGCGGGTGGACGGCGGCCTCAAGTCCGGTTGGGACGTGATCATGGGGGCGCTGATGGGCGCCGAAGAGTTCGGCTTCGGGACGATCGCCATGATCGCCGAGGGCTGCATCATGGCCCGGATTTGCCACACCAACGGCTGTCCGGTGGGCGTCACCACCCAGAAAGAGGAACTGCGGAAGCGCTTCCCGGGAACTCCGGACCACGTGGTGAATTTCTTCTATTTCGTGGGCGAGGAAGTGCGCCAGTTGTTGGCCCGGTTGGGGTATCGTTCTCTGAAGGACATCATCGGGCGATCGGATTTGCTGAAAATGCGCGACGTCCGCCTCACCAAGACCCAGGCTTTGAATCTGGACGTGCTGACGGCGCCCCCCATCTCGGCGGACAACGACTGGCTGAACCACGAGGACGTCCACAGCAACGGCCCGGTTCTGGATGACGTGCTGTTGGAGGATGCCGACATCGCCGCGGCGATTCGCAACCAGGGCAGCGTCAGCAAGACGGTGCGGATTGTCAACACCGATCGCACCGTGGGCGCCCGCATCGCCGGGAAAATTGCGGCGCTGTACGGCAACACCGGCTTCGAGGGACAAATCGCCCTCACGTTCAACGGTTCGGCCGGCCAGAGTTTCGGCGCCTTCAACCTGCCGGGAATGAAACTCACCCTCAACGGCGAGGCGAATGACTATGTGGGTAAAGGGATGCACGGCGGCGAGTTGATCGTCAAACCCGCTCCCGAAAGCGGCCTCGACCCCTCGGAAAACGTCATCGTCGGCAATACCTGCCTGTACGGCGCCACGGGGGGAACCCTGTTCGCCCGGGGACAGGCCGGCGAGCGCTTCGCCGTCCGCAACTCGATGGGACAGGCGGTGATCGAAGGTGCGGGGGACCACTGCTGCGAGTACATGACCGGCGGTGTGGTGGTCGTCCTCGGAAAAGTGGGCCGCAACGTGGGCGCCGGCCAGACCGGCGGCATCGGCTATTTCCTGGACGAGGACGGCAGTTTCCCCGAGTGCGTGAACCCGGAAATTGTCCGCATCCAGCGGGTTTCGACGCACTCAGGGGAGCGGCAGTTGAAGGCGTTGATCGAGCGCCACGCGGAATTTACCGACAGCGCGACGGCGAAGGAGATTTTGGCTCATTGGTCGGATTACCTGCCCAAGTTCTGGCAGGTGGTGCCGCCTTCGGAGGAAAATACTCCGGAAGTTTCGCCGGAAGGCAGCGGTGAAAAAGTGGCGATCGCGGCGTCGTAATTCTTCGTAATTCTGTCAGTTTTTATTGCTCCCCGGTTGCGATCGGGGGGCATTTTTTTACCGAACTGAGGTCACGTGAGGTTAAGCACAGAAGACTCAGCTCGGGAGTTGACACCAATCCATAACTGGCTGTATTATTGTATTATACAAAATGTTCGCAATAAGTTTGCAAGGATAAAGCATCTGTTTTCGTCCGCCCAACCAGTAACTTATATTCATTGGTAAACATGACGGAAAATTACTCGGAATTCTTTGAGCAATGGCTTTCCACAGAACCAAATCCTACATTAGTAGTCCTCAAAGGGCATCTACTGATCGAATGGCTTTTAGAGCAGATGATTTCTCATGCAGTTCAACAGCCAGACCACTTGAAAGGTGCTGATCTTGGATTTCAGCAAAAGTTGTTTATAGCTAGAGCTTTGATTCCTCTTTCTACAAAGATACAAGAAAGTGACTGGTCTGCTATAGAAAATTTGAATAATCTTAGAAACAATTTGGCTCGTGACTTGGACTCTAATACAAATGACAAAAACTTTAGAGATTTTCTGAAATTCCGGAAAACCAATATTGACCTTGCGACTGACATCAACATCGGAGATTCTTTGAAGAAAGAATTGGTGTTTTTAATTGAATTGTTAATTCCTTTTGTAGATGGGCAAAAAATTAAAAATTTAATGTCATCTCAGGAAAACGTAATCGCACAAAACCGAAATATTTCAAGTTTTGAACCCAAAGAAGCAGATCAATTTTTTATTTCTGATAAGCATAGATTGGCATTTTGTCTCCTCAAATATCATGAAGAGAGAGATCTTGAAAAAGAAATAGAGCTAACACAATTGCACTATGTCAATAAAGACAAGGCTAAGAAGTGGCGAGATAAAATGATGGGCTACTTCCATCCCGACAAGAATATCAGTAATGAGTCTTCTCTAAATAACGACGAGATATCTAAAAAAATTAATCTCATCTATAAACGTTTGACAAAGCAAGCATGAACAACAGAAATTTGCCTTCCATTCGACACTATCCATTGGAGAAACTGGTCGAAATAAATGAACTTGAGATTGCTTTGAAAATGACAGAAAAAAAGCTTTCTAAAGAGCATATAATGGGAATTGTTAATGCTTTTTATGCAAACACACAAATATGTGTTAGTGGAATTCCATATATAAGGATACAAGGGTTAGCTGAAATCCTAAGAACTGGTAATTCAGGTGCTGAACAATCTTTAGTATATCAAGGCATACCTGGTCTAATTAGCAAATCTGAAATTCTGAATATAGATGGTTACGAACATATATCAGGTCCGACTTTAATACAACTGATTGAGGTAAGGAAAAGCGTCAAATCAGGAAAAACAAAACAGTACCTACAGATTGCAGAAAGGATATATACAAAGATAGTTAACAACTCCGAAGTCCGAGATGTGAAGGATGTTTTTCTACAAGAGATTTCCAACTATCGCCCATACTTAAAGAAAGAACGTATTGACAAATATGGTATCTCCAGTTGTGAGTTTACTGGAGAGACTTTTAGTTCTACAGAAGAGGTGGATTTTGCTCACATTGATAGTGTGGTAACTAACCCTTTTCGAGCACTTAATGTTGACAATGGAGTGATAATTTTTAAGCACATACACAAGGATTTGACGAAAAATAAAATTCATAACTTTGACGAAATGTACCTTCATTGTTTGGAGAATAATTATTCTGTTTACTGGGCTGAGAGATATGCAGAAGTTTTCCCTCAATAATAATAAGAAGTGAAGATTTATGAATCGCTATAGCATGATGATTCAATGGTCTGATGAAGATCGGCTTTTCCTGGTCACAGTTCCAGAGTTTGCCGATCGCGTCGTCATGCCTTGTACGCACGGAAAAACCCGTGAAGAAGCCATTCGTAACGGTGAAGAAGTGATTGAAATGTACCTGGAAGCTTGGCAGGCAGAAGGGGAGACGATCCCCGAACCCAAGACACTTCAGGTTGTTTGAGAAATCAATGAATCGGCGATAATGGGTAGAGTAATACTGTAACGGTTGGAGTAGAGGTAGCGATGACTGAGTTACTTGAACGTGCAATTGCCAGATTGAAAACTTTGCCGGAAACGGAGCAAAACGCGATCGCTTCAATGATCTTAGACGAAATTGAGGACGAACGGCACTGGGATGAAGCATTCTCCCGTTCTCCAGATATTCTTGCAAAACTCGCAGCTTCAGCGATGGCTGAATATCATGCCGGTGAAACCGAAGAACTCGACCCGGAGACGTTGTGAAGTCACGGACTACTGCCCAATTTCGCCAATTGTTTGCTGATTTGCCAAAACCTATTGAATTTGGGGAAACGGGGAGTATGAAAACTTTGGAGGAAATCCAGCAATGGCTGGTGCTGCATCGGTCGGTTTTGCAGGAACGTTATCACGTTCGGGAATTGGGGATTTTCGGCTCTTATGTCAGACAAGAGCAGACGGAAACGAGCGATGTAGATGTGTTGGTCGAATTTTCCGAGACACCCAGCTTGTTGAAGTTCATCAATTTAGAGAATTATCTCAGCGATAATTTGGGGGTCAAGGTGGACTTGGTGCATAAGTCCGGGTTGAAGCCGCGCATTGGCGATCGCATTTTGACAATGGAGTAATATTGTAACGGATAATAACTTCTAGATTAGTGGAGTTGGCTCATGTCCGATCTTTTTAACAGAATCACAGTTAACCCCAAACAGTGCGGGGGTCGCCCCTGCATCCGAGGGATGAGAATTCGGGTATCGGATGTATTGGATCTGTTTGCGGCGGGTTTGAGTGCCGGAGAAATTTTAGAAGAAATGCCCGATCTCGAAGCAGATGATTTAAAGGCATCTCTTTTGTATGCCTCCCGGAAACTCAATCATCCGGTCTTAGTGCCATGACGATTTGGGTAGATGCACACCTCTCCCCCGCAATCGCAAACTGGATTACAGACACATTTGGAGTTGAAGCAGTAGCATTACGAGATCTGGGACTAAGAGATGCTGAAGATCCTGAAATTTTTGAGACTGCAAAAGCACTGGAAGTTATTGTCATGACCAAAGATAGTGACTTCGTGGATTTGGTGGAGCGACTGGGTTCACCACCACAAATTATTTGGTTGACTTGTGGCAATACCTCCAATGCTCGGTTACGCGAAATTCTGAGCCAGACATTGCCCAGAGCACTAGAACTTTTGGAAGCTGGCGAAGCATTGGTGGAAATCAGCAATTTCGGCGATGGCTGAATGTCATACTACTATCTGAATAGATCATGAAAAAAATTGAAACTTACCCTTGGGATGCGGCGGAGCATCTGGAAACGAAAGAAGACATCGCTTCCTATCTGGAAGCTGCCCTTGAAGATGGCGATCCGGCGGTGCTAGTTGCGGCACTTAAGGATATTGTCCGATCGCAAGGGATGATACAGATTGCCCGGGAAACAGGACACGATCGCGCAATTATTGACAAAGTTTTATCGGCTAAAGAAGATCCGGATTTGGCGACAGTTATTAAGCTTTTACAAACACTGGGTTTGCGTTTACAAGTTGTGATGATTTAGCTCACATTATATAAACTTTAAAAAAGGTGCGTTCCCATTCATCAATCGGTTGATAAAGTCATGTGATTTGAGGGAACGCACCCGACTGTCAGGCTTCTTTGAAAAATCGGACGATCTCGCGAACGTGGTTGAGCACTTGTCCGTCTTCTCGCATCTGGGCGATCGCGTTTTCGGCGGTTCGACTCAGGCGATCGTGTTCCGATTTATTGTCGGCTTTCAGGGTTTGGATATCGGCCGATAGGCGGGTGAGTTCATTTTGGATGAAAGCGGCTTTTTTCTCCTGTTGAGATGCCCAAGAACTGGGATTGTCCCGGTCGATACTTTGTTCGATTAATTTGACCGCCGCTTCGAGCTTTTTTACCCGTCCTCGCAACTCCACAACGTCTTCCCGGGGATAAGAAAATTCGCGGCGAACCATCGACAGGCGGGCGACTAAATATTGATAACCGCGCAAAGCCGGACGTAAAATGGTCAGCAACAATGCCGCCGCCGAACCGACGTAGCCGACGACGGTTATTCCCGCCATTGATAACCCGTACAAACCGATCGCGGACAGGAGGTGGAGGGCGATCGCAACCCACAGAGAACGGCGGGCTAATTGGCTCACATATTGCCGCTGTTTGTCGTCAATTCGGATACCTTTTTTGTCGGACTCCTCCGCCTCCGCCATCACTTCTTTGGCATCAAAGTGGACGTTCCAGGGAACCGTCACAATTAACAGCAGCCACCAGAACGTTACCCCCCCGATAATCCAATCTAAAAAGTTGCCGGAGGGAATGTGCAGCCACTGGAGAATTGAAAAGGTGAGCAGTAAAATTAGAACCAGTCCGGCGGTAAAATAGGCGAAATTTATGGGCGATTTCATAACCGATTTTTCCTCAATTCGGAATTGCCCCCATTATCGGAAGGCGATCGCACCCCGAGGGCGATCGCTGTGACAGTCCGTGAGATGGCATAAACCCGACAAACGCAAACGATGACAATCCAGATTCGACCGGCAAAACTAATGGCGATCGCATCCGAGTTTGTGACGGTTTAAAAATTGACCGATCGGCGATTTGAATTCAAAAAAATATAGTATGGCAACTGACAAGGGGGTTGGGACACGATTACTCCGAACGAGTCCACTTAAATAGACTTTTGCTATCAGCCTTGAAATTCATTTCAAGGTGGGTCTAAAATTAGCCGATCTGTCCCAACCGTTCTGTCGATCGCCATACAATTCATCACTTTACACTCCGACAAAAGAATCGAGTCCAAATCCTTCCCCGGGAAACCGAAAAACAAAAAGAATGATTCTTTTTTCGATCCCCTTAATCCATGAAAATTCAATGCTTTTGACTTTTGAATTTTGACTTTTGATTTTTCAACCCATTCCCCATTTCCTCTTTTTATGGTAATCTTCCCGTATCTAGAATTGTAGGGTAAACGACAACTGCGGGAGAGCATGACCAAACCGACGGGAAAAGTTTATTTGGTGGGGGCGGGCTTAGGAAATATCGCCTATTTGAGCGTCAAAGCCTATCACTTGCTCATGAATGCCGACGTGCTGGTTTACGATGCGTTGGTCGATGAATCCATTTTGCCGCTGCTGCCGCCCGACTGTTTGAAACTGCACGTCGGAAAGCGGGGGGGACAGCCGAGCACGCCCCAAGATAAAATCAATCATTTGTTGGTCGAACATTGCCGAAAGGGACGGCAAGTGCTGCGGCTCAAAGGGGGCGATCCGTTCATTTTCGGACGCACGAGTGCAGAAATTCAAGCCCTGATCGCGGCTGAGTGCGAGTTTGAAGTCGTCCCGGGGATTTCTTCGGCGTTAGCCGCACCCCTGCTGGCGGGAATTCCCCTCACGGATCCGGTGATGAGCCGCTGTTTTGCGGTGATGACGGCCCACGACCCGGACGCCCTGAATTGGGCGAGTCTGGCGGAACTCGACACCCTGGTTTTGATGATGGGGTCGCGAAATTTGGAGGCGGTTGTCCGCCAACTCAAACACCACGGCCGATCGCCCCAAACTCCCGTTGCCATTATCCGGCGCGGCGGACGGCCCAACCAGCAGGTCTGGATCGGGACGTTGGACGATATTTTAGACCAGACATGGGAAGAATCTTTATCCCCCAGCGTGATTGTCGTGGGGGATGTGGTGGAACTGCGATCCTACCTCACCCCCCAGGGCGATTCCCAACCGATCGCACCCCTGTTGGGCCAGACGGTTTTAGTGACGCGATCGCAATCTTCCTCCGGCCAATTCCGCACCCTCCTGGAACGACAGGGGGCGAAGGTGGTGGAAATGCCGACGCTGGTGATCCGCGAGCCCTCCACCTGGGAACCCCTCGATCGCGCGATCGCCGATTTCGATTTCGACTGGCTGCTGCTGACTTCGGCCAACGGGGTGTCTTACTTTTTTGAACGGCTGATGGCCGCCGGAAAGGACAGTCGCGCCCTCGCCGGGACGAAAATTGCCGTGGTGGGCAAAAAAACCGCCGCCAGCCTGCGGGAGTGGGGCCTGCAACCGGATTTTATCCCCCCGGATTTCGTGGCCGATTCCCTGGTGGAACATTTCCCCGAACCCGTCGCCGGACGGCGGATGCTGTTTCCCCGGGTGGAAAGCGGGGGGCGAGAGGTGTTGGTGCAGGAGTTGACGGCGGCGGGGGCGACGGTGGTGGAGGTGCCGGCTTACGAGTCCGGTTGTCCCGAGGCGATCGCGCCGGAGGCTTGGGATGCCATCCAAAACGGACAAATTGATATTGTCACTTTCGCCAGTTCCAAGACGGTGCGGAATTTTTGTAAACTTCTGGAAGGGGCTGCGGGTGAGTCTTTGAACGATCTGATGGCGGCTGGGGCGATCGCTTCCATCGGACCCCAAACCTCGGAAACCTGCCGGGAGTTGCTGGGCCGGGTGGACGTGGAAGCCCGGGAATATACCCTGGAGGGACTCACCGAGGCGATCGTAGCCTGGGTTAAAAATGAATTGTAACTGTCCGATCCGAACAAATTTTCCCGGCTCACGTCGGAAAATAGATATATTGCTGCACCCAGGAAATGGGAAATGGAAGCGGAGCCCCTACTCCCTACTCCCCACTCCCCACTCCCTAATCCCGCAGCCTCGATCGCAACTCAACAGGGATGGAACCATGCTCAACTTGGGTTTTTCTCGCTTTGACTCCCTCGCCCCCATTTTGACGGGGATGGCGGCTGTTACGGCCGTTGTCGTCAGTGCTCAGATGCCGGCGGCGGCTAAAACCGCCCAGGAGGTGGCCGAAATTGCCGCGCCGATCGCGGTACAAATTAACAGCCCCCTCGGAGATGGTTCGGGGGTGATTATTGCTAAAAAAGATAATATTTATACGGTGTTGACGGTCAACCATGTGGTGGAAGAACCCGAGGTCGCTTACCACGTCCGTACCCATGACGGGGAAAGTTACCCAGCCACCCGCGTCACTCGCCTCCAGACGGCGGCGGAGGACCCGGACTTGGCTGTGGTGGAGTTCGAGAGTCCCCGGGACTATCCCACCGCCATTTTGGGGGATTCCGAACGGGTGGCGATCGGGGTGCAGATTTACGTCTATGCTTATCCGGCCACCGGGGGCCTGACGGGGGCCGATCGCGAGCCGGAACTGTCGCCGGGACTGGTGACGAGCCGGCCCAGAAATCGCCCGGAGGGCTACAATTTGCGGTATCAGGCGGTGACGTGGAGCGGGATGAGTGGGGGGCCCGTTTTTGACTCCGAAGGCCGGGTGGTGGGGCTGCACGGCCAGGGTGAGTTCGGATTCGCCCAAACCAGTTCCGGGGACGTCACTCCCATCAAGACGGGGTTCAATGCGGCGGTCCCGATCAATTTGTTTGTCGAACGGCTGACGGCGACGGAGTTGAGCGCGGCGGATTTGAATATGGACACCGACGCCGATCCGGCGGAGGCGAGTCCCGTTTCTTTGGACGACCCCCAGGACGCCCGGGCGTTTTACTTTCGGGGGTTGACGCTACTGGACCGGGGCTATGCGTGGGAGGCGATCGCGGATTTTAACCGCTCCCTGGAGTTGAATCCCGATTCGCCGGAGGCTTATTTTAATTTGGGGTTGGCTCGGACGCTGCTGGTGGTGGACGAACCGACTCGCGGCCCGAATCCCATCGAGGACTACACCCGGGCGATCGAATTGAATCCGGGTTACGCCGATGCGTACTACAATCGCGGGTTGGCTTACATCCGCCGGGACAATTTTGACGCGGCCCTGGCCGACTTTCGCAAGGCGGCGGAACTGTATGAACAATTGGGGCGGGAGGATTCTTATCAGGATTCGCGCGATCGCATCCGGGAACTCGAGGAGATCGGACCCGAGTCTTGAACCCGGGAGAAGCGGGAAGGACGGGAACCGGGGACGGTGATTTCGTTCCCGGCTTTTCTTTTGGGCGGTTCGACGGGACGCGGCGCGGATCGCCTCTCTTCCATGAATTATACTGGGTTTGGAAATCTCAGTTCGATCCGTAATGGATACGGTGGCGGTGAATCAGTCCAAAACATCTCCTCAATTTGACGGGGGATCGGACCGAACAGGGGATCTACAATTCATGGCTTGATAATTGGCAAGATATGGCACTACGCATCTTGATTGGGACATTGGACAAAGCTGAAAAGCCCTTGCCATCAGCTTTTGACTTTTGACTTTTGACTTTTGACTTGCGCGTAGCGCCATAACGACCGGCAGAGATTGGTTGCACCGTCTTCAAGTCACTGGTGAAAGCGTCTACCCTTTCCGAATGAATGAGCAAACCCGTAATTCTCTGTGTCGATGATGAACCGATGATTTTGGAGACTCTGAAGCGGCTGCTTCGGAGATCGTTCGGGACAAAATATCAAGTCGAGTTGGCCGGAAGCGGGGAAGAAGCGATCGCATCGGCGCAGAAATTGCTCGAATCGGGGAAAGAACTGGCGGTCGTCATTTCGGATTATCAGATGCCGAAGTTGCGGGGAGATGAAGTTCTGAAAACCATCCATCACCTCTCTCCAAATACTCTCAATATCATGCTGACGGGTCAGGCGGATGTTGAGGGGATTTTTAATGCGATAAAATACGCAAAACTCTATCGCTACATTTCTAAACCTTGGGAAAATGAGGATTTGACGTTGACGGTGACGGAGGCGATCAATAGTTTCTACCAACAAAAGCAACTCGCCGACCAAAACCGGCAATTGCAAGAGATGAATCGCGCTTTGGAATTGTTGACGCAAGACCAAGGGGAATTGATCGAATCTTTGGGACGGGCAGAACGGAAATATCGCAGCATTTTTGAAAATGCGTTGGAGGGGATTTTTCAAATTTCGATTGAGGGTAAGTTTTTGAGTGCGAATCCCACCCTGGCGGGAATTTACGGCTACGATTCCCCCGGGGATTTGATGACCTCGATAACGGATGTCAAAAAGCAATTGTATATTTCCCCTAATCGCTGGGATGAATTGCTCGAAATTTTGCGCGATCGCGGCGAAGTTTCCCGGTTTGAATCCCAGGTTTATCACCGGGACGGCCGCCCGATTTGGATCTCGGAAAGCGCCCGGGTGGTTGATGATGAGAAGGGCAATATTCTTTATTATCAAGGATTTGTAGAAGATATCACGGAACGGAAGCGGGCGGAGGCGGAACTGGAACGGTTCACCTCGGAATTATTTGAACTGAATCAGTCGTTTTTTCGCTTCGTCCCCCACCAGTTTTTGCAATATCTCGGCAAAGATAGCATTGTTGACGTTCAACTCGGGGATAATGTCGAGCGGGAAATGTCCGTTTTATTTGCGGATATCCGCGATTTTACGACCCTCTCAGAACAGATGAACCCGGAGGATAATTTCAAGTTTATCAACGCCTATTTATCCCACGTCGAACCGGCGATCGCGGAATATCGCGGCTTCATCGACAAGTACATCGGGGACGAGATTATGGCGTTATTCAGCCACAGTGCGGACGATGCCGTGAGGGCCGGAATTCGGGTGCTGCAACTCCTCGCAGAATACAACAAAACCCGCCAGCGGCCCGATCGCCCCCCTATCGAAATCGGCATCGGCATCAACACCGGACAACTGATGCTTGGAACCGTGGGGGGCAAATCTCGGATGGACGGGACGGTGATCGGAGATGCGGTGAATTTGGCGTCCCGCTTGGAAGGGTTGACCAAAAATTACGGCGTTTCTCTCCTCATTTCCCACTACACGTTTATCCGCCTCGAACGCCTCCACGAATACGGCATCCGACTCATCGATCGCGTCCAGGTGAAGGGGAAGTTAAAAATGGTGTCCGTGTTTGAAGTGTTCGACGCCGATCCGCCGAAAGTGCGGCGGGGAAAACAGGCGACCAAAACCCTATTTGAACGGGCGTTACTGCACTATTATTTGGGGGAAATTCGGGATGCGATCGCCCTGTTTGACGCCTGTCTGCGGCAGAATCCCCAAGATAAAGTCGCCCGCATTTACCGCCGGCGATGTTTGGGAAATGTTTGATGCCGCCTCTCTCTGGCGCCTATCAGAGAATTAGTTGAGAGTAGATATCATTAAGTTCGGTGCGATCGCCACTGAAAGTCTTGAGTTGAACGAATAACGGCATTCTTTCACCCCGTCCGCCAATCGGGGTAAAAGCTATAACCAGAGGAAGTTTGAGGGCTTGCATTGTCCCGGCGACGGCCGTCGGTCGGGTCGCGCCGGACTCTGTTCTTAACATAACTTAACAATCAATTTGTTGAAAAATAGTCTGAATTGTGTTGCAATCAGCTTAATGACAATCTAAGTCAACAAATTCCGAGGCTGGCCCTCGGAACCCCCTGGCCGTTCCAGATATTTGTTGCACTTTCTACAGCCTGACTGGAAGGAGCTGTTATGACGAACGGACTCTTTTGGACTCCGCTGATGCGATCGCTCGGCTGGTCTTCCGAGGCCACTCCCGAAACCGGCGCCCCCTTGCTGGCGGGGAACATCCGCTTCAAGGACCTCTCCGGACGCTTGCTGGGAGCCCACGTCGCCCACGCAGGGCTGATCGTGCTGTGGGCCGGGGCGATGACCCTGTTCGAGCTGTCCCGGTTCGATCCCGGTTTGCCCATGTACGATCAGGGACTCATTTTGCTGCCCAACCTGGCCCGCCTCGGCATCGGGGTCGGAGATGGCGGGGTCGTGGTAGATACCTACCCCTATTACGCGATCGCCATGCTGCACCTGGTCAGCTCGGCGGTGCTGGGGGCGGGCGGACTCTACCACGCCGTACTTGGGCCGGCCAAACTGAACCGAAACGGCTTCGGCTACGACTGGCAAGACGGCCGCAAGATGACCACCATCCTGGGCATCCACCTGGTGATCCTGGGGGCGGGCGCCCTGCTGCTGGTGCTCAAAGCCACCCGGTTCGGCGGCATTTACGACCCCCTGGCGGAACAGGTGCGGCTGGTGCAGCCCAACCTCGACCCGGGGCGGATTTTCGGCTACCTGTTCGGCATCACCCCCCACGGGTGGGCGATCGCGGGTATGGCCGCCGTGGACAACGTGGAAGATATCGTCGGCGGGCACGTCTGGGTGGGCCTGCTGTGCGTCGCCGGAGGCCTGTTTCACATCGTCACCGAACCCTTCGCCTGGGCGAAAGCGCGGCTGGTGTGGTCCGGCGAGGCTTACCTATCCTACAGCCTGGGCGCCCTGGCGATCGCGGGTTTCAGCGTCGCGGTCTTCGTCTCCGTCAACGAGGTCGCCTATCCCACCGCCTTCTACGGCCCGGTCGGCGGCACCCAAGAATCCATCCGCACCGCCCTGGCCAGCGTCCACGCCACCCTCGGCTCCCTGGCCCTGCTGGGGCACCTCTGGCACGCCTATCGCTCCCTGAGCGTTTCCCTGGGCAGTACCCGAGGCACGTTTTTCGACATCGTGGCGAACCGGAAGCCCAGCTTCGTCGAGAGTGTGGCGGAAGGATGACCGGCAACCCTATAAGGTTGCCCCCACGGTTGTCCTCACCGGCAACCCTATAAGGTTGCCCCCACGGTTGTCCTCACCGGCAACCCTATAAGGTTGCCCCCACGGTTGTCTTTACCGGCAACCCTATAAGGTTGCCCCCACGGTTGTCTTTA
>NZ_JAJENU010000196.1:0-7858 GCF_035615495.1 Lyngbya sp. CCY1209 | reverse complement strand
GTCAGTTAAGACTTAGGCTGGTCAGCTACCTAAAGGAGAGGCATGAAGCCCCGTCTCTTTAGAGCGGGGTGCTGACAGTATCATCCCTCACTGCGCGCTGCCAACTGGCTCAACCGTGACTTGGAAACAACAGGTAACAGGTTTGTCGGCAGCGTTCTGAGCTTGAAAATCCAGCGTTCCTATCGTATCGTATCACGCGGGACGGGGGGGTGGGGAAATGTTGCCCAACAGAACCGATCGACTCGCCCCGGTGACGGCGGGCAAATTGCCGGGAATGCCCAGAAGGCGCCAGTAGGCGAGGACGGCGAAGGCGATCGCTTCTTTGAAGTCCCCATCCACGCCCATTTCCGTGGTCGTCTGGATGGGAATTGGGGCGAAAAGCCGTTCGAGGCGCGATCGCAGGTAGCGGTTGTGAGAGCCGCCCCCGCAGAGGAGGACGCGATCGGGTTGTCGGGGCACAAACCGGCGGTAACTGTCGGCGACGGAGGCGGCGGTCAGTTCGGTGAGGGTGGCCAGGAGGTCGGCGGGGGTGAGGTGGCGGGATTCGGCGTCTTGTAAACACTCTCGCAAATAGTCGGGGCCGAAGACTTCCCGCCCAGTGGATTTGGGGGGCGGGGTTCGGAAAAAGGGGTGTTTGAGCCAACGTTCCACCAGTTCGGTGTCGGGCGTGCCGGCGGCGGCCCAGGCCCCATCGCGATCATAGGTTTGTTGGCCGCCGGAGAGGTATTCGACGGCTAGATCTAACAGGGCGTTGCCCGGTCCGGTGTCCCATCCCCGCACGGGTTCAGATTCTCCCCGTTTTCCCGGTGGCAGGGCGGTGACGTTGCCGATGCCGCCGAGGTTTTGAATGCAGCGATATTCGGCGGGGTGGCGGAGGAGGTGGGCATCGACGGCGGGCACCAGGGGGGCGCCTTCCCCCCCGGCGGCGAGGTCGGCGGCCCGGAAGTTGCTGACGGTGGGGATTCCGGTTTGGTAAGCGATCGCCTCCCCCCGGCCGAGTTGGACGCTGCAACCCAGGGGCATCTCCGCGCCCGAGTCGGGCGGTCGGTGGTAGACGGTTTGTCCGTGGGAACCGATCGCCTCAGCGGGTCGGGTTGGGTCTTGGATGGCCAGGGCGGCTCGGGCAAATTCCCGGGCGATGGCGTCGTCCAAAGCGACCAGTTCGGCCACCGAGAGGGGTTCGCCCCCGCACACCGCCAAAATCCGCGATCGCAGTTCCGGCGGATAGGGGTAGGTCGCCGCCCGCAGACACTCCACCCGCAAATCGGCCGTCCCCCCGCCGATCTCGACGAGGGCGGCGTCGATGCCGTCGGCGGACGTACCGCTGATCAAACCGATGACGCGGGTCACGGGCCTAAGATCCGATCAGGATCACGACCACCGTGATGTTGTCCCGTCCCTCGCGATTTTTCGCCTCGTCCACCAGGGCTTGGGTGGCCGCTTCGCAGGCGCGGATGGACTTGAGCTGGTTGGCGATCACCGAATCGGGCAACTCTTCCGTCAGGCCGTCGCTGCATAATAATAAGCGATCGCCGTCCTTGACCTCCATCGGCAAGATCTCGATGTGAGCCAAATCCTCCCGCCCCAGACATTGGGAGAGGACGTGGCGCCAGGGGTGGACCCGAGCTTCTTCCGGCGTCAGGTCGTTGCGCTTGACCGCCTGGGCGACCCAGGTCTGGTCTTCAGTGACTTGGGTGAGGGTGTGGCCGCGCAACTGGTAGAGGCGGGAATCCCCAACGTTGGCGCACCAGGACTGCTCCTCGCGGAACAGGGCGACGACGCTCGTCGTCCCCATGTCAGCCCGTTCGGGATGGTCAATTTGATCTTGGAGGATGGCGCGGTTAGCCGCAAGGAAAGCTTCCTTGAGCAAGACCGGGGAAGGGTCGGAAGAATCCCACTGGGAATTCAGGTAGTCCGAGATGGTCTGAGCCGCAATTTGACTCGCTTCCTGACCCCCGGCGTGTCCGCCCATCCCGTCCGCCACGATGAAAAATCGTCCATCCGGATCGATGTGGTAAGCGTCTTGGTTGACCTTCCGAACCTTTCCCGTATCCGTCAAACCGGCGAAATAGCGTTTCATAAATTGGCTGTTCGAGTTGTTTCTCTCCTTGCGGAAATCAATTATAAATTTTTTTTATCTGACCACCCCAGGGACCCGGACGATCGCGAATCCCGCCCGGTGCCTACAGCATCCGATCAAAGCGATCGATCCGCCGCAGGAGTCGGAGAAAGGCGATGCCGACGATCAGCGCCAACAGGGCGACGACGAGGGCTAACCACACTTTATCACTAATGAACAAGAGTGTCGCCGAGAGTGTGAACGTACCGACCAACAAAACGTAATTGGTTCCCATCTGGACGTTCCCCACCCGGCGCAGGAGGCGGTCGGTTTCCGTGGCGCGGACCCGCATCCGCAGGTCGCCCTGCTCCAGTTTATCCAGGGTTTGCTCGATGCGCCCCGGCAATCCCAGGGCCGTCGAACTCACCTGAGCCGCCTGCCGCCCGATTTCGTTGATGATGCTGTTGGCTGTTTCAGAACTGTTTCCATTGGACATGAGCTGCATGGCAAACGGTTGTGCCACCTCCATAAAGTTAAAATCCGGGTCGAGTCCTTTCCCTACCCCTTCCAAGGTGGAAAACGCCCGCATCACGAAGGTAAAAGTCGCGGGAAAGCGGAAGGGTTGGTCGTAGGCGATTTCGTAGAGGTCGTCGCTGATGGCGGCGATGGACTGCTCCTCGAAGGGCTGGTCCATGAAGTGGTCTAGCATATACTGGACCGATCGCCGCACCGGCCCCATGTCCCCCGTCGGGGCTAGGGCGCCCACTTCGATCAGGGATTTCACCACGCGATCGGCATCTTTTTGGGCGATGCCGAATAGGGTTTCCATCAATTTTTCCCGCAGGTTGGAGGTGATGCGCCCCATCATCCCGAAATCGTAAAAAATCAGCTCTCCCTCGGGGCTGACGGCGATGTTCCCCGGGTGGGGGTCGGCGTGGAAAAAGCCGTCGTTGAGGAGCTGCTGCAGGTAGGCCTTGGCCCCCATCTGCGCCAGTTGTTTGCGGTCTAACCCCGACGCTTCGATCGCCTCGTAGTTGCTGATTTTGATGCCGGGGATATATTCGAGGGTGAGGACTCGCGGGGAGGAGAACTGCCACCACACCCGGGGCACGTGCACCCATTTGCACTGGCGGAAGTTGCGGCGGAAGGTGTCGGCGTTGCGGCCCTCGTTGAGGTAGTCGATCTCTTCCCACAGAATCCGACAGCATTCGTCGTAAATGCCGATCCAATCCCGGCCCCGGCCCCATTTGGGGTGATTTTGAAAATAGCGGGCGATGCCCCGCAGGATGGCTAGGTCGATTTCAAACAGTTGTTTGAGTCCGGGCCGTTGCACTTTCACCACCACATCGGCGCCGTTGTGCAGTTGGGCATGGTGTACCTGGCCGAGACTGGCGGCGGCCAGGGGAACCGGGTCGAAGCTGCGGAATAACTCCGGGACGGATTTGCCAAAATCCTGCTCGATGATTTCCACGCACTGCTCGTAGCGGAACGCCGGAACCCGGTCTTGCAGTTTCGAGAGTTCTTCGACGTATTCGCCCGGAAATAGGTCCGCCCGGGTGGAGAACAGTTGGCCAACTTTGATAAAGGTCGGGCCGAGATCCAGCAAACTTTCCCGCAGCCAGATCGCCTGCTGTCGCCGTCGGGCCAGCATTTTTTCTTCGCTGTAACCGCCGACGTAGCTCCACTGTTTGCTGTCTCTCCACATCCAGCCCAGCCACAACAGCACGAACGCCCAAATATCGACGAAGCGCCGTTTGCGGGAGTACCGTTTTCGGTTCCAACGGTAGGCCTTTTCTCCGTAGGATTTCTCAGTGGCCGGCGCCACTGCATTTTGGCGGATCTGTTGGGTGTTCCGGCGGGGATGAATCGAGTCATCAATGGGAACAGACACTCGAGTTTCCAAATTGTGTTTCCAGCTAATCTATCGGGTTGGGTGAATCGGAAAAAGTTGCGGGGTCGGGAGTCCGGCTGAAGCCTAGGCTCGGTTGCGGTAGAGCTGCAATTCGGAGCGCAGTTCGGCAATTTCGGCCCGCAGGTCGTCGATGATTTCTTGCAGGTCCACCGAGCCGGCGGGGGCGGTGCCGTCAACCGTTCCGGAAGTGGCAATTCCCCGGCTCATTTCCTCTTCTTGTGCCCGCCGCATCACCTCGGCGGCGAATTCTCGCAGGCGTTCCCGCTGCTCGGCGTCAAATTTTCCCAAATCGCTCAGACCGCCGGAGAGCAGGTTTTCGATTTGCTCGTAAAGTCCTTCGGCCAGGGCTCTGCCCACGAAGAAAGAATGAACGGCTGGCTTGCTCATAAAAAAAGTTTTGCTAACTTCCGTAACAAATTATAACGCGATCGCTCCTCAATGCACCGGCGCCGGGGGAGGAAATCCGGGGAGAAAATTCCCGCCGGCGAGTCCGGGCGGGGGATCGGGCGATCGCGATCGCGCCAATTCCCCGAAGGCCGCCTCTCTCATTTTTGGGAGTTCAGATTTCAGATTTTAGATTCTTCCCCGCCCATCCCAGACCACTCCAA
The DNA here is from genome assembly GCF_035615495.1 of Lyngbya sp. CCY1209. Lineage (GTDB taxonomy): Bacteria > Cyanobacteriota > Cyanobacteriia > Cyanobacteriales > Microcoleaceae > Limnospira. The sequence continues at coordinate 3,279 of NZ_JAJENU010000196.1, read as the reverse complement.
CTCCGGCTCGGGGGCACCGGCGGGCGGGAACTCGTCCCAGCGCTTCGTCCCGGTTTCGGGGGCGGGGTCGGCCGATCGCGATTCTTCGGGAGTCCAAGGCTCGGAGGGTTCGGCCGGCGGGAGGTCGGGCAACTCCCGCTCCCAACTGGGGGTGGCGGGCGCTTCGGGGGGGGTCGCGTCCCAAGTCGGCGACGGTTCGGCGTAGGACTCCGGAACCGCCGGGGCGGCCGGCTCAGGCGGCTGATAGTATGGGTACTCCTCCTCGGGAATCTCGGGGAGGCGATAACTGTCGTCCGCCGGGGGGTCGAGGGGGGGATACTCTTCCCAATCGGAATAACCGTTGGAATCGAGTTCCGACCGTTCCGGCGGCGTCTCGGAAGCATAATAATCCGGAGTTTCGATCGCTTGGGGGGACTCGTAGACGTCGGGGAACGGTTCACTTTCCCATTCTTCGTAGGCGACATCTTCGAGCAGTTCCCCCACGTCCGTACTGCCGTCCCCGAGCAGTTGGAGTTCTCCGATGCCGTCCCACTCGGAATCCGGTTGTTTGCCCACCAAGTCGGGTTCTTCAAAGATCGGTTTGGAGGGGTCGAGTACCAACCGCTCCCCCCCGTCCCCCGACGGGTCGAACCCGGGGTCGAATTGGGCGACGAGGCCGTCGCCGTAGCGCCGCGTCACTTCAAATCCCACCCACCCCGAGATCACGGCCGTGAGGACGAACAGCGGCGCGACCCGGAGCCGGGAGAGTTTTCTCATTTTCGGTCGGGGTGGCGGCGGTTTGGGCCGTTGTTCTTCTCGGGCGGCCGGGGGTGGCGGCGGCGGGGCCGGCGGGCGATATTCCTCCCGGACGGCCGGGGCGGGTTCAGGGGTACAGAGGATGTCGAGCCATTCGCCGATGCTCGACGGACGCCGCCCGGGTTGCAACTCCAACCCCCAGCGGACCGCCTCTTCGACGGCCGGGTTCAGGTCGGGTTGGAACTGGCGCAGGCTCGGTTTTTTGGTGTGGAGCAACTGTTCGGTCAGGTGGCCGGCGCACAGCGGAGCCTCCAACGGCGCCTCCCCCGTCAACAGATAATATAAGATCGCCGAAAGTCGGTAGATGTCGGTGCCGGGGGTCGGTTTTTCGTGGGGGAGGTACTGTTCGAGGGCCGCAAATCCTCCCCCCAGGGCGCGGTTGGGGACGTGGCGGTTGGCGGTGTCGGGTTGCAGGTAGCTGCCCACCCCGAAATCGGCCAGCATGGCCAGACGGCTGCCGCCACGGCGGATAACGGAGGTCGGCTGCAGGTTGCAGTGGAGGAGTCCCTGCCGGTGGGCGATGTCGAGGGCCGATGCGATTTGGCGGATGTAGTGGACGGCCTGGGGCGCCGGGAGGGGATGTCCGGGCCGGACGAGGGTTTGCAGGGATTCGCCGGGGACGAACTGCATGACGATGAAGGGATATCCTCCCTCCTCGAACAGGTCGAGGACCCGCACCAGGTTGGGGTGCTGGCACAAACTCCACCGCTGGGCGATCGCGATCGCCTGATGTCGCAGTTGGGAGATGTCGTGCTGCCCTCCGGGTTGCCGGGAAAGGGTTTTGATGGCGACGGTTTGACCGATGTGCAGGTGGGTCGCCCGGTAGGTGACGCCGAATTCCCCCCGTCCCAGGACGCGATCGAGCCTGTACTTGCCATGTTGAAGGATGGTTTGAGTCGCTGAGTTCATCTGCCGACGTGCCAATTTTCCCCCTAAAGTTAGTCGATTTGTGGCTCTGAGGCAATAACGCTAGGGTACATCGCCCGTTTGATAGTCTACATCTTGTTTTCGGAATTGTAGCCCCTCGGGGGGGAGTGGAGGGAGCGGAGGGAGCAACGGGTGGAGCATCCAAACCGCTTGGGAATTAATTCCCAAGCTAATAGCGAAAATCATCTGAAGATGATTGGGGAATATGTGCGGATCTGATATCAACTGGCCTCCGGTCGCCTCCGGTCGCCTCCGGTCGCCTCCGATCGCCCGCCTATCCCCGATCGAGTACGATTGGAGGAAGTGACTCGGCGCGATCGCACCCCATACCATGAAAGAAATCGAGCAGGTCGCCGCCGCTTTGGATCGTCAGGACTATCGAGGCGCGGCAAAGTTACTCAAGCAATTGCAAAAACAGTCCCCCCAAAATCCCTGGGTGAAACTCTACATCGGGCGCTGGTACGAAGCCACCGACCAACTCGAATCCGCCGAAAAAGTCTACCGCAAACTGCTGCAAACCGCCAGCCACCCCAAAATTATCGGCCAGGCCCGCGACGGGGTGAAGCGGTTGGAGGCCATCGAACAGCAACGGCGGCAAGATGCGATCGCGCAAACGAAGGCGGACCCCCGCAGCGGTGAGCCGGCGGTGCTGATCCTCGAACCGGTCGAACCGGAACGCAAACCCGAGGTCGCCAAAATCCTGGCTCGCCTCCTCAAAACCGACGCCTACAGCGCCAGGATGCAGCTCCAGAGTCGCGGCTGGCGCCTGTACCGGACGGGGGAATTCGGGGAGTTGGGGGTCTACGGTCGGGAAATGCTCGACGCGGACATCCCCGTATTTTGGGCGTCTTTGGCTGACATCGACAGTCTGCACGTCTTCCGTGTCTCCCACATCCAGTCCCTCTCGCCCCAACCCGCCGTCGTCTGCCGGGACGAAACCGATCGCCTCGGCGCCCTGAGTTTCGACTGGTCCGAGGTGGCGGCGCGGGTGGAGGGGTTGCTGCCGCTGTTCGTGGAGACGATGGACTACGACCCCCGCCGCCAAAAGAGCGATCGCTTCCGCCACCGAAAAATTACCCAGGACTACGCCAAAATCTACGACCTCCACCTTCCCGGACGCCGCTCGATCCTGCGATTGTGCGACCAAACCTACGAGTTCCAAAAGGGGGTCCAATTCAACCCCGACGCGGCCGCCGAAGCCCCCACTTCCCCCACCCGACAGACGGCCCGCCTCCAGTGGAACCGCCTCATCGAAACCTTCGACCTCAACCTCGAAACTGCCCCCCTGTGGTCGGAATTTACCCCTTTCGCGGAGACGACCCTGGACTACACCCAACTCTTGAGCCGCATCACCTCCCACGTCGATTTGGAGCGAAAAACCGAAACCCCCTGGGACCCGGCTTTTCAACTCTACAGCGGTTTGGTTTATTTGAGGGAATAATTGAGAATTGAGAATTGAGAATTGAGAATTGAGAAATTCCTCACGAGGATAGTCGGGAGATTGGAAGCCCCGTCTCTTCAGAGCGGGGATGAAAATCGACTCGAGCGGCTTGAGCC
>NZ_JAJENU010000195.1:0-4132 GCF_035615495.1 Lyngbya sp. CCY1209 | reverse complement strand
GAACATACAGACAGTTATAAGGTTGGTCAGGGGTGCGCCCCTTATATTCATCCGAGGGGATGAAAACCTTACCGGGAAGTTATTTCAGGCATTTCAGCCCGATTTCGTTCCCGAACGAATCGCACTGCCCCTATCAGATTACCAAAAAATTGGGTCGAAAGCCCCGTTCTTTGAGGCCGACTTTGTGATAAACTCCAAAAAAAAGCGGTCAAGCGCATTCGATTAAAGGAGACCTATGGCACAAAGGACTTGGCTGGGCGATCGACTCAGACCCCTCAATTCCGAATACGGTAAAGTAGCCCCCGGCTGGGGAACCACCCCCCTGATGGCCGTTTTTATGGGGTTATTCTTCGTCTTTCTGCTGATCATCCTGCAGATCTACAACTCCTCGCTGATTCTGGAAAACGTGAGCGTGGACTGGGCTAACCTGACCCGCTAGGTGAGGGCGATGGGAGAGGCGGGGATTTGGATCTCCGCTCCCCCCGATGATTTGACGGGTGTCGAGGGCGATCGCACTATTGTTGGAGAGATCATGAATATTTTTGGCATCGGTTTACCGGAGATGGCCGTCATCCTGGTCGTCGCGCTTTTGATTTTCGGGCCGAAAAAGCTGCCCGAGATCGGCCGCAGTTTGGGAGAGGCAATTCGCAAGTTCCAAGATGCCTCCCAGGAATTTAAAAATGAATTTAATCGCGAAGCGGAACAACTCGAACAGGCGACGCGATCGCACCCCCCCAAGTCGGAGACGAACACCCGCAACGACCGGATGGCGGGTTAGGGACCGATCCCGCTCCGGGATTTGATCCGGTTTTCAGGGGAATTTCAACTTCCCCTGTTTTTTTGACCGATAATTTGACAAGACTTCCAAAATGGCTGCGATCCCCCAACTGATCGTGGGGTTGGGCAATCCCGGCTCCAAATACGAGCGCACGCGCCACAATATCGGATTCGACGCCCTGGATTTCCTGGCGCGGCGGTGGCAAATCCCGATGTCCGAAAACCGCCGCTTTCACGGCAGCTTCGGGACGGGCCGGGTGCGATCGTCCCCCGACCCCCTCTATTTCCTCAAGCCCGCGACCTACATGAACCGCTCCGGACAGGCGATCCGGGCCGTGGTGGACTGGTACAAACTCCCCCCCGAGTCCGTCTTCGTCATCTACGACGAGATGGATCTGCCCGTGGGCCGGCTGCGGATGCGCCTCTCCGGTTCGGCGGGGGGCCACAACGGCATGAAATCGGCGATCGCCCACCTGGGAACCCAAGAATTTCCCCGCCTGCGTTTGGGTATCGGCAAACCCGAAACGGCGGCGGACCGGGAAACGATTTCCCACGTCCTGGGCAAATTTTCCCCCGCCGAGCGCCCGGTGATGGACGAAGTGCTGCAACTGGTGGGAGAGGCGGTGGAATTGGCTTTGGAAGATGGGGTGGAAAAAGCGATGAGCCTCTACAATAATCGAAGTGTTTCTTGAGATCCCGCCTCGATATCGCCCGATACCCGAGGGTGGGATTTGTATCAAAGCTGACAGCCGAAAGCTGACAGCCGAGTGCTATTTTTGCCCTGCGATCGCATCAATCCAGGAGGTGCTTGTGACCCGTGCCGGAGGTCGTCTCCCCGAAACGACTGCCTATGTCCGAATCACCCGCCAGTCCTGGCAGGCCGGCATTCTGGAAGGGGATGTCAGCGCCGGGGACTATGCTTGGCAATTTCAGTGGCGATTCCGACAAAATAAAACCCTGATCGTCCGTCCCTCCCAGGGCCGCGCTTTAATTCAAGAACCCCTGGGGCGTTTCCTGGAAACTTGGGATTACCGACTCGAACCGGGGGGAGATTATTCGTTTACCATCCGCGCCCAGTTTTGATGGGGGGTCGGCGCGGTGAAAAGTGAAAAGTGAAAAGTGATATCAAGTCCGTTTGAATACTTACACAATCGTTCAAGAAAAGGCAATCGGCAAGAGGCAATCGGCAAAAGTTTGAAGCGGCTTCAGAAGATGGCACCCAGGAATCATAGCTGTTTGAGCGGACATGATCTGAAAAGTGAAAAGTTTTCCGGTTCTCGGTTTCCCGAGTGGAATCGGGAATTATCGATCGCGCTTCCGGTTTCTCTACTCCCGCGCTTTTTCCAGATTCCCGAGATACCGTTCCACCAGGACGATCGCCACGATATCATCGATCGCCCTCGGGGGGACGCGCATCCCCCGGGGGATGAGGTGAGACAGGCCCCGGGGGGGATACAGTTCCCAGTAGCGATCGCGGGCCTCCAGGGAACTGTAGCGCTCGTCAACCCAGACGATTTCCACCCCCGGGGGAAGAACCGCGGCGATTTTCGGTTTCCAGTCCCGGGAGGTGGTCTGATTGCCCATCACCACCAGATGAATCGGAAATTGGCGGCAGAGGGACTCTACGGTGGCGACGACCTCCGCCGCGGCCGCCACCCGGTGGTCTCGAACTCGGCCGTCGTCCCCCACCACCGCGACGCCGCACTTGTCCCGCCCCGGATCGAAGCCCAAAATCATCGCGGCCACACCTCCGCCCAATTGATATCGTCGAGTTCCCGATTCGCGTCCCGGGTGCTGAACACCACCTCGCCGTTGTGGCGGGCCAGCAAATCCACCTGCAGGGGGCCGATGGTGTAGGTGTCCCGGGATGCCACCGCCTGCAGTTCCACGGTTCGGTCATAGGTTTCCAACCGTTGGATGAAGGCGATCAGGGTTTCCATGCTGTCGTCCCCGACACGGATCGGGCCGTCGAGAACCCCCACGAAGCGGGCGCGAAAGCCGGAGGCATCCAGAAGTTGCTGGAGGTGCTGCTGGAGTTGTCCGGGGTCGAGGGTAGCCGGATTGACGGAGGTCCCCGCCACGATTTCCCCGTCGGTAAAGAGCAGTCGGTTGGGTTCGGCTTTGGTGTAGACCGCCACCCGCTTTTCCCCCACCAAATAATTGGCTGCCGCGATAATTTGGACGACGTGATCCCGGCCGTCGTCGATCTCGGCGATCAGTTCTTCCACTTCCGCTTTTGTAATTTGAATGACGCGATCGCCGCTGGCATTTTCATTGCCCAACTGCACGAAGTTGAGGGCGTTGCGGTTCGCCTCTTGCAGCAACTGATTCACCGCCTGCTCGGAGGTAGCCGGGTCGATGATCCGCACCAAACCGCTGGCGAGAATTTGACCGCGCTTGAGGGCGACACTCCCTTCCCGCAACAGTTGAAAATCTTCCCGCAACAGTTGAAAATCCTGCTCGGCCTCCGCTTTTTGTCGCTCCAACTTCTCCTGCTGGACTTCGAGATCGGCGAGGCGGGTTTCCCCCTCGGCAATCACCCGATCTTGCCGTTCGATTTCGCGATCGCGCTCCTCGATCTGAGCTTCCACGGTTTCCCGCTGTTCGATCAATTTCTCCCGTTCGGCTTGCAACTGTCCGATTTCCGTTTGAAGCTGCTTTTTTTGGGTCGAAACCCGGCTCAGTTGGGTTTCGATCGCCTCGAATTCGGCTTCGAGATCGGTTTTCGCCCGCTTCATCTGCTCGAGTTGCTCCTGAAGTTCCCCTAACTGTTCCTCGGTATTTTGGAGCCGACTCTGGGCCTGTTGGAGTTGGGCTTCGCGATCGCCGACCTGAACCTGGGTATCTTGTAAAGAGGCGTTGATCTCGTTGAGGCGGTTGACCGCCGCGAGCAGTTCGGCCTCGGCCTTCGTCAACTGCGTTTCCACCCGCTCCTTTTCGTCCTCGGTGCGGGTGAGATCCTTGCGGGCCTGGTTGAGCCGGTCTTGAATTTGGTCGATGGTGAACACCCCCCGGCGCAGGGGTTTGCTGGTGGCGAACAAAATAGCCAGGGTCAGTGCGGACAGGAGGGTGCCGGTGAAAACCGTCACCACGGCGGCCGTTTTCCGAGGCCGCATTTTAAACAGACTCAGGCGAGCTTTGCCGACCTTGGTCCCGAGGCGATCGCTGACGGTGGCGATCACCCCCCCCAAAGCCAGAATTGCAATCACAAAGATGAACCCAGCGGTCATATCAATTTCGGTGCTAGAGATCCGGATTCGCAGTCAACCCGTGTCGTTATTAGGGGTCGAGAGAGAAGTCACCTTCTCCCCCTCCCATTCAAAACCGTGCATGAGACTTTCACCTCACACGGCTC
>NZ_JAJENU010000194.1:0-3495 GCF_035615495.1 Lyngbya sp. CCY1209 | reverse complement strand
AAACTCAGTTGCAACAAACCCGAGGGGAGTTGGAAACCTCCCAAACTCAGTTGCAACAAACCCGAGGGGAGTTGGAACAGTATCATGACAAGCAATTAAAGATGAAGGAAGAACTTGTAAGGTTGAGTTTGGAGCGATCGCTCACTCATCATGAGAAAACTAGAGAAGAAGTCGAGTCCCAATTCTTAGTTTGGAAAGCATGGAATTCGTATACGATGGGTCAGTATGAAAAAATGATTGGCAATTTAAGACAAGCTTGGAAACTCCAAAGCGATTCTCCCTCCGAGGCAATTTTGGGTTGGCTGGGAAGCTTTGAGAAATTCTCGGCTGAGAACAATATACCGTTCAATTCGGAAATGTTAACAAACTTACCGGAGTGGCAAAAGTTGATGAAAAAGATGACCAAGGAACGATTTAAGAAACCATTGATGGATCACAATACAAGCTCTGAAAAGTTACTGGTATAAATTTAATCACGTTACTGAATCTTACTTGATTGATTGCCATGACTCACATTGAAAGTCAAAATTTAATTCGAGATATTAAAGGAGACTTGGAAAGTCTCTCGATGAGGCTTAATTTGATCACGCAAGAATCGTCAATCTATTCAGATCATAGCACCCAGAATCACCCCTGTAATTCTCCAAAAAAATCTGTTTTACCCTTAGATCAAAATCATTACAAACCCAATCCGGTTAATTCAAAACCCAAAAATCCTCGGGAACACCATCGCTTTTTGTATTATAAAAGTGTACTCACTAATCTTATAGATGTAAAAACTACTATAGGACTAGAAATAGGAGCCTTTGATCGACCTTTTTTTTCGCCAGGGCAAGGAGATATAAGCTATGCTGACTATAGGACAACACAAGAATTAAAGAAACTGGCTAATGACACTCCAGGTCACAATGCCAATTTTGTCGTTGATGTCACATATAATTTGTCAAAAATAAATTTGAGTGATATTCCCAAAAAACATGATTACATCATTGCATCTCATGTTCTTGAACATACACCAAACATGATTGGTTTTCTTGATCAAATTTCTGATTTGTTAAAAGATACGGGTTTTGCTTTTTTCGTTATCCCTGATAAGCGTTATACTTTTGATTGTCTCAAGCCCCTAACTAGCCTGGGAGAGATCTTAGAAAACCACTTTAATAACTTAGAAAGACCGTCTTTTCGTCATGTATTTAATTCCAACTATTATAATAGACCCTTAAAGCCCGGTGATGTATGGGCTGGAAAAACCAACAGCGAGTCGCTTTCTCGCATACCAAGAGATGTGAAACAACTAATTTCGACGGCGGAAAAATCTAAAAATTCATATATTGATACCCATTGCAATATTTTCACTGATGTACATTTCTATGATGTGATCTCTGAACTAATTAAATATAATCTTGTAAATTTTGCTAAGGCGGAAGTTTATCAAGCGCAGACAGGATTTATAGATTTTTTATGTATTCTCTGGAAATCAGAAAGCAAAACCTCAGATATTCATGGTTTATTTCCCGACTTAAAAAGTAGACTTATACATTCTCATTTAACGGGGTGCAACTCCTCACATCCCTAATTCCCAAAATCGATTATCTAGAGTACATTAACCGTGCTAAAATTACTATACTCGTGCCTGACTGCCTGGAAGGGGGGGTTATCCTCCCACCCTCGAAGCAATGGCGATGGGAACCCTAACCATATGTCCAGATTGTATCGGGAATCGCTCATTTTGCCTTCCCCGTTACAATTGTCTCCGGCTGGAGTATACTGTGGAAGGAATATTGAATGCCACTTGCGAGGCTCTCAAATTATCTCCCGTTGTCGCTTGATGCCGACTGTCGTCCGCTAAACCTCAGCCGAACACAGTTTCATCAAAGAGCGAACCGCTTTTTTGAATATTCTCAATCCTAAATAAGGACAAAAATTTGAGGTCAGTTTATCAATGAAAAGTTCTGTAAACTGGAATAATTTAGAAACCAAAGGAATTGTCAGAGGCTGGATATCAACTGGAAAAGGAGGTTGTGATCCTTCTGATATCGTCGTATTGATTAATGGTCAAAAATTGACTTCTGAGCAGATTAAGCCAAAAAATTTCCATAATAATAGTGACACTTTAAAGGTTAATTTTTGCTTTGATTTATCTCAATATAATTTAAAAAATGGAGATAAAATACAGTTGGCTTGGAAAGATACGGGAGAAATACTCGGAACCAGTAAATTTGTGGCTGCCAGTCCCCAATCAGATGATGATAATATATATTTGTTTATTCATATTCCAAAAACGGCTGGTACATCTTTTAGAATCGGATTAGAACAACAATTTAATCCTTCTCAAGTTATCTATGATTATGGCATTAAATCTCCAGTCACAAGTCCAATAATTAAATCTTCAATTTACGGGGAATCGGCTAGTCCATTAAGGCTTAAAGACTATGTTGATGAGAAAAAAATCAAAGTCATAGGAGGACATATAGGAGACGCTAATCAACGTGGTATAAAGCATTATTGCTATATTTTTGGTAATCGTTTAAAATTAGTTACATTTCTGAGAGAACCTATTCGGCGGTGTTTGTCTAATTATTTTCATATGTACGATCATTATGGTTATTCCGGTACTGTTGAAACATTTGTCAAACAACGACCTAATTTACAATCGAGAGTATTAAAAGATATAGATCTGGAAAACTTGTATTTTTTGGGAATCACAGAGAAATATAATGAGTCCGTTGAATTTTTTAATCGTATTTCTCAAACTTCCGTACCATCACTCAGTCTCAACAAAAACCCTAAAATTGAAAACTTTATACAAAACTTACCTCAATCAACACTAGATTTGGTTGTTGAAAATAATGCTCTCGACCTAGAATTATACAAAGCTGGTGTTCAACTGTTTGAGAGAAGATTATCAAAAAGTTGGAAATCAAACAAACCAGTGACTTATGTTAATTTTAACAAAAAGGTATCTCCCCATGAAGTTGGTAAAATCTTGTTTAATCATCAGCCAAAACCTCTCTATAATGAATCGCTGAATTTAACTTTAATTTTCTGCGCCAAAAGTGCTTGTAGCTTTGGTTTGAAGTGGTTTTTTTATCATGCTGGACTTTACCAAGAGGTGGAATCTTATCATCCTCAGCCTCATATGTATAAAGCCAAGGTTTTTATGGCAAATCCTAAATACAGAAAACAGCTCAGAGCCACCCATAAAATTATCCATTCAAATATAGTATGTTTAGTTAGAGATCCTTTTTCTCGTGCTGTCAGTAGCTACCTTCACGCCATTAAAACTGGATATGATAATCCCGACATCTCAAAATTTTTAGGAAGGAAGATAAACCGTAAAAATAGTTTTTGTTTTGATGAGTTTGTACAATATTTAAAATCACTGGATATTAGAAATTGTAATATTCATCATAAGTTACAAGCTCATCCTTTAATTGAGATGGGTATCATCAAACCCCATCTTCTCAAAGTTGAGAACTTATTTAATGATTTTGC
>NZ_JAJENU010000193.1:0-3946 GCF_035615495.1 Lyngbya sp. CCY1209 | reverse complement strand
TGGGGGGTTAGGGGGGCAAGAGTTCCCCCCAAAATTGGGGGGTTAGGGGGGCAAGAGTTCCCCCCAAAATTGGGGGGCTAGGGGGGCAAGAGTTCCCCCCAAAATTGGGGGGTTAGGGGGGCGCAACTATAAACCCAAATCCGTCACCGCGCCCCGGCTGCTGGTGGACACCAACTTGGCGTATTTCGCCAACACGCCCTTGGTGTAGCGGGGTTGGGGCGGTTGCCACTGCTGCCGCCGCGCCGCCAACTCCTCGTCGGAAATGTTAATTTGCAATAACCGCTGGTGGGCGTCGATGGTGATGCTGTCCCCTTCTTTGACCAGGGCGATCGCACCCCCGACCGCAGCTTCCGGGGCTACATGACCCACCACCATGCCGTAGGTTCCCCCGGAAAAGCGCCCGTCCGTAATCAGACCGACAGAATCGCCCAAACCCGCGCCGATAATCGCCGAAGTCGGCGCCAGCATCTCCCGCATTCCCGGACCACCAACCGGGCCTTCGTAGCGCACCACGACCACATCTCCGGCCTGGATTTTACCCGCCAGAATCGCGTCGAGACAATCTTCCTCGGACTCGAACACCCGCGCAGGGCCGGTGATTTTGGGGTTCTTCACCCCGGTAATTTTCGCCACCGAACCCTCAGTCGCCAAATTTCCTTTGAGAATCGCCAGGTGCCCTTGGGCGTACATGGGCTGATCCCAGGGGCGGATGACTTCCTGGTTGGGGTCCGGTTCGCTGGGGATGTCCGCCAACTGTTCGGCGACGGTTTTTCCGGTAATCGTCAGGGCGTCGCCGTGGATGAGTCCGTGTTCCAACAGCATTTTCATCACCCGGGGCACGCCGCCCGCCTCGTGAAATTGGGTGGTGACGAAGCGCCCGCTGGGTTTGAGGTCACAGAGCACCGGAACCCGGCCGCGGATGGTTTCGATATCGTCCAGGGTCAATTCGACCCCGGCGGCGTTGGCGATCGCGAGTAAATGTAACACGGCATTGGTCGATCCGCCCACGGCCATAATCACAGCAATGGCATTTTCAAACGCCTTGCGGGTCAAAATTTGCCGGGGGAGAATCCGCTGACGGATCGCTTCGGCCAGAACCGCCGCCGATTGTTCCGTACTCTCGGCCTTTTCCGCGTCCTCGGCGGCCATCGTGGAGGAGTACATCAGACTCATCCCCATCGCCTCGAAGGCCGAGGACATGGTGTTGGCGGTGTACATCCCGCCGCAAGACCCCGCCCCCGGGCAGGCGTGGCGCTCGACGGCCAGCAGTTCCTCGTCGGCAATTTTTCCGGCGCTGTGCTGTCCCACCGCTTCAAAGGCGCTGACGATGGTGAGATCCCGTCCGTCGTAGTGGCCCGGTTTGATCGTGCCGCCGTAGATGAAAATTGCCGGGATATTCATGCGGGCGATCGCAATCATCGCCCCCGGCATATTTTTATCACACCCGCCGATCGCCAGCACGCCGTCCATACTCTGGGCGTTGCAGGCGGTTTCGATCGAATCCGCGATCACTTCTCGGGACACCAGGGAATATTTCATCCCCTCCGTCCCCATCGAGATCCCGTCGCTGACGGTGATCGTCCCGAACATCTGCGGCATGGTCCCCGACTGCTTCAGGGCCGCTTCCGCCCGCAGCGCCAAATCGTTCAACCCCATGTTGCAGGGGGTGATGGTGCTGTAGCCGTTGGCGATGCCCACAATGGGTTTGTTGAAATCCCCATCTCCGAACCCCACCGCCCTCAACATGGCGCGGTTCGGGGTGCGTTGGTTGCCCTGGGTGATGGCTTTGCTTCTAAAATTATCCGACATTCCTGATTCCCCTATCGATCGGCGTGCGATCGCACTCGTGGTATGGTGTTGTGTTGCATGGGGTCGAACCCCCCGCCACCCTCGTTTTTCTAGTGTCTGACGGCTGGCTTGTCTTTCGATCCTACAATCTGATGCCGTCTTTATTCCCCCGCGATCCCCAATTTCTTAAGGTTTGCAAATCATCATTTTCCGGAAATCCTCGGTTGACGGTGATGATTGTCCCGAACTCCCCAGCCGGATTTCACGTCATCGGGAAATGAGGGGGGGTGACAATCCCGAATCGCGATCGGGGATGATAGAGAAAGAAGTAACTACAGCAGAGCAATCATTCGTGAGGACAATCAAGATGGAGGTTGAGGAGCTACTCGAGCAATACGCGGCAGGAGAGAGACTGTTTCGATCGGTCAACCTGACGGGCGCCGACCTGAGCGGACTCGATCTCCAGGAGGTCAACTTTATCAGAGCCAACCTGCAAAATACAACCTTCATCAATACTAATTTGACCGGGGTCAACTTCCGCGAGGCGAAACTGATGGGGGTGGATCTCAGCGATGCCAACTTGGCCGAAGCCAACTTGATCGGTGCCAATTTGACGGACGCCAACTTTACCCGCGCCCAACTGACGGGGGCGAGTCTGCGGGGTTCGTCTTCTCGAAGTGTCACTTTGAACCAAGCCAACCTCAGCGACGCCAATTTGGCGGAAGCGAATTTCACCTCGGCCAATTTTATCGGCGCGAATCTCTCCAACAGCACCCTGATTCGGACGAATTTGCTCAAAGCCAATTTGAGCGGCGCCAACCTGGAGAACGCCAATCTCACCAACGTGATTATGCGGGAGTCCACCCTGGAGGGGGCCAACCTCACTCACGCCATCCTCAGCGGCGCGATGCTTTCGGGCGCCAACTTGCACGAGGCGGATTTGAGCCGGGTGACGATGGTGGGGGCGGATTTGAGCGATGCCAATTTGAGCGAAGCCAATCTGCGGGGGGCCAACGTCAGTTGGACGATCCTGCGGGGCGCCAACCTCAGCCGCGCTCGACTCTACCGCACAAAGCTCAATTGGTCGAATCTCAGCGGCGTTAATTTGATCGAGGCCGTCCTGTTGGATACGGTACTCTATCACACCAATTTGCGGGATGCAGACCTGCGGGGGGCGATTTTGCCGGATTAATTAAGGTGTCGGGTGTCGGAATTGTAGGGGCGCAAGGCTTGCGCCCTGATTTAAGCTTCTTTCAGATAGAAACCCGGTTTCTCCGCGTAATCGAATAACAGGACGATCGCGAATTATCCGAACTTGATATGAAGTTTGCAATGAAATTCGCGATCGAGCGTCGGGTTTGCCACTCAAACCCTCACCGACGGAGAACCCGATGAGATTGAAGCCGATTCCGCCGTGGAATTGGAAGATCCTCCGGAGTCCGATGATGCGATGGCTGTTGCCTCCCGACAACTGAAGGACTTTTTTGAGGGGGAAGTGCTACCCCTCACCGACGAAGAACCCGATGAGATTGAGGCTGATTCCGCCGTGAAATTTGAAGATCCTCCGGAGTCCGATTTTGAGGAAGATATCAAAGAAGAGAATATTCCGTTTTAAGTTAAGGAAACAATGGTGAATTCTGAGACTTCCGGCTTTGAATTGGAGATCCCACTTTCCGGCCTGATTTTGGGGCTGATAGTTTTGTCAGCCGCGGGCCTCCTCGGCGCCGTGGGTTTGGGGTGGCTGAGTTGGGGACGACTGCTTTTATTGACTCTCGCCGTTCTACTACTCCTTCCCATTGTCGTCATTCTGGCACTCTACGGCCTGCTTTCGTGGGTCGATCGCAACCGGGTTCAAGATCGCTGTCCCGTCTGTCGGTACGAGTTCGGCGGCTACAGAAATTCCACCCCCCACTGTCCGAACTGCAAGGAACCCCTCCGATTCGATAGGGATGGCAAACTGCATAAAATTTCCCCCACCCACACCCACCCGTCTTGGTCCGTCGATATCCGCTGCGCCGAACATCCGGGGCGTCCGGGATCGTTCCGCTGGCGGCTGAAACTTCAGAAAAAATAATAGCAATAGTAGTGGACTATTTCTACTAAAACTGTGCATTAAAAAATAAATGGTGGGTTACGGCGCGGATGAACAGTTGTGGGT
>NZ_JAJENU010000192.1:0-384 GCF_035615495.1 Lyngbya sp. CCY1209 | reverse complement strand
TTCAGTTTGTTGAGTGCTGTATATATTCTGCCAATTGCGTCAAGGGTTGAGCGTCCGGGTCGAAACCCATAGCTTGTCCCCTCGAATTTGGGTTCCCAGTAGGGTTCCATTACCATCTTAACCAAAGCTTGCTTGGCTCTGTCTCTGATTGTCGGGATTCCCAACGGGCGTTTTTCATCCCGTCCAGGTTTTGGTATCCAGACTCTCCTTAACGGTTTGGCTTTGAAGTTTCCCTTGATTTCCTCAACAAGTTCAAACCTTTGTTTTGGGGATATTGCTATCACACCATCTACTCCGGCTGTTTTCATGCCTTGGTTATCTTGGGTCACTCGTCTTACCGCTAAGAGCCTTGCGTAGTATGACTTCAAAAGGAGTCTCTGCAAC
>NZ_JAJENU010000191.1:0-6663 GCF_035615495.1 Lyngbya sp. CCY1209 | reverse complement strand
AATTCCCTCGACATCAGGGTTTAAAGGTTTGTCCCTCTGAGGAAACTGTAAACAGACGAGCGCGCACTGCTATATCAGGTTTAATATCAAATCCGGTTGAATATCCGCACCGCTTGGGAATTAACTCCCAAGGGCGCAAGCCTTATTCCCGATTCCCGATTCCCTATTCCCGATTCCCGATTCCCCACCGAGCACACCCCACAGCTCACATGGGCGGCAATTGAGCCGGTCCCCACAATCCCTCCGTCTCCTCAATCGAATCGCGCAGGGGGTCGCAGGGGCGATCGCGGCTGTCGATGCGGACGAGGATTTTGCACTGTTCGTAAAAAATCTGGGCGACGGTGCGCTTGGGGAGCTGCTGCGGTTTTGCCAGGGCGATCTGAAAGCTGGTATTGGCCGCATTTAACAGTTGCGTATCGTTATTGTTTTCCTTCGCCAGCGACCCCAAAATCTGGGCTTTCAAATAGAACAATTCCGGGTGATCGGGGATTTCTTCCAGGGCTGCGTTGACCAAATCTAACGCCTTTTGAAACTGGTCTAAATCTCGGTAGGCGATCGCCATTCCCCAGCGGGCGAGGTAGCGAGGCTCCCCGTACCGATCCAGGCGATCGACAGCTTCCATCGGGTCGGAAAAGGGCAAATTCAAACCCAAAAATAAATCCATATATCCCTTGAGCAGATTCAGTTCCGGATCGTCCGGATCGACTTGCTCGGCGGCGTTCATCAATTGCAATACCGTCTGCAACTTTTGAAAGGCTCGGGGGGCGCCTTGCAGGGTCCCCTCGGTTTCGACGATGTGGGCACCCTGCAAAAAGTGGCCCACCGCCTGATACAAATTGCCCCGCAGGGGGTCCGTGGGGGTGAGGGCGATCGCGGTTTCCAGGGTGCGCTCGGCGTGACGCTCGAGCATCTCCCAGTTTTCATCCTGGTAGGCGAGGGCCGCTTGCAGGGCGTAAATCATCGGTTCCCCCGGTTCGGCGCCTTCCGCCTGTTGGAGATACCGTTCGGCTTCGAGGTAGTTTCCCCGCTCGAACATGGCTCGAAATGCCGCTTCCGTCGTTTCTCCGATCGCCCGGGGGTCCTCGGTGCGGAAGGGATCGGCGGTGGCAACCCCACCCGAAAGGGCGATCGCGATCGGGGCGACACTCAGGAGGGCGACAATGCGGCGTCGCATAGATTTAAAATGGCGGGACACGGCGATCATGGCAATCTTTCCAGAAGTCGAAGGTGGGCGGTTCGGGCGGTTTGACCCCGGCAGGTGACAATCTGCCGATGCTATAATTTTTGACGGGTTTTGCCACGTTCCACCCGGTTGAAATGCCAATTCGAGAAAACCTCTAAATGCTTTATATCAGAAATTTGCTCTATCATCCGGCGGCTTGCAACGCTCCGATTCTCGACAACGTGAATTTGGAGCTCGCCCCCCAGCAGATGGGCTTGATCGTCGGTCGCAGCGGTTCCGGCAAGAGCACGCTGTTGGAAATTTTAGCGGGTTTGGCGCAACAAACCAAAGGGGACATCCGCTGGCGGGAGCAAGAGTTGACGTCGGAACATTTGCCGCAACTGGCGGGGTTGGTGTTCCAGTTCCCGGAACGCCATTTTTGCGGCGGCTCGATTTTGGAGGAGTTGCGGCTCGGACACCCGGAAATCGGACAGGAGCAGATGGAACGGGCTCTGGCGGAGGTGGGTTTGAGTGGAATTCCCCTGCAAACGCCACCCCACTCCCTCAGCGGCGGACAGCAGCGGCGGTTGGCTTTGGCGGTGCAACTGATCCGCCAACCCCATTTGTTGATGTTGGACGAACCGACGGCGGGGTTGGACTGGTCCATGCGGCAGCAGTTGGTGGGTTTGTTGGAAAAGTTGAAATCTCACTGGACGCTGTTGGTGGTGACCCACGACGCGGAGGATATGGTGAGAATCGCCGATCGCTGCTGGAGTCTCGATCACGGACAGTTGCGACCCACCGAAGCGGAACAATTAACAATTAATAATTAACAATTAACAATTAATAATTGGGGTTGAGATTTAGATGGAAAAGACTGGGGGCTTACTTTTGCCGGGGATGGAAGCGCGGTGGGTCGAGACGTTGGGGTGGAGGCCGAGCGATCGCCAGCGGGAGATGTTTCAAAGTTTATACGAACGGATTTTGTCGGGGAATCGGCGGTTGAATTTGACCCGCATCACCGAGCCGGAGGAGTTTTGGGAAAAGCACCTGTGGGATTCCCTGCGGGGGGTCGTCCCCTGGCTATCGAGGGGATATTCCCATTTGAAAATCATCGATATTGGCACGGGGGCGGGGTTTCCGGGTCTGCCGATCGCGATCGCGATTCCGGAGTCCGAAGTGACGTTGCTCGACAGTACGGGTAAAAAGGTGGCATTTTTGCAGACAATCGTGGCGGAGTTGGGGATCGAGAGGGCGTTTCCCGTCGTGGGGAGGGCCGAAGCGATCGCCCAGATGTCGGAACATCGCGAAACTTACGATTTGGTGACGCTGCGAGCCGTGGCGGCGGCGTCGGTTTGTGCCGAATACAGTTTGCCCTTATTGAAAATGGGCGGGACGGCGGTTCTCTATCGGGGACAGTGGACGGAGGTGGAACAAAAGGAGATCCAACGTGCGATCGGCCAATTGGGGGGCGTGCTGGAGTCGGTGGAAGGGTTTGAAACGCCCTTGAGCGGGGGCGTCCGCCACTGCGTTTACCTGCGGAAAGTCGAACCCACCCCCGACCGCTTCCCCCGTCCGGCGGGGGTTCCGGCCCAAAAACCGTTGGGTTGAAAACCCCGACCACCAGAGGCGATCGGGGTTCTCAAATCGGATGCTATGATTGCCGAAAGCTGATATCGCGATGAGCCAAAGCGTATTGACAAATCGAGGGGGATTTGAAAACGCCACAATTTTGATTCAAAGGGGTTTTGAGTTCTCCCGACTCCCGACTCTCGACTCCCGACTCCCGCCCACAGCGCGATCAATCACAGCTATAAAATTATTTTCTTAAAGCATTTGCGATCGCGCCTTCGAGTTCCGGCTGCGAAAGACTGGTGATGAAAAACACTTCCTGAACCGTCTTTCCGGCTCTGGCGAGAACTTTAAAGCCGCCCCGGATGGGGACGGAAACTCTCAATTTCATTTTGGGGCAGTGTCCCTTGGCTTTCGTGATCACGCCGGGGGTGATGGTTTGAATTCCGTCATGGTGGGTGAGGCGATCGAGTACGGGGATCAAGCCCTGCAGGTGGGTGGAGTGATTCCAAACCAAGCGGCCCCGGGAGTTATTTTTCATCGTTTCAGTCTCCAAAATCAACATTTCCAGTATAGATTTTTGGCGGGACGTCCGACAGGCGATCGCGCGATCGGGGCGGGCGAAATTTTTGGGGGGCGATCATCTGTATCGATCGCCGAGCTTATTTTAGAGTCGGAAATAAGGTGTTTTTTCTCAGGGTGAGGGGGGGAACCCAACCCGCGATCGATCCGAAGCCCAGATCGGCTTGGGGAGGTGCGATCGCAACGATGCCCTCAAAAACAGTATCTTTGATTACTTTTTTTTATATTGAGTTGTTCTAGGATACGACACCAGCCCAAAATTTCACCGTCAATCAGTTGCAGATCGGTGGTATTACTGAACAGTAAAATGAGGATGAGATTGGGTAGACTTACTTAGATCGATTTGGCGAACCGGATCGAATCCAAAATCCTCAGATTGTGCGCCGAGTTCCACCCGTGTAAAATCGCAGTTTCGGACTCGAATCAATCGGATCTGCGTAGCATCATTGTTGATCGAGAGTGAGGATTGAAGTCATACCGCTAAAAATGTAAAATTAACGGATAAAATTTTCAACACATCTTCTGGAGTACCCATTATTTATGATGAGCCAAGGATTAGGAAGACGGAAGTTTTTATTGTACGGATCTGCCGCGTTGGGTGGCAGTCTGTTTTTGAAAGCCTGCGGAAATGCCGCCGAAACCACGGGCGAAACGACGGACGGAACGACAGCCGAAACCCCCGACGCAACCACAGCCAGCACGGCCAACGGCGACACGATCAAAGTCGGGATTTTGCATTCTTTGAGTGGGACGATGGCGATCAGCGAAACCACCGTCGTGGAAGCTGAAAAAATGGCGATCGAGGAGATCAATGCCAACGGCGGCGTGTTGGGCAAACGGATCGAAGCGGTGGTTGAAGATGGGGCTTCCGACTGGCCGACATTTGCGGAAAAAGCCGAAAAACTCATCGATCAAGATGGAGTGGTGACGGTTTTCGGATGCTGGACTTCCGCCAGCCGCAAGGCGGTCAAGGATGTCTTTGAATCCAAAAACCATATGTTGTGGTATCCCGTCCAATACGAAGGGCAGGAGTGTTCCAAGAATATTTTCTACACCGGAGCCGCCCCGAATCAACAAATCGAGCCGGCGGTGGATTGGCTATTAGAAAATAAGGGTACGGAATTCTTTCTTGTCGGCTCCGACTACGTTTTTCCCCGCACGGCAAACACCATTATAAAAGAGCAGCTCAACGCCAAAGGCGGAACGACGGTCGGGGAAGATTATCTCCCCTTGGGAAATACGGAAGTCACGGCAATTATAACCAAAATTAAGCAGGCGTTGCCGAATGGTGGCGTGATTTTTAATAGCCTCAACGGAGATAGCAACGTCGCCTTTTTCAAACAGTTGCAGGGGGCAGGACTGACACCGGATTTGTACCCGGTGATGTCGGTGAGTATCGCCGAGGAAGAAGTGCGGCAGATCGGGCCGGAGTTTTTGAAAGACCACTACGCCGCCTGGAACTATTTCCAAACCGTCGATACTCCCGAGAATAAAACTTGGGTGGAGGCGTTTAAGAACAAATACGGTCAAGATCGGGTGACGAACGACCCGATGGAAGCCGCTTACATCATGGTTTACCTATGGAAACAGGCGGTGGAACAGGCGGGGACGGCCGACGATCTCGAAGCGGTGAGGGCCGCGGCGATCGGCCAGCAATTACAGGCCCCGGAAGGGTTGGTGACAATTAACCCCAACCACCACCTGTCCAAAACCGTGCGAATCGGCCAGATTCGGGATGATGGGATGTTCGATATTGTCTGGGCGTCCGACGGTCCGGTACAGCCGATCGCGTGGAATCAATACGTCCCCAGTACGAAGGGTTACGCCTGCGACTGGACCGATCCTGCCAAGGGCGAAAAATTCCAAATGGACGGGGTTTAAATCTCGATAATTGATGGCTGGAAGAACGGGGAATTTAATTTCCCCTTCTCCCCTTTTTTCGCGGAAATCGGAGGGTTGATATGGCAACCGCCCTGGCGACAGCGATCAATTCTGAAACCCGGACTGTGAAAGCTTTTTCTCCCTGTTGTCTGTTTCCTGTTGCCTGTTGCCTGTTGCCTGCCATATCTGTCCATTTGCGGTTGTTTTCAATCTTAAAAAATGCAAGAACTTGCCATCGCCATTTTTAATGGTATCAGTATCGGTTCGGTGTTGCTGATCGCGGCTTTGGGGTTGGCGATCGTCTTCGGACTGATGGGGGTGATCAACCTCGCCCACGGGGAATTGATGATGCTAGGAGCCTACGCCACCTTCGTCGTTCAAAATGTATTCAAACCCCTGGAAGATTCCCCCATATTCAGTATCTATATTTTCGTCGCCCTCCCCGTGGCGTTTGTCGTCGCGGGTTTGGTGGGGCTACTGTTGGAAAGGGGAGTGATCCGATATCTGTACGGCCGACCGTTAGAAACCCTGTTGGCGACTTGGGGGGTCAGCTTAATTTTACGCCAATTCGTGCGGAGCGTCAACTGGGGTTTGGTGTTGGGTATCGCCATATTTTGCCTGCTCTTTTTTGGCGGTTTATTTGTGGTCAAACGTCGGGGGAACTGGGAGCGAATTCGCAACGGGGCGATCGCCCTTTTACTCGTCCTATCTGCGGGAATTTCCACAACCGCGAGTATCCTGTTGGGTCGGGCGTTTGGAGACGTGTTGACCAAGCCCTGGTTCAGTGCCAGAAATGTGGACGTGACGGCGCCGGCTTGGTTGCGGGGGGGTCTGGCTATGGGGAATTTTCAGCTTCCCTATTCTCGGGTTTTTATTATTATTTTAACGCTGCTTTGTTTGGCGGGAATTTATTGGTTTTTGAACCGTTCGACCTGGGGTCTGAGGATTCGTTCTGTCACCCAAAATCGCAGCATGAGCGCCTGTTTGGGCATCCCCACCGATCGCGTCGATGCTTTGACATTTGCATTGGGTTCCGGACTGGCGGGAATCGCCGGATGTGCGATCACATTATTGGGTTCTGTCGGTCCAAATACGGGGCAAAATTATATCGTCGATACGTTTATGGTGGTGGTCGTCGGGGGTGTAGGAAACCTGTTCGGGGCGGTGATCGCGGCGTTGGCGATCGGAACGGTCAGCTATCTGATCGGTTCGGGAACGTTGGCGTTATTGATTTCTCCGGTGGAATTTTTGCAGCCCTTAACCGACCTGTTTAATTTCTTCGCGACGACCAGCATGGCGAAGGTGTTGGTGTTCGTTTTAATTATCGCATTTTTGCAGGTCAAACCGGCGGGTATTTTTCCGCAAAAAGGTCGGACGGCGGAGTTGTAGATTCGGTCGAAGTAGCACGGGCATCCTGCCGGTGCTGAGAATTCGGTCGAAGTAGCACGGGCATCCTGCCGGTGCTG
>NZ_JAJENU010000190.1:0-945 GCF_035615495.1 Lyngbya sp. CCY1209 | reverse complement strand
CAATTCCCAAGCTAATAGCCAAAATCATATTCAGATGATTGGGGAATTTGTACGGATCTGACTATAAATTTGCCTCCCCTGCCTCCTCTGCCTCCCCTGCCTCCTCTGCCTCCTCTGCCTCCTCTGCCTCCTCCGCCTCCTCCGCCCCCCTGCCCCCCTGCCCCCCTGCCCCCCAACTCCCGATTCTCTAGGGATTGATCTGCTTGAGGATCATTCGCAGGCGATCGTAATCGTCTTTGAGGAGGACGCTGATGGAGCGTCCGGCTTCCACCAGCCAGGGGCGATCGCAGTGTCGGAGTTGATAAATTTCTCGGATGGTTGCGGCCACCAACGAATCCACCGGAGCGTTGGCTACTTGCAGGAGGGTCCGCAGGAAATCCAGGCTTTCGCTGAAGTTGACCACCGCTTCCGCCGAGCAGCGGTAGACAGCTTGGTGAATTTGGGGGGGACGGGGGGGGAGGTATTGATAAATTTTGCCGCGATCGGGCCGCGATCCGTTCCTCCCTTGCGGCGGTTCTTCAAAACCGACGATCGCCGCCCGGAATTCGGTTTTCAGCATGGCAAAAATTTGGGGCTGCTGTTCCCGCAACTCTTGCAGGGACAGGCCCAAAGCCCGAGCCCGGTGAACGGAGTCGATGGGACTCGTCGTCGCGTGGTAAACGATCGCGTACACCCGGTTGCCGGACTCCTCGTCCACCGCCACCACCCAACTCCCGAAAGGCGGCATCACCGGAAAGCTGAGATCCTCCGGTTCCAAGCACTGAGCCAGAAACTCGCAGGTTGACGTTTCGATCACCTCGGCGAAGTGGTCGCGGTGCCGGTTGGCTGCCGCAAATTGAGGCAAGGGAAGGCGCATGGCTCACAGATCGGAACATACAGACAGTTATAAGGCTGGTCAGGGGTGCGTCCCTTATATCCATCCAGAGGGATGAAAGCCTTACCAGG
>NZ_JAJENU010000189.1:0-3245 GCF_035615495.1 Lyngbya sp. CCY1209 | reverse complement strand
CACCCCCGGCTGAAGCACGGGGGCTTCGTGCCCTCCCCTTCAGGTAGCTGACCAGCTATCGCCTTAACTGGCTACGTGAGAGAATCATCCGAGATGGCGAGTTCATTGCAGCGATCAGAAATTATCGGGCGCCTGAAGGAGAAGGGGTTGAAAGTGACCCCCCAGCGCTACGCGATCTATGCCAACCTCTTGTCTCGCGCCGACCACCCCACGGCGGATCAGCTTCTCACGGATCTCAACAAAGATATTCCGGTGTCGTCCCAGGCTACGGTTTACAGTTCGCTGCAAGTGCTCCAGGAAGTCGGTTTGGTGCGGGAAGTCCTCCTGGACGGGGGGGTAGCCCGCTACGATGGCAACGTCAAGCCGCACCACCACTTTCAGTGTCGCAACTGCGCGGCGATCGCGGATATTCCCTGGGAACAGTTTCAGGGGTTAGACTTGAGCGGATTGCGATCGGGTGGGAAAGCGGAAAGCTACGAGGTGACGGTACACGGACTCTGTTCGCACTGCGCCGCAGAAGCGGAATCTTCCTCCGAAAACGGATAAAATCGATCCATCCATCTGACAAAAGGATTGGTGGTGAATGGAAGCGCTATCCCCATCACGCCTCGTCAAAATTAGCAAATACCTCAGCAAGCATTTGCGACACCAACCCGATCGCCTGGGGTTGAAACTGTCCCCCGGCGGATGGGTGGCGGTGGAGGACCTGGTGGCGGCTTGCGAGGCGCACCGATTTCCCCTCAGTCGCGCCGAATTGGAGGCGGTGGTGGCGAACAGCGACAAGCGGCGGTTTTCCTTCGACGAGACGGGGACTCTGATCCGCGCCAACCAGGGCCACAGCGTCCCGGTGGACTTGCAATTGGAGCCCCGGAAACCCCCCGAAATTCTCTACCACGGCACGGGGGAACCGTCGCTGGAGTCGATTCTGAGGTGGGGGTTATTGAAAATGTCTCGCCACCACGTCCACCTGTCTGCGGACGCGGAAACGGCGCGGCGGGTGGGGATGCGGCACGGACGTCCGGTCATTTTGGCGATCGACACGGCGGCGATGGCAGCGGCGGGGTACGTTTTTTATTGTTCGGCGAATGGAGTTTGGTTGGTGGACGCGGTGCCACCGGAGTATCTCCGCCGCCTGGATTAAAAACCAGATCGAATTGAGGTTAATTACAGCAGTTGCCTATCTGCCGCGATACGGTTCGATCCCCCATTATCCCCCTTGATCTCCCCCCTTACAAAGGGGGGGTAGGGGGGGATTTCTCTGACTGTAATCGCGGGTTGATATCCCCCATTATCCCCCTTGATCTCCCCCCTTACAAAGGGGGGGTAGGGGGGGATGGGGACTTTGAGTGATTCTCCCCCCCCGAAGTGCCGATGCGAATCATGGGCGGTTCCCCCGAAATTAAATGATAGAATACAGGCCGGAGTCGGAGTTGTATTCCCACGCCCGTCCCTGGGGATCTCTCTGGCGGGTGTAGTCGGTTAGGACGACGGGATAATCGCGGATTTGGGTCAGGCGTCCGGAGTCGCAGTTGAGGATTGCGACCAGTTGTTCTTGGGTGATGCCTTCTTTGCCGGGGACGGCCCTCTCGGCGGACGGACTGGCGGTCGTTTTTCCGGTTCTCACGGCGGCGGGTGGGGGGACGTTTAAATAGTTGCTGACAATGAAATCGATCGCCGTGGATTGGTCGATGTTGCGTTCTTCCATGAAAGCCACCAATCTGGCGTGGGTTTCCGGCTTGATATCGGCGACGACCCGATGATTTTGAGTGTCTGTGGAATTGACCATTTTTGACTCCATCTGTGCGATCGCGCGGACAAATATAAATATAGCAATGAGCGCTCGTATGTTAACAAATCGAGGGAACCCCGAAAACTTCAAAACCTCGCTTTAAAGGGGCTTTGAGTTTTCCCGACTCCCGACTCCCGATTCTCGAGGACCGCCCGCAGCGCTATAAAGTGCCCGTTCTATTTCAGGTTAGATCCGATCGGGGCTCCGCGACCCCTACCTTGGGGGTGAAATTTTCGATATCGGCGGTAAAATGACGCGATCGCGGATCGGCCGGGGTGCGATCGCGACCGAATTTGTCTGTAAAAATGTTATCTTTTATCTGGTGTTCGGACTGAAAAATGGGTGCCATGTCTCACAGCGGGCTATTCGTCGGATTGATTACCCTGGACTTTATTTATGGGGTGGAAAAATACCCCGATCGCAACCAAAAGGTGGTCGCCACCCACTACGCCGCCACCGCCGGAGGACCCGCCACCAACGCCGCCGTCACCTTCGCCCATTTGGGCAATTCCGCCGAAATTTTTGGGGGGGTGGGAAGCCATCCCGTCACGCAACTGATCTGGGCGGATTTGGAACGGTGGGGGGTGAATGTCACGGACTTGGATCGCGATCGCGGCGAACCCCCTCCCGTCTCTTCAATTACCGTCACCGAAAACACGGGCGATCGGGCCGTCGTCTCCATCAACGCCACCCAATCCCAACTGTCGCCGGACGCGATTTCCGCCGATATTATCGAAGGAATTGATATCATTTTAATCGACGGACATCAGATGGCGTTGAGTCGGGAAATCGTCCGATTTGCCGAGGGTAAAAATATCCCCGTCGTCGTGGATGGGGGAAGCTGGAAACCCGGATTTGAAACGGTGTTGCCCGACATCGATTATATCATCTGTTCCGCCAACTTTCATCCCCCAGATTGCCAAACGGAAACGGAGGTTTTTGAATATCTGAAAAATTTGGGAATTCCCCACATTGCGATCACCCACGGGGGAGGTGCGATCGGGTCCCATCATCGAGGGGTTTATAATAACATCGAGGTTCCCCCAATCGCGCCGGTGGATACGCTGGGTGCGGGGGATATTTTTCACGGTGCTTTCTGTCACTTTATTTTACAGGAATCTTGGGAAGAGGCACTGGGAAAGGCGGCGGAAGTGGCGTCCGATTCTTGCCGGTATTTCGGGACTCGGGAATGGATGGAAAGTGATTGAATTTTACCACAGAGGCACAGAGGAACACAGAGAGAGGATCTGTCCCAACCCAATATAGCAGCACGGTTGGGAGATGCGGGGGTGCGATCGCATTTTTGTAGGGGCGTATGGCATACGCCCTGATTTGATATTCGCCCGGCGCCAGATGAAAAAGGGCGCAAGCCAGGGGCTCCTACAGAGTTGATAATTGAGGCGATCGCATCCTCAAAATTTGGTACTCTGTTTGAATGACTGATTTTAGGCTTGTA
>NZ_JAJENU010000188.1:0-13968 GCF_035615495.1 Lyngbya sp. CCY1209 | reverse complement strand
CAATTCCCAAGCTAATAGCCAAAATCATATTCAGATGATTGGGGAATTTGTACGGATCTGACTATAAATTTGCCTCCTCTGCCTCCTCTGCCTCCTCCGCCTCCTCCGCCTCCTCCGCTTCCTCCGCCTCCATTCCCGACTCCCTAATACCGACTCCCGACTCCCGACTCCCTTCCCCCCTTCTCCCGGACGGATTTGGTAATATTTTTTAACATTGAAGTCAATCGTTAAATATAAAATCATGACAACCACTCCCACCGCCACCCCACTGCCCCAAGTGGTCGAACTGCGGCCGAGTTACGCCATTCCCCTGGTGTTGGTTCTCGGCTCGATCCCGCTGTTTCTCGTCCAAAAGTGGGTCGCCCTGCCCGTTTCCCTGTTCGGGCTGTTTCTGACCCTTCAGACAGCCACCATTCGCCTGCAATTTACCCCGACGGATTTGGATGTCTGCCGTTCCGGAAAGCTGATCCGGCGATTCCCCTATCGGGAGTGGCTGAATTGGGAGATTTTTTGGCCGCCCGTGCCGATTTTATTCTACTTTCGAGAGGTCAACAGCATCCACTTTCTGCCCGTTCTGTTCGACCCCAAAATGCTGCGTTCCTGTTTGGAAGAACGGTGCGGTTTCGCCCGAGAGTCTCCCCCGAAAGAAGGATGAAAAAGCGGCGAAGTTAAGATATTTTAACTGCAACTCGTTCAAAAATCCGGTCAAATGAACCGCGATCGCGGGCTTCACGTTTCGTAAAAAATCTCACAGAAAACCGGGAGGTTTTCTGTGAGAACATTGGGTCATTGAGATAGCTGCTCCTAGTGGAGCGAAAGTCCCCTCAACTTGAGGTAAAGTAGAATAGAATCATAGATCTTTCGAGGAAAGGAGATGCACCCCGATGCTAGAAGACCCTGACGATCGATTAACTTCCTGATGGCTTTCACTAACTCCCCTAAAAACTAGGGGCGAGTGGACGACTTTGGACACTACGGACAAGTCATATTGAACGTTTCCGATCTATCAAGGTGTGCGAGTCTATGTTGATTATTGCAGGTCGGTTTTTGAGAATTCAAGGGGTCTGTTGCAATCACCCACTTTTTTGACCGGTCGGGCGTTCTTCTCGAATACACCGCGAGAATTCACCGACCTTTCGGGAAAACCCGAGAGCCCGAAACCTCATTCTCCCGCGATTTGTTCTGTCCGCGTCCACAAGTAAAAGCCGAATATCCTTTTGCCCCGCCGCAGCGATCGCGATCGCCATTGATGAACGGGTCCGACAGCCTACGGCTGATAAACTTGAGTGAATCGGGATCGCCTGCCAGCATCCGGCAAAATGGATTGACATTCCATCACGGTCGCCTTTCCGGAAGGCTGACGCTTTCTCTCCGCGAGGGTCAAGTGCTTCAGAATGAGCAGTTTTGACCCGGATTTTACAACCGACGTAATTTAACCAACCGATTAGATGGACACGAACAAACGACGGGAATCGACTCACACTCTGGTTAGGCGGCAGGCGACGCCGAAAGAACGAGAGTTGATCCATTTGCTGGCCAACCTCGGCTGTTCCCAAGCCAGATACGGCCTCAAACACGCCACCAGTAAAGGAGTGGCCTCCCCCGAAGATAGACTCCGCCTCGCCGAGTGGCACTTCCTCCGACTGCAACAAATTCGCCGAATCGAACGCAGTCTGGCGCCGGTCGCCACCCTGAAGCGGGTCTACTTCAAAACTGCCCTGAGTCCCCGCAGCCTGAAATCCCTGAAACTGGTCTGGACCGAAGGGGACAAAACCCGGGTCAAACGAGTCGATCCCGAATTGGACGAAATCCTCAGCGATGCCTTGGACAGAGGAGACACCCTAAAGCAGATCTTTTACATCGTCGAGATCGAAGCCCGACTCTTCGCCTCCACCCCCGACGGCGGCAAAGTCCCCCTGTGGGTGAAGGAGTGGGAAGATTCCGGCTACGAGATCAATTTCTTTCCGCCTTCCTTCCCGCAGTGGGCGAATATTACCGATCGCGGGTAGTTGGGGAATAGGAAATGGGGAATAGGGAATGGGGAATGGGGTAAATTCAAAAATTTTTTCTTCTGCCCTCGCTTTCCTTTCCTCATTATTTCTATGAGGTGCACGCGGCGCCATACATGGCCCAAATCGCCATCGCCCGCAGGTAGTGGCTGGCCCGGAATGTACCCGCCGCCGTGATCGCCTCGGGGGTGCGAAACTGGAGTCCGTTGTCGTAGACTTGGCGGACCACCGCTTCGGCGAGTTGGAACGCCTCGTTTTTCATCCCCATTTGGATCATGAACGCCCCCAGGCCGAAATTGATCCCCGTCCACACCTCCAAGGGGTGGGTGTCGTCCGGATTTTCCGCTTCTCCGGTCGGTTTCACGCCGTTGGCGGCTCCGAATCTGCCGTCATGAAAATTTTTGAAACAGGACTCGTAAACCGTTCTCAGGGCTGTGAGCGCCCGATCGCGGGACACGATATCCGGCAAGTTGAGCAGGGCCGCGTAAAATTGGCCGCAGAGTTGGTCCGCCATCACCACATCCGAACCGCTTTCGCTGTCGAGGCAATAATAACTGCCATTCCACAGCTTTTCCTCATAAATAGGTTGGGCTAATTCCAGCCAATTTTGATAGGTGGCGATCGCATCTTTGGGGTTTGGGGTGATCTCCTCCGATTCCGATGCCAAAATTTTCCCGATCGCGATCGCGGCTTCCAACGCCGCCAACCACAACCCGCCGCAGTAGGCACTCACCCCCCGCAACCGCCAATCATCGAAGGTCTGATCCGGCGCCCCGCCATTTTCCGGGATGCCGTCCCCGTCGCGATCGAACGTTTTCAAATAGGCGAGAGTTTCCACGATTGCCGGCCAACAGTCCCGCAAAAATTCCAGATTGTCATCCCCCGCCAACTGATAATCCCGATACACCTGCAACACAAAATCGCAGGGCAGATCCTTCCACAAATTGCAGTCCTGATAGCTGGTGTAATTCGTCTTTTCCCAGGGATGTTCGTTGGGCGCCCCGAGGTCGTGGGGAGTCGCCCCGGCGGCTTTGCGGATGGCTTCGGCCTGATTGTAGCCGATAATTCGGGGGGTATGATCTCTAGTTGCGATCGCCCTCGCGAAGGTCCGCAGCACCGATTTTTCCAACTCCGGCCACAGCATCAACAGGGCGAAAGACCCGTACAGCCGCACGTCCAGACTCTCATACCAACGATAATCCAGACATTCCAACACCGCAAATCGACCGATGGGCTGTTCCTCGTCCGCCGCCGTCCACAGCGTCCCCCCGGCGGTGAGGACGTACAATTCGTTGAATAACGCCATTTTGAACCACGGGGGCAAATCGTCGCGATCGCGGATCGGTTTTTGCCAAGCCTCGATATTCTCCAGCCAAGTATCCGAATGCTTCATCGCCGTCCGGATCATCGACCAGGCATTTCGGCCCGTCCGCCCGAAAAAGTCGGTGTAGCGGCGGTAGTAGCTGACCCCCCGTTCAAACTCGGTGATGGGTAGATCCCAGGCGATAAAAAACGGGATTTTGCGGGTTTTTCCCGGCCGCAGCATCACCCGAACCGCCAACGCCACGCCACTCCGTTCCCCTTCTCTGGCGGGTTGTTCGTCTTCCTCATCCAGCAGGGTCCCGTCCTTGGCGAAATACTCCCAAACGTCGGCCCCCGTGCCTTTGGGGTTCCAGCGGGTTTGGTAATACACCTCGACGGCGGGGTTGGTGATGGTGGCGATCGCGATCTGGCCGTCGCCTTCCCCCACCTCGTCATCCACATTCAAACGACTCATCACGCAACCGACGCGGTGGAAATCCTCCACCAGGCGATTATAATTTCCGAGGGAATCCCCCCATTTGGGTCGATAGTCGTAAACGGGACTGCCATCGTCCCGAACCGTGACCGGCGGGGTGTCCAAAGCGTTGGTGAACCAGCCCACGGTATTTTCCCAGGTCAGCATGATGCTGATGGTCATTAACTTGTCGGTGGGGTTGTGGGCGACCCATTCAAAAACGGCGATCGGATAGCTGGTTTCTTGATAATTGCCCGCCCAAACCGGGGAGAATTGTTCGCAGGTTAATTGAGTTTGAAAGATATTTTCATAGACGAACCAACTGCGGGGATAGAGGGCGTGATAGGTTCCGGTGGAGGTGGTTTCCGTCGAGGCGGGATACCAATTCCAGGCGGATAAACTGCCGTCCGAGGGCGGTTCCGTACAGAGGGCGTAGGCCTGACGTCCGGCTTCCGTCTCCTCGAATACGCTGAATTGACAGCCCGGGAGGGTGCGAAAAACGTGCTCGCCGCCGTCGAGATGCCAGAGGTTGAAGTCCCCGCGATGCGATCGGCCGATGCAACCCGCCCCGAACCCGCCCAAGGGCATCCCGTGCCAGGGGCCATCGTCCAAATTGCTGGCGTAGCGGACGGTATAGGGGTTTTCCCATCCCAGTCCGATGGGACGGTTCCAGGTGTGGGGCGGGATGTGGTTGGTGGGTGCTGGGTATTTCATGGCTATTGATTGTATCGCTTCATCCGCACGAAGGTACAGGGATAGCCGGAGACGGTATTCTCGAAGGCTTCGACTTTGCGAAACCCGAATTTTTCGTAGAAGCCGATCGCGTTTCGGTTCCCCGCCATCACAATCGTCCAGGTGGGGGAACCGATGAGGTTGATCGCCAACTGTAGCAGGCGCCCGCCGATGCCGCGACCCTGGTAGTCGGGATCGATGTAGAGGAGGATGATGTAGCGCTCATAGAGCGCCATGATGCCGACGACTTTTTTGCCCTCGCAGGCGACGAACTTGCGGCAGAGGGGAAATAGCTTGGCGATGTGGGGATTTTTGGCGAGGGGTCGCATCCCCCGGAGGTCGCAGGACCCCTGGAATTCGGCGGGTTGGGCGCGATCGTGGACCCGACAGACCCCTTCCCAATCGCGATCGCGGTAGGGGCGAATGGTGATGGTTGGGAGGGTGCGATCGGATGTGGGGGTCATGGACATTGGGGGGTCGGGATTCTCATATTTATTTTACGGGGAAATGGCGAATTTTCTATTTTGTGACCCCCGCCACTGATCAGAAACCGGGTTTCTACCCGAGTTGACGGGTTCTCCCGCGATCGCTTCAAAGAAACCCGGTTTCTACTCCTCACCAGTCGCTTCTAAATTGTGTAAGTTGGGTTCGCACCTCAACCCAACGGAAAAACTATCGGATAAAATGGGTTCATTAATGGGTCGGATCGTCCCTTGGAAAATTCTCTAGGATAGAAGAGGTTACGATGGTACGGACAAATACCAAACCGGAAACCGAAACTTTATCGCTCAATTTGCCGAAAAAAATTCGACTCCATGTCACCCAAGAACAGTTTACCGACCTGGCTTCAACCAATCCCGAATTGAGATTAGAAAGAACCGCGAAAGGAGAGTTAATTGTGAATCCGCCGACGGGTTGGGAA
This sequence comes from Lyngbya sp. CCY1209, assembly GCF_035615495.1. Lineage (GTDB taxonomy): Bacteria > Cyanobacteriota > Cyanobacteriia > Cyanobacteriales > Microcoleaceae > Limnospira. Next base: position 8,528 of record NZ_JAJENU010000188.1, on the reverse strand, counting down.
ACGGGAAAACGCAATAGCAGGATTTCGGGAGAGTTGTATCTCTGGTGGCGAAATGCGGGGGAACCGGGGGAGGTTTTTGAATCCTCGACGGGGTTTATTTTACCCAATGGTGCGACTCGCGCCCCCGATGCGTCTTGGATTAGTCCGGAACGTTGGGATGCACTCACACCGGAACAAAAGGGAACCTTCGCGAATATCTGTCCGGATTTCGTGGTGGAGTTGCGATCGGATTCGGATACGCTAAAATCGCTGCAAGAAAAAATGCGGGAGTATGTGGATAATGGGGCGAAATTGGGTTGGTTAATCGATCCGCAAAATCGAACGGCGGAAATTTATCGGCCGGGGTTGGAGGTGGAGGTGTTGTCAAGTCCCGCCGAGGTATCCGGTGAAGACGTTTTGCCCGGTTTCGTGTTGGATTTGCGTCGAGTTTGGAGTTGAAATGCGATCGGGTTTGTCCCGCCATTGACAAGAATAGCAGTTCGTTTCAGAAACCGAAAAGACTCAACTTGACTCCCCTCGCCCAGAATTGGGAGAGGGGCTGGGGGTGAGGGCTTTACGAGTATCTCAAGCCCCCTAAATCCCCCAACTTTGGGGGACTTTTATTCTCCCCTCGCCCAGAATTGGGAGAGGGGCTGGGGGTGAGGGCCGGATCTCAAAGTCCCCCTTTTGAAGGGGGATTTAGGGGGATCGTCCGTCAATTTAAAGAGTCGGAGAATCCCCCCTAACCCCCCTTGGAAAAAGGGGGGAAAAGAGTATATCACTGGGGCAGCAAGTTTTTACCGAAAGTGATTCGAGGGAAAAAGAAAACCTCGCCGGGACAGATAAAATTGCCCTGGAATCCCCCCGATGTGGAAAACGCGGAGGTGGCGGCAGTGGCGGAAAAGTTTGTGAAAGCCAACTGCTACATGAGTTAGTTGAATGAATCACTCCTGAAATGCTCTGGGAGCGTATGACGCCCCCACAATTTCACTCCGAAGTCCGGTACAGGAAAAAACCGGCGACGCCCAAACCCAACAGGGTGGGAAGCCAAGCCGCCATGAACGGACTGAGGATGGCTTTCTGACCCATCGCGCCGGTGATAAAGGAGAGTAAATAATAGGCGAAAATGATCATGACGCTGACGCCGAAACTGGTGGCGCGGTTGGTGCGGCCGGGGCGGGAACCGAGGGAGGCGCCGAGGAGTCCGAACACCACGCAGACGAAGGGGAGGGCGTACTTTTGTTGGATGCGGACTTGGGTTTTGATCACCTTCTTTTGGTCGCCGCTCATCTTCATCAATTGCAGGTATTCTTGGGTTTGGGCGATGTTCATTTCGCCGTATTCGCGATCGTCGGATGCCAAATCTAAGGGGGCGCGAGAGAGGTGCAATTCCTTGTGGTCGAAGCGGGCGATGTTGCGATAAGACCCGTCCGGATCGACGAGATAAACGGTGCCTTCGTAGAAATCCCAGGTGGTTTGGGTGGGGTTCCAAACGGCGCTTTCTGAGGAGATAATTTGGGTGATGCCTTCTCGGGAGCGATCGAGGATTGTGACGCCCTGCATTTCGCCGTTCTCGAATTCTTCCGCGTAGAATAGCCGCACCAAAACGTTGACTTTTTTATCGGAATCTGGGAGGCGTACCCGCTGATATTCGGGGTAAAAAATATTATGTTCTCGGATAGGGATTTCGTCTTGGTTGAGGGCTCTTTCTAAGGTGTATGAGGCGCGATAGTTGGCGGCGGGGACGATCAGTTCGTTGAAGGCGAAGGTGAGCCCGGTGACGAAGAAGCTGAAAATGACGGCGGGAATGACGAGGCGGTAAATGCTGATCCCGCAACTGCGGAGGGCGATCAATTCGCTGTCGCTGGACAGGCGCCCGTACACCATCAGGGTGGTTAAAATCATCGACATCGGGAAGGCGAGGACGATGAAATCGGGCATTTTCAGCAGGAAGACTTGAAAGGCAATGCCCACCGGAAGGCCGGATTCGGCGACTTTTCGCACCAGTTCAAAGACGGTGCCGACGGTGACGGCAACGGAGGTGAACAATCCTACGCCAAAGAGAAAGGGGGGGATCAGTTCTTGGATGATGTACCGATCCAGGACTGATAAATTGGGGAGTCGAAATGAGGCAGAATTTAGAGATTTTGAAACCGATAATTTCATAACTGGAAATTGTCACCGAGATAATACTGTCGCACTAGGGGATTATTGTAGAGTTCTTCGGCTACGCCAGAGGCAAAAATTTGTCCGTCCCGCATGATGTAGGCGCGATCGGTGATCGCCAGGGTTTCGCGGACGTTGTGATCGGTGATCAGGATGCCCATGTTGCGATCGCGCAAAGAAGCCACGATCGCCTGCATCTCCGACACCGCGATGGGATCGACCCCGGCGAAGGGTTCGTCCAGCAGCAAAAAGTGGGGGGGTTCGGGTCCCGATGCCAGGGCGCGGGCCAGTTCCGTCCGCCGCCGCTCCCCCCCGGACACCTGGATGCCCAAGTTGCAGGCGACTTTTTCCAGGCGGAAATCCCGCAACAGGCTGTCGAGCCGGTGTTCCCACAGGGGGCGGGGGACGCGGGTTTGTTGCAGGATCAGCAGGATGTTATCCCGGACGCTGAGATGGCGGAAAATGCTGGCTTCCTGGGCGAGATAGCCGATGCCGAGTCGGGCCCGCCTGTGCATCGGCAAGTCGGTGATATCGCGATCGTCGAGGTAGACGCTCCCCTGGGTGGGTTTTTCCAATCCCGTGGCGATGTAGAAGGTGGTGGTCTTCCCGGCGCCGTTGGGACCGAGGAGGCCGACGATTTCTCCCTGGGCGATCGCTAGGTTCACCCGACTGACGACGGTGCGCTTTCCATAGGTTTTGTGAATGTTCTCCAGCACAATTCTCATCGCCGTTCAGCAGGATTCCACAAGTTGACTGACTCTCCAGGGTAGCACGTCGGTTCGATCGCCATTCCTGCCGAATCCTTTCAAATTCTCCGATTACTGAGCCTGACTCGACGGAGAACTCAAGGGATTTTTGAAGGCGGGTTTGGGGTTGAAGGGCTCGGTGTCCGCAGTTTTGGGGCCGGCCGTGTCGTCGGGGACCAGATAAATGGACTCCACCTGTCCGCCGCCTTCGGGGGTGGCGATGAACCGCCCCTCGTCGATGAGATAGGTGACGGTTTCTCCCCTGATGCTGTTTCCCTCCTGCAAAACGAAGACGTCGCCGCTGAGGACGATGCGGCGCTCCCGGCTGAAGTATTGGGCCTGGGCCGCGGTGGCCTGGATGTTGCGGGCGGGGTAGTCAATTTGCACGTTGCCTCTAGCCGTGACAATCCCCGTGTTGGCGTCGGCTTCCTGGATGTCGGAGCGGACGGTCATGGCGCGGCCGGGGGCTTGGGGGGTGGCGGCGGCAGTCTGGGCGCGACTCGGGGAGGGGGCGAAGACTGCTTCGGTGAAAATGACGGTGGCGAAGGCGATCGCGATCGCCGGAATCAGCGCCAGTTGGGAGAGCGGTCGGTTGGGCAGTCGGTCAGTGAGCATGATGGCGTATGCAAATGGCGAGTGACGACAATGAAAATCTTTGAGAGGCTCTGTGTGCCTTTATTTTATCTCCATACGGAAAAGATGCAGGACTGGGGCGGAGGGGGCTCCAGGGGCTCCAGGGGCAGAGGAGGCAGAGGAGGAAAGTTTTGATCAGATCTGTAAACTCCCCAATCATCTTCAGATGATTTTTGCTATTAGCTTGGGAATTGATTCCCAAGCGGTGCAGATGTTCAACCTGTTTCTCCGCTCCCTCCGCTTCCTCCGCTCCCTCCGCTTCCTCCGCTCCCTCCGCTTCCTCCGCTTCCTCCGCTCCCTCCGCTCCCTCCGCTCCCTCCGCTTCCTCCGCTCCCTCCGCTCCCCCACACCCCATTCGGGCAGGCACAGAGGCACTGCCCCCACGGCGGGAGGAAAGATGTCACAAATTGGTAAGAAACGGCGCGATCGCACGCCGGCTTTGGTATATCTGGAAACAGACCCGCATCTATTCTTGTTGTAAGTTTTCAGAATAATTAATCATGACGACACCAAACGCTCAATATATCCTGGCGCTTGACCTGGGTACGACAGGCAATCGGGCGATTCTGTTTAATGCCGAAGGTTCGATTGCGGGTCAAGCTTACAAGGAACTCAAACAACATTACCCCAAACCGGGTTGGCTGGAACACGACCCCAACGAGATTTGGGAAGATCTCTACGAGATGATGCAGCGGGTGTTCCGGGATACGGGCATTTCCCCCACCCAGGTCCAGGCGATCGGGCTGACGGTGCAGCGGGAAACCTGTATGTTGTGGGACAAAACCACCGGGGAACCCCTCCACAATGCGATCGTCTGGCAGGACCGGCGCACGGCCCCCATGTGCCGGGAATTGGCCGGACAGGGAAAAGCCGAGATGATTCAGGAACGGACGGGACTGGTCCTCGACGCCTATTTTTCGGCGACGAAGTTGTCCTGGTTGATGGATTGGGTGAAGCGGGAAAAACCCGATGTCAACTGGGATAACGTTTTGGCGGGGACGGTGGACACTTGGACGCTGTGGAAGCTGACGGGGGGCAAGGTTCACGCCACGGACCACAGCAACGCCAGCCGCACCATGTTGATGAATTTGGATCGGGGGGACTGGAGCCCGGATCTGCTGAAACTGTTCGACATTCCGGCTTCCATGATGCCCGAAATCAAGCCCAGTATGGGGCTGTTCGGGAAGACGGACCCGAATCTGTTCGGGGTGGGAATTCCCATCACCGCCATTTTTGGGGACCAGCAGGCGGCCCTGTTCGCCCACGGGTGCGCGGAACCGGGGATGCTCAAATGTACCTACGGGACGGGGTGTTTCCTAATTTCGCAGATGGGGGACCAACTGACGCGATCGCACAATCAACTCCTCTCGACGGTGGCCTGGACGTGGGACGGCAACGGGGGTCCGATGAAGGCCAACTACGCCCTCGAAGGCGCCATGTTCACCACGGGGGCCTGCATCCAGTGGTTGCGGGACGGCATTAAACTGATCGACTCGGCGGGGGAAACGGACGGGTTGTGCCGCCAGGTGCCGGACACCAACGGAGTCTATTTCGTCCCGGCCCTCAGCGGTTTGGGGGCGCCCCACTGGGACATGAGCGCCCGGGGTTCTTTTATGGGGATTACCGGCGGCGTGCGACGGGAGCACATGGTGCGGGCCGTTTTGGAGTCCATCGCCTACCAGGTGCACGAGGTGGTTGAGGCGATGAATAAGGATTGTGATACGTCTATTTCCCTGCTGAAGGTGGACGGCGGCGCCTCCCGGAATAATTTCCTGATGCAGTTCCAGGCGGACTTGCTGGGGATTCCGGTGGAACGTCCGGCGATTTTGGACGCGACGGCCCAGGGGGCGGCGTTCGGCGCGGGTTTGGCGATCGGGTTTTGGGACAGTTACGACGATTTGATCGGACGGCGAAAGGTTGATCGCGTGTTTGAACCGGGAGAGGGGACACAACAGGCTCGGGATAATTTTGAAATGTGGCAAAAGGCGATCGCCCGGGCGAAAGACTGGGTGGATTGATCTGATATCCGGGATATCCGGTTAACCGAATAACGGTCGGTCGGGCGGCGATCGCGGAAGGCAGCTTCAAACCCTCCCAATTCTGCCGGTTTTTGCGGTTCCGAACCCGACCGACATTCCTTTTTAAGGTCGGTATCCCGAATTTAATCTCTCCCCCGACTCCCGATTCTCGACTCCCGACTCCCCCCACAAAAGTACGGTGTTTTGGATGGTTTGGTTCGCAAAACCGAACGGCGATCTTCTGGCGGAAAGCTTACACTTAAAACATGAAAGTTGAAGCTAATCAGGAGATGAGAGATATGTCTATCGTTCGTTGGCAACCCTTTAATGAAATCGATACGTTACAGCGGGAATTCAACCAGCTATTCGACCAATTTATCACCCCCACCGTCCGGGACAATAGCCGGGGGTTGGCGTTCGTTCCCCCCGCCGAATTGAGCGAAACAGAGGACGGCTACGAACTGCGGTTGGAAGTGCCCGGAATGGATGCAAAGGACATCGAGATTGAGGTGACTGCCGAGGCGATTTCCATCGGCGGCGATCGCAAATCGGAAACCAAAACGGAGGAGAACGGTAAAACTCGCACGGAGTTCCGTTACGGCCAATTCCGGCGCGTGATTCCCCTCCCCGGCCGCATCAAAAACTCGGAAGTCAAAGCCGAATATAAAGACGGTATTCTCAATGTAATGCTTCCCAAAGCCGAGGAAGAAAAGAATAAGGTCGTCAAAGTTGAAATCGGCTAAATTGTGCGATCGTAGTTAATTAGAAACCGGGTTTCTCGGATGGTTTGGAGAAACCCGGTTTCTCAATGGTAAGCTGAGGAACACATCGGAGCTGGTGACAATCGTCTATAAATCAACCCACTCTTCAAACGAAATGGAGCGATCGACAATTTCCTCGACTTCTCGAATCATCATCCGCAATTGAGCTACAGAATACTCATTGTTAGAGGGGATGGTTAATCGATTGTCATTGAAGACCATAAATTGATGTCGAGTTCCAGAAAAAGGCCCGTCAAATCCTAGCCGTCGCAATTTTTTGATAAAATCCCGACGTTTACAGGGTGTCCACCGGCTCACGAATCGGCTCCTCGTTGAGATTGATGTCGTCAATAATTGGCAGGGAGTGACCGAGTTTCAGCCCCAACAGAATCCAATCTTCTAGAGTCGATCGCAACTCATTTTCACACTGCCGCAGCGTGTTTTCAAATGCGATAACGCCTTTGCAGGCAGGAATTTTGCCGACGAAAGTACCGTCCTCAAGCTTGTCGTAAATGGCTTGATACAGAGCCGCCTCTATATATTGGCTTAAAATATAATTGACGCTCATCAGCGAACCTCTTTACCTTGTTATTTTAGCTCAAATTATTTTGGATTGACCTTGCCGGAGATGGCGGTGAACCGGGGCGAATTTCTTCTCGGGGACATTCTTCAAGATAAAGCCGAGTCGCCCCTTTGAGATTGGCGATCGCTTCCTCTATGGTTTCCCCTTGATCGACCGTTCCGACTTCCGGACACTCCGCCACATACAGATCATCTTCTTTATAAATGATGGCAGTCAATGTTTTTGTTTTCATGGGAAATTTGAGGTCGATTGTTAAATTGATTCGATTATAGCATCGTTCATGCAACATCTCCCTTGTCAGATGTGCGAGAAAGTGGTTTTATACAATCAGACCGATCGCCCTCTATCAACCATCCGAACCATGTCCACACCATCGCCCAGACAAATCTTAGAAACCCTGCTGCCCCCCTTGCGGGCCGCGGCGGCTTACGCCCGTTTCATCCAACCCAAAATTACTGCCCTCCCCGTCAAGGAAGGCGATAATTTTTTTGCCCAAGCCCTCAGCGATGCCGACTTGTCGATTCAAAATTTTGTGGAAGTGGTGCTGCTGGGCACATTTCCGGATATCCGTTTTTATGGAGAAGAACTCGATCGCTCTCCCAATACCAAATATTTTCGCAGCACCGAACTCGGCCCCCCCGGCGATTACCTCGTCACCCTGGACCCCATCGACGGGACCAAATTTTATCTCGACGGACACTCCAACTATCAGATTTTGTTGGGGGTTTTGAACGCGGATGAATTTGAAGCCGCCCTGGCGATTTCTCCCGGCGAGAATACCTATTTTTACGCCTTCCGGGGAGAGGGGGTTTTTAAAGGTGCGCTGAATGTGGATTTCGACCAATGTACGCCCTTAAAAATTCAACCTTTAAAGTCCGCCGTCCTGTTGGGTGTCGGGATGAGTCACCTCAAGTCCCGTCTGGGCGATCGCTACACCGCCGTCGATGTGGAAATGGACTATTCCAGCGATCGCCAAATCCCCAATATAAACGGGATGTTCGGCGGCGACCTGTGCGGGGCGGCGATTCGGGCGGGTAAGTTTATCGACGGGGCGTTATTGGCGTTTATGGCAAAAGAAGCCGGCTGCATCGTCACCACCTCGGACGGTTCGCCCCTCCCTCCCCTCCACGCCTGCGAGGATTACAGCCGGCCCGGATTGATCGTGGCGGCATCGGAAGCGATTCACCGGGATTTACTCGCCGCCTGTGGGGGTTAAAATCGTGTAGCACGGGCATCTTGCCTGTACGATGCGGATGCCAATTTAAAATTAAATGCGATCGGTTCCGCACGAAATCCATTTTTCCTGCAAGATAAAAGAAACTCGACTCACGGAGGATTATGACCATACAACTGAAAGTTCCCTCGATGGTCTGTGACGCCTGCGCCAACAGCGTCACCAAAGCCATTCACAACGTTGACGGCAACGCCGATGTCAATGTGGATTTGAATACAAAATTGGTCAGCATTGACGGCAATGCTTCCGAGGAGGACATCCGCGCCGCGATCGCCAAAGCCGGACACACCACCGAATCTTAATTGGTGCGATCGCATTTTTTGAGGAAATGGGCAAGCGCAGAGGCTTGCCCCTACAGCTTTTTTTCATTCATTTGGGCAAGCGCAGAGGCTTGCCCCTACAGCTTTT
>NZ_JAJENU010000187.1:0-28848 GCF_035615495.1 Lyngbya sp. CCY1209 | reverse complement strand
TGAGGATGAAGAAACCGGGTTTCTATGAGAGTTTTTTTGGGGGGATGAGAAATGCGGGTAGAAACCCGGTTTCTAGCTACGGTTGGGGATGAAGAAACCGGTAGGGGCGAAAGATTTTTCGCCCCTACTGTTTTAGTGGCTCCCCCCCGCAGGCGGTCAAATTTTGTTATAATCACAGTTTTGAGTGCATTAAAAAAGGAGCGCCTATCGAAACGATCTACGGGAACCTGCAAGGTCTCAAGCCCAGTCAGCTCAAGCAACTCCAGCGCCTGTATCACCAGCGGATACCGGGCGATCGCATCACGACGCCGGAGTTTGCCCAGCGACTCGCCGCCGCCAGTACGGACATCGGCGAACCCGTCTGCGCCTACATCAACCGCCGGGGACAGGTGATCCGCGTCGGGGTGGGAAGCCCCCGCCAAACCCGCATCCCCCCCCTGGAACTGCCGCGCTACGGAAATGGCCGTCTGAGCGGCATCCGCTGCATCGCCACCCAGTCCAAATCGGAACCGCCCCGAGAATCGGCCCTGACGGCGATGGCAATGCAGCGCCTTGACGTCCTCGCCATCTTGACCCTGACGGGGACGGGATTTGAGCGCCGGGGGGGCGGCGGCACCGGCTATGTCAAAGATTGTTATTTGGCCCATCTCCTCCCCCAACAAGAAGACGAGGAAAACGAAACCCACCTGGACAATCCTCTCTCACCCGTCCCCTACTACGTCTCCCCCTCCACCAGCCTCGACGTCCTCTCCAACCAGGATTTTCTGGATTTGGTGGACGGGCTCGAAGCCGAATTTCAGCGGGAATTTGTCGCCCGAGATGTCAAGTCCGACCAGGATCGGGTGCTGCTGGTGGGGGTGCAGACAGCGGACGTTTCGTCCCAACGGTTCGAGGAGGGGTTGGAAGAATTGGCCCGCCTCGTGGATACGGCCGGGGGACGGGTGCTGCAAACCTTGCGACAGAAGCGATCGCGCCCTCACCCCCAAACCGTCGTCGGAGAGGGGAAAACCCAGGAAATCGCCCTCGCCGCCCAAACCTTCGGCGCCACCCTGATCGTATTCGATCGCGACCTGTCCCCGGCCCAAGTCCGCAACCTGGAAACCCGCATCGGCGTGCGGGTGGTCGATCGCACCGAAGTGATTTTGGATATTTTCGCCCAGCGGGCCCAGTCCGGCGCCGGGAAATTGCAGGTGGAACTCGCCCAACTCGAATACAGCCTGCCCCGCCTCACCGGACGGGGGGAAGCTATGTCCCGACTGGGGGGCGGCATCGGCACTCGGGGGCCGGGGGAAACCAAACTGGAGACGGAACGGCGGGCCATCCAGCGACGGATCGCCCGGTTGCAGAAGGAAGTCAACCAACTCCAGGCCCACCGATCGCGCTTGAGGCAGCGACGTCAGCGCCAGGAAGTCCCCACGGTGGCGATCGTCGGGTACACCAACGCCGGAAAATCCACCCTGTTGAACGTCCTCACCTCCTCCGAAATCTACACCGCCGACCAACTCTTCGCCACCCTCGACCCCACCACCCGCCGCCTCACCATCCCCGACGCGGTGACGGGGGAGGCCCAAACTATCGTCCTCACCGACACGGTGGGATTCATCCACGAACTGCCGCCAGCCTTAATTGACGCCTTCCGCGCCACCCTGGAGGAAGTCACCGACGCGGACGCCTTACTGCACGTCGTCGATCTCTCCCACCCCGCATGGCAGGCCCAGATCCGCTCGGTGATGGAAATTTTGACCCAAATGCCGATCACCCCCGGCCCCGCGCTGCTGGCGTTCAACAAGATCGATCGCGTCGATGGGGAGACATTGCGGTTCGCCCAGGAAGAGTACCCCCAGGCGGTGTTCATCTCGGCGGCCAAAGCCCTGGGTTTGGAAACCCTCCGCGGCCGGATGGCGCAGTTGGTCTATTATGCGATCGCCAATTCGTAAAGTAGGAGTCGGGAAAAGATGACCGAGAAACCGGGTTTCTAAAGGGATCTCGATTGTGTTCACCCGGGCGAATGAAGGACTTAATCGTTTGTTGCAGTTTTTTGTATCTAGAAATATGTTATCGCTCATGGGCTTCTTCCCGATCAAATTTATAATCGGGCGGCAGTTTGGCAGAATATTGTTGTGCCCACTCCAGGAATTTCTGTGTCCGTTCTTTGGGTTCCATCTCGGACTGAGCAGAAGATTCCGCATCTTCGACCAGCATCAAGGTCAGCTTTTGGCCTTCTAGGGCTGAATCCAGTTTTTCATCGAGGATTAAGCTGCCATTGTGGTAAGTTGCATGGAGTAATTTGCTCATGATCAATTTCTCCCTTTTTGTCCGCAGATTTCGCAGATTTTCGCAGATTATTGGTTTTGGGGGGGCCGAGGGGGGATTGATTGATAATTGTCAATTTTCAATGATCAATTATTCTGACTCCCTCACCGATGCGGCGATCGATAAAAGGGCCGCTTGACTACTTTGGCGGGGTAGGTTTTTTTGCGAATTTGCACTTCCAATTCCCGGCCGACTTTCGCCAATTCCGCCGGGACGTAGGCCAGGGCGATCGCTTTTTTGAGGGTGGGGGACATGGTGCCACTGGTGACTTCCCCGACGATTTCCCCGTCCGCCTTCACCGAATAGCCGTGGCGGGCGATGTGGCGCCCCTGCATTTCCAACCCCACCAGGCGCCGGGACACTCCCTTTGCTTTCTGTTGTTCCAAAACCGATCGCCCGATAAAGTCTCCCTTGTCGTCCAGGTGGACCAGCCACCGCAACCCGGCTTCCAACGGAGTCGTGTGGGTGTCGATATCCTGTCCGTACAGGGCCATCGCCGCTTCGAGTCGCAGGGTATCTCTGGCTCCCAAACCGCAGGGAGTCACCCCCGCTTCCAACAGGTGACGCCACAGGTCTACCCCCGTCGGCGGATCGACCATCACTTCAAACCCGTCCTCTCCGGTGTATCCCGTCCGTGCGATAAAGGCGGGTTTTCCCAATACGGTGGTTTCCGCGTGTCCGAAATTCCCCACCGCCGACAGGTCCGCTTCCACCAGGGGTTGCAGGACGGCTTCCGCTTCCGGACCCTGGACGGCGATCAGCGCTTTCGTCCGGGATAAATCGTCCAGATCGACGCCGGTTCCTTCTAAATGGGCGACAATCCAAGCTTTATCTCTGGATTTGGTGGCGGCGTTGACGATCGCCATTCCCCGCTGATTTCCGGTCGCCCGGTCGATGCCTTGATAGTAAAAAATGAAGTCGTCTAAAATGCCGCCACTGGCATTGAGCAGCACCGTGTACTGGGCTTGACCCGGTTCCAGGCGACTGAGGTCGGACGGGACCAGGGGTTGGAGGGCGGCGACTAATTGCTGGCCTTTGAGGGCGAATTTGCCCATGTGGGAAATGTCGAACATTCCCAGATGCGATCGCACGGCTTCGTGTTCAGGGGTGATCCCGGTGTACTGCACCGCCATTTCCCAACCGGAAAAGGGCACCATGCGGGCGTTGAGTTCGACGGACAGATCGTAGAGGGGGGTGCGGGCGAGGGGTGGTTTCATAGCCAAATACGACGGTTTGGGCGGTTTGAGCTTCAACTTGTGCGGATGATGTTTTCTATCTTACGGGAAACTCAGGGTTTGAGTCAGTTCGTCCAAAAATCGGATGTGTAGCAGGTAAGAGGCAATAGGCAAGAGGCAACGGGGAGAAAAACCTTTCACCGTCTGGGTTGGAGAATCGGTCGCCGTCCCGATCGCCCCGGCGGTCGCCCGATCAGCTTTCTGGCTGAGGGCTGAGGGCGGATTTCCGGACTTGCCGTGGCTTCGGGTTGGGGAAGATGTCAGAATAATAGAATTGGTTAATTACTGAACTCGGAATTATTCATGTCAATATTGGCTGCGATCGCGGTTCTCGGAATTTTGATTGTCGTCCATGAACTCGGCCATTTCATGGCGGCGCGCCTCCAGCACATTCACGTCAATCGCTTCTCCATCGGCTTCGGGCCGATTTTGTGGAAATATCAGGGTTCGGAAACCGAATATGCCCTCAGAGGCTTTCCCCTCGGGGGTTTCGTGGGGTTCCCGGATGAAGACCCGGACAGCACCATCCCGCCGGACGACCCGGACCTGTTGAGCAACCGCCCCATTCTTGATCGCGCGATCGTGATCAGTGCGGGCGTGATCGCCAATTTGATTTTCGCCTACTTCCTGCTCGTCGCCCAGGTCGGACTCGTGGGCATCCCGGAATTTAACTACGATCCCGGCGTGCGGGTCCCCGCCGTCGCCAGCGAAGTCAGTTCGGCGGCGGCTCAAGCCGGCATTCGGGCCGACGATCTGATCGTCGCCGTGGACGGGGAGGAACTCGGCGCCTCTAAGGACTCCATCACCCGCCTGATCGAGGTGATTCAAAACCACCCGAACCAGCCCCTGCCCATGACCATTCAACGGGACGATCGCACCCTCCCCGTCACCGTCACCCCGCAACCCGGAGAAGATGGGAAAGGCCGCATCGGCGTGCAACTGAGCCCCAACGGCGAAATCGTCCGCTACCGCGCCGACGGGCCGATCGACGCCTTTGTCAAAGGTGCGGCGGAGTTCCAGCGCATCACCGATCTGACGTTGCAAGGATTTTCCCAACTGATCAACAACTTCGGGGAAACGGCGGGGCAACTCTCCGGCCCGGTGGGCATCGTCGCGATCGGTGCGGACATCGCCCGTTCGGACGCCGCCAGTTTATTTCAATTCGCCGCCCTGATCAGCATCAACCTGGCGATCATCAACATCCTGCCCCTGCCGGCCCTCGACGGCGGCCAGTTGGCGTTTCTCCTCATCGAAGCCCTGCGCGGAAAACCCCTCCCCAGCCGCGTCCAAGAAAGCGTCATGCAGACGGGGTTGATGTTGCTGTTGGGATTGGGGATTTTCCTGATCATCCGGGATACCGCCAACCTGACCGATCTCACCTGGGTGCGATCGCTCTTCCAGTAGGTCGCCCTTCCGTACTGGGGGGAGGGGATTGGCGAACCGACAGGCCCAATGCCCCGACTCCCCAACTTTAGATTGACTCATTCCCCCTTTCCCGTTGCCTCTCACCTATTGCCTGTCACCTATTGCCTGTCACCTATTGCCTATTGCCTCTTATAACTTTCCATGACGAATCGCAAAAAAATCGGCGATCGCAAGCGGGCCCTGGAACTTCTGGTCCGCCTCAAACGCCTCTACCCCGACGCGGGATGTACGTTGGCCTATCAAACCCCCCTGCAATTGTTGGTCGCCACCATGCTCTCGGCCCAGTGCACCGATGAGCGGGTCAATCAAGTCACCCCGGCCTTATTTCGCCGCTTCCCCGATGCCTTTTCCCTGGCGACGGCGGACTTGGAAGAGGTGCAAACCCTGGTGCGGTCCACCGGATTTTATCGCAACAAGGCCCGCAATATTAAAGAAGCGTCTCGCCTGATTGTGGAAAAGTTCGGCGGGGAAGTCCCGAAGCGGATGGAGGAATTGCTGGAGTTGCCGGGAGTCGCCCGCAAAACGGCGAATGTGGTGCTCGCCAACGCCTACGGCATCAACATGGGGGTGACGGTGGATACCCACGTCCGGCGCCTCAGCCGACGCCTGGGGTTGACGGAACAGGAAAATCCGATCCGCATCGAGCGGGATTTGATGCAACTTCTGCCCCAGGCGGACTGGGAAAATTGGTCGATCCGCCTGATCTACCACGGCCGTGCGATCTGTACGGCCCGAAAGCCGGCGTGTTATGATTGTGAATTGTCTGATTTATGTCCGTCGGCCGGGAAGTGCTGACGGGAAAACTCTCAAAATTTGGAGGCATTAACACTTCGACATGGCTAAAAAAAGCATGATCGAGCGCGACAAGAAGCGCAAACAGCTCGTCGAAAAATATTCGGACAAGCGGGCTGAACTCAAAGAGCAGTTTCGGACGGCCACCTCTCAGGCTCAAAAAATGGCGATTCACCGCCAGATCCAGCAATTGCCCCGCAACAGCTCCCGGACTCGGGTGCGGAATAGATGCTGGGTGACGGGACGGCCTCGGGGATACTACCGGGATTTCGGACTCTGTCGCAACCAAATTCGGGAAATGGCCCACAAGGGACTGTTGCCGGGAGTGGTCAAGTCCAGTTGGTAGGGGTTTTGTAAGTCAAAAGTCAAAAGTCAAAAGTCAAAAGTCTGAACTTTTGATGAATCAGGCTCCGGGATGCGGAGGAAGAAATAACCCCCCCTCTGCCTCCTCTGCCTCCTCTGCCCCCTCTGCTCCGTTGTCTTTAATGGCCGCAGCAGCGTTCGTACCCTAGGCTGTCGAGGAGTAGGTCGCTGACGGCGTTGGCGATGGCGAACTCGCCGAAAAAGCTTTTGGAAAAGTCGAACGCTTCCATCTCCGTGACGATCGCGATCACGAGGCAACCCAGATCGTTCTCGCCCTCCATCCGCTGGCGGACGAAGATTTGGGAGGCCCGTTCGGCAATTTCCGCGTTGACGGCCTCGGGAATAAATTCGCGATCGAGCCAGTCGTGCAGGGCTGTTTGCAGCCACTCTCCTTCCTGGCGGGGGTTTTCGACCGGGGGCAGGGTGATGGGTTTGAGCGGTTCAGGCATAGGCTCTTTAGATTTGCAAGAACGGCTGGAACTGACGTTGACAACAACGGTCACTGTTGAACCACGGTGACGACCGGGGACTCCAAGGTGTCCTCCGTCTCGATTTGATTCGTCCGGTTCAGTTCGTCTATTCTAGCTTGGATCAGTTCCACCAGTTGCACCCGAACCAGTTCGGCGAAGATCCGGTTGATGGAAGATTCGAGGGGATTGGCTTCCGCTTTGCAGGAAACCTGGTAGGTTTTGTACTTCTTGGTCTTGTAGGATTTGGTTTTCGGATCGAGAACTTGATTTTTGGTAGTCCGACTTTGGATCGAGACGGAGGGATGGGGCCGCCGATACCAAAACAGGCGGTAGGAGCGGGTATTTTCGTTGCTCAGAAAGCGCAAAATTGTATCGGTGGTTCCCGACAGCCGGACGGCGTAAGTGTTCTCCACCTTGTGAATTTGTAAATACCCCCAATCTTTTTCGGTTTTATTGAGGAGTTTGCCCAAGGTGTTCTCAAGTACGGGATAAGAATCCTGCTTTAGCATAATATTTGAAACAAAAAATACGGTTCTATATTCAACCTTATTTCATCATATCAGAATTAGAAAAATATGCAATATGACCTCTCGGAAATTATTGAAGGGTACGCCCGGGGCTATTTCTTGATGGCGAACGACGGGGAAGATTCTTTGGGGTGGTATACGAGTCGCGAGCGGGCGCTCATTCCCCTCGACGATCGCTTCCGTTACCCGCGATCGCTGCGGCGAGCCCTGAATCAAAATCGCTTTGAAGTGGCGGTCAATCGGGATTTTAACGGGGTTTTGGAGGGCTGCGCCAATCGGGAAAGCACCTGGATTTCTTCGGAATTGAAGAGCATTTATCGGTTGTTGAATGAGGCGGGATGGGCCCACAGTTTTGAAACCTGGCAGGGCGATCGCCTCGCGGGGGGGATTTTGGGTCTCGTCATCGGCGGGGCATTCATCGGGGAATCGATGTTTTTCAACATTCCGGAAGGCTCGAAAGTGGCGATGGTGAAGTTGGTCGAACGGCTGCGATCGCGGAATTTTATCCTCTTCGATGCCCAAATGAACAACCCCCACCTGGAGCGGTTCGGCGCTTATATCGTCACCCAAAAAAAGTATAATAAATTACTCGCAAAAGCCCTGGAAAGAGACTGTTATTTGCAATAAGATTGGGGTCGGTCTTGATTGTCATTGCGGAGGCAACTCTCAAATGCAGGTCGAAATTTATATTTTAGTTGACCATTCCAAACCCTCGACCCGAGTTGACGTTTTCGGGTCGGAACCCGACGCAATTTTGGCAAAAAATCGCCGGGACGAGCCGTCGAAAGTTGAAATTTTCAAAAAGAAAATTGACATCCCCACTTAATTGGATGATGACTGGGTTCGATTCTGTGGTACAATACCAAAACTGTCGGTTTCAGGGGGGAACAGCCCCTGGAGGTAACGGGGAAAGTTCGGTGAAAATCCGGCGCTGTCCCGCAACTGTGAGCAGATTTTGTAAAGAATTGTAACCAAAATCTGTGAGTCAGGATGCCCGCCGATCGCGCGATCCATCACTCATAACATCTGCGAGGTACGGATGAGAAAAATGAATCGAAAATTGCACCTTGCCGCGATGGCAGGGTTGAGCTTTTATATCATTATCGGCGCCGCCGCCCCCGCCCAGGCGATGCACATCATGGAAGGATTTTTGCCCCTTCCCTGGGCGGTTTTTTGGTGGGTGTTGGCGTTGCCATTTTTCGCGATCGGATTGCGATCGCTCACCCAAATCACCCGAGAACACCCCGAACTCAAACTCTTAATTGCCCTCGCCGGAGCCTTCAGTTTCGTCCTTTCCGCCCTCAAAATTCCCTCCGTCACCGGCAGTTGTTCCCACCCCACCGGGACGGGTTTGGGGACGGTTTTATTCGGCCCTTGGGTGATGACCGTTTTGGGCAGTTTGGTGCTATTATTTCAAGCCGTATTACTCGCCCACGGCGGCTTGACAACCCTCGGTGCCAACGCCTTTTCGATGGCGGTAGTCGGCCCCTGGGTGGCTTTCGCCATCTATGGATTATCCCTGAAATTCGGACGGCAGAAATTGGGCATTTTCTCGGCGGCAACCCTGGGAAGTTTGGCAACTTATCTGGTGACATCAGTTCAGTTAGCCATCGCCTTTCCCGCCGCTTCCGGCGGCATCCTCGCTTCCTTCCTCAAGTTTGCCGGAATTTTTGCCCTCACCCAACTGCCCCTCTCCGTCAGCGAAGGATTGTTGACAGTATTGGTTTGGAATTGGCTGCAATCTTACGCCACCGAAGAACTACAAACCTTGAAACTTTTGAACGTCAATAACTAGGGAAAAAACGATGCAACCTTCAGAAAAATCATCCAAAAATGGCAACGGACTCATGATTCTGGCTGTCATCGTCCTGGCGGTTTTACCTTTAATTTTCGTGCGGGGAGAATACGGCGGTGCCGACGGGGAAGCGGAGCAGGCGATCGCGGAAATTCGACCCGACTATCAACCCTGGTTTGAACCCGTCCTAGAACTTCCCAGCGGCGAAGTCGAAAGCCTGCTATTTGTATCCCAAGCCGCGATCGGCGCCGGAATTGTCGGATATGTCATCGGCCTGTATAAAGGGCGCAAAGAAAGAAAAAACTGACCCGTTTAAATGCACCATCAAATTGATTCCCTAGCCTACAGCAATCGGCTGCGTTATTTACCCCCCGAACACAAATTGCTATTTGCGGCGACGCTATTTTGCTTCGGTTTCGCGGCTCCACCCGTCCTGCAAATTTTAATAACAATCTGGATGGCCATCTGGATCGTCGGTTACGCTCAAATTCCGGCTTCCATTTACCTGAAATTGCAGGCCATTCCCCTGGCGTTTTGGTTCGCCAGCCTTCCCGCTTTAGTTTTGGGGACAGTTTGGGTCGCCCATATCGAATCCATCCGAGCCGATGTAATCTGGGGAATCAGTTTGGGAAATGTCTTCCTCTATTGTAGTCGGCAAGGTATCCAACAAGCCGGTTTTCTGCTGACCCGTTCCGTGGCGTTGACCTCCTGTATGTATTTTATTTTGCTGACGACTCCCTTCGCGGAAATGATCCGAATTTTGAGAAAAATTGGCTGTCCTGGTGCGATCGCGGAACTGCTGACGCTGATGTATCGGTTTATTTTCCTGTTGACCGAAACTGCCAACCAACTGCTGATCGCTCAACAGGTGCGGGTGGGTTACGGGAACTGGAAAACCGGACTTCGCAGCGCCGGCATTGTCGCCGGTCAACTGCTGCACCAAACCCTCGAAAATTACCGTCAAATTGCCCTCGGATTGACCTCGCGGGGATATGGGGGAGAGTTGCAGGTTTGGTCGATTCGCCGGGACAAACCGAACCCCCGATATACAGCCGAGGCGGTATTCGGTTGTTGGCTGCTGTTCGTGAGTATCGGGTGGTCTTATGTCGCCAGAATATAACCTATTGGAATTCGACGGCGTTTCCTATACTTATCCCTGCAATCAGCGCCCGACCCTTCAGGATTTTACCCTGGATATTCAGTCGCACCGACGCCACGCCGCGATCGGTCGCAACGGCTGCGGAAAAACCACCTTTTTTCGGCTTGCGAACGGGTTGTATCGGCCCCAAAAAGGGGTGATTCGCTGGCGGGGAAAGCCGCTGAAGTACGATCGCACCTCCCTCAATCAATTGCGCCAACAGGTGGGTTTGGTCTTCCAAAATCCCGAACAACAGTTGGTGGCGACGACCGTAGAAGAAGATATTTCCTACGGACTCTGCAATCTGGGTTTGTCCGAGTCGGAAATCGCCCGCAGAGTCGGGCAAACTTTGCGGGATTTCGACTTAATGAGTTTAGCCGATGCGCCGATCAACTATCTGAGTTTGGGGCAGAAAAAGCGGGTTTCCATCGCCGACGTGATGGTTTTACAACCGCAATTGTTATTTCTGGACGAACCAACTGCCTACCTCGATCCCTATCAAGTTCGCAATTTTCACACCCTTTTAAATCGCATTCAAGAGATGGGGACGACTGTCGTTTTGGCGACCCACAATTTGGATTTTGTGGAAGCCTGGGCGGATTGGGTATTTGTCATCGACGGCGGACGGGTGGCGTTGGAGGGAACCCCGGAAACGGTTTTTAACCAAATACAGAAATTGCGAGATTTGGGTTTGGGGGTTCCGCTGGTTTTTGACGTGATGAATGGGTTGATGGAAGATGAGGCGATCGCCCTTTCTCCCGAACAGTTGCGAGGGATTCGGCATCACATCCGCCGCCGAAGTTGGCATGGAGAAGGTTAATATTTTCGGCTTTTTGCGATCAGATCAAATCCTGAAAATTAACCACACAACATCTGTGGCCGCAGCGATCGGGGAAATTTCCTTTCACCCTCCCTTTCCCCCTTTCCCTTAACCCCTCCCTACACCCGATCGCAGTTGGTCCGGTAAATAACCGGATCTGATAGAATTTACTGTAGCGACATGGGGGGTTGAAGTTCGGTTTCTTGGCGACTCAATAACGCTTCGACCGCTTCACAGTTGAGGGGGCGGAAGAAGAAATAACCCTGTCCGTATTTGCAGTTAAATTGTTGGAGTTGGTGCAGTTGTTCGGCCGTTTCGATCCCCTCCGCGATCGCATCCATCCGCAGGCTCTGGGCGAGGGCGACGATCACCCGGACAATCTCCAGCTTATCTTCCGCGCCGGGAATTTTGCTCACAAAAGAGCGGTCGATTTTGAGGATATCCACCGGGAATTGGTGCAGGTAGCCCAGGGAACAATAACCGGTCCCGAAGTCGTCGATACAGATTTTAATTTGCTGGTGTTTGAGTTGAGTCAAGGTGGCGATCGCCAGTTGAGGATCGGCCATGATCGCAGTTTCGGTAATTTCCAACTTCAAATCCGAACCCCCCACCCCCGTTTCGGTCAAAATTTGGCCGATGCGGCGGCTCAGATCGGCCGTAAATTGCTGCGAGGAAAGATTGACACTCATCATCAACGAAGAATAAATCGAAAAGCGTTCCTTCCACTCGCTCAACTGATAACAAGCCTTTCGCAATACCCATTCGCCAATTTCGACAATCAATCCCGCCTCTTCCGCCACAGGAATGAACTCGGCGGGGGAGATCAATCCCTCTTCCGGATGCTGCCACCGCAACAGGGCTTCAAACCCGGCAATTTTTCCGTTCGACAATTCGACAATTGGCTGATAATGCAGTTGAAATTCTTGCCGTTCCAAAGCAAACCGCAACTGAGTTTGCAGGTACAAACGCCGGAGGGCATCGGTTCGCATGGTGGCGTCGAACACCACGGAGCACCCCTTTCCCTGCTGTTTGGCGCGATACATCGCCGTGTCCGCGTCCCGCAACACTTCCGGCGAACTTCCATAGTCCGGAGTCCCCTGCACGATGCCGATACTCGCCCCGGTAAAAACCTGATGTTCCTGAAGGAGAAACGGCCTTCTCAAAGCCTTTTGAATCCGCTCTGCCGTGGCGTTCGCCTCGGTCAGATCGACGATATTTTCGAGCAGGACGGTGAACTCATCTCCCCCCAGTCGGGCGAGGATATCTTGGGGGCGAATGCAGGTTTTCAACCGCCGTCCGATCTCGATCAGGAGGCGGTCGCCGATGCCGTGTCCGAGGCTGTCGTTGATAAATTTGAAGCCGTCTAGATCTAAAAATAAGATGGCGAACCCGTAATTTTCGCCCCTTTGGCACCGTTCGAGCGAACGCTCCAATCGCTCCAAGAAAAAGGAGCGATTCCACAAATTGGTCAGGGAATCATGGGAGGCGCTGTGGCGCAATTTCTCCTCGGTTTGTTTTAAATGGGTCATCTCGATAATTGACCCTTCGTAGTAGAGTACCCGCCGGTCGCGATCGCTGCAAATCGCCCGGACATTTTGTAAAATCCAGATGGAACTCCCATCCCGCCGATAAACCTGAGCTTCAAAATTAGAAACCGATCCCCGAGTTTGCAAGAGGTGGATGAATTGTCGGTTGGTTTTGGCGTCGAGATATTTAATTTGGGCTCCCCGCGCCATCAATTCCGCTTCCGATTCGTAGCCAAAAATTTTCGCCAAAGCGGGATTGGCGCTGATAAATTGCCCCCGCAAATCGAGTTGAAAAATTCCCTCCAACGCATTCTCGAAAATATCGCGATATTTCGCCTCCGCCTGCTTGCGTTGAAAAACGGAACCCAACTGCGTGGCGACCGAAGACACCAGTTCCACCAGGCGCTGCTCTTTTTCCCGGGGAGCCGACAGGAAAAAAACCAAGATGGCCAGCACTTGCCCGTCCGCCAAAATGGGGACGCCAAATCCGGCTTTGAACCCGAACTCTTTGGCGAGTTGACGGCGGGGAAATTTCCCCGGGGATTCCCGGGAAATATCCCGAGTCCATTCCGGCTGTCGGGAAGCCCAGACCCGCCCCGGCAAACCTTCGTTGAACTTGAGGAGAAATTCCCGGCTGCGTTGGCGAAATGCGATCGCATTTGCCTGGGACTCGTAGCTCACTGAACTGTATTCGAGATGGGTTTTTTCCGGGTTGGGAATCCAGGCTTCCCCGAATTCCCAACCCGTGGTTTCACACAGCGAATGCAGTGCCACTTGCAAAGCTGCGTCGAAGTTGGGGGCGATGCTGACGGCGCGGGTAATTTGTTGGAGGAGGCGCAATTCTTCCTCGGCCCGCTTGCGGTCGGTGACGTCCAAACCGGCCCCCACGAAATATTCATATTCGCCCGTTTCTTCATTAAAAACCGCTCGACCGTGCCATTCGACGATAATTTCCCGGCCGTCCCGGGCGACCATGTGTTCCTCGGTGCGGATGGGGAGGCGGCGGTTGACCATCAACTCGAATATCCACGACGAGCTGTCCCCTTTTTTGGGGACGAAAGTGGCGGTGTAATTCATCCCCTCGACTTCTTCCTGGGTGTAACCCAACGTATTGAGCATGACGGGATTCATTAACTTCACCTGACCTTCGACATCCAGGACGATAAAGAAAGCCGGGTTGGCGTCGAATAGGGTTTGGGTGAAGTCTTTTTCTTTTTGGAGGGCAACTTCGGCTTTTTGACGCTCCAACATTTCCCGCTGCATCCGATTAGCTAGGGGACGCAGCACCGATATCAAGCACCCCGTCCCCAGCAAAATCAGGAGCAGCATTCCCCCCCCGAGAAGGGAAATCTGTTGGTAAACGGGGCCGTAGAGTTGCCGTTTATTTTCGGCGACAATCAACCCCCAATTGATATTTTGGATGGGGCTGTAGGCGATAAAATCGTCGCAGGTGCGGCACCAGAGGGCGATCGGTTCGGTGCGCTTTCCCTTTTGGAGGGCCGTGGGGATGGCGGGATCTTCGAGCAGTCGTGCCATTTCGTCGGTTTGGCGATCGCTCCAAATTGATAAAGGCCGGACTTGACGATTTTCTTCGATCGCCAAAAGTATGCTGTTGGACGGGGAAAAGCGGATTTGATTTTCGACGAGATCCTGAATGTTCGACAACCGAAATAAGAGGAGGTGGGCGCTATTTTTTCCGACGGGAGTTCCAACGAGCAGGTGAAGGGTATTGTCAATTTCGAGGGGACCGGCGACCCAACCCGAAGGCGTGTTGACCTTGGGTTGGCCCAGAAATTCTGGGGAGATGGGGACTCCCACATTTAAAATGGGAGTACCGCCGTTTGTAACATAGGCCATTCCGACGACGGACTCATCGAGCAAATCTCGGAATTTATTTTCGATCGTTTCCAAGGTTTGAGCCGAAACATTTTCGGCCGAGTTGAGCATCGGAAACAATTTTTGATAACTGTCGCGATTGGCGATGGACTCCCCCGCTTCGATGGCTTTATCGACGCGATCGGAAATCCTGACGGCGATCATTTGAGCCGCAAATATCAGTTGTTTCTCTTCTTGTTGTTTGAGGCGATTATAGAGTGGCAGCAGGCTTAAAATTGCGGTCAGACTGCCGATCGCAAGCAATCCGAGGGCGGAACTCGTAATCATCGATAGCTTCAGCAGTCGCACTTTGTTTCCGAGTTTTTCTTTCATTGTTTGATCGCTTGAATTGTTTCCGGATCGCGGAGTGAATGGGATGACACCATCAAAAATTTGGGAAATGTCGCCGTCAAATTTAATGCTTTGTGATGGGAAATATGGGGGATGATTGCAGCCGATATTTTATAATATGTAAAATTTTAATTACGTTCGTCTGTTGTCGCACCAATTTGTCATAAATTTAAGTGATGTACACAACATAGGTTGGGAAATCAAATATGATTCTAGCGTGTGGCCGAGAAATTTGTGGTGATCTTGATGCCAGCGAATCTCGCGAATGGTTGATGACAAATGGCATCGGGGGTTATGCCGCCGGCACCGTCGGCGGACTCCTGACCCGTCGATATCACGGATTGCTGATCGCCACCCTGAAGCCGCCCCTCAGTCGGACTCTGTTGATGACAAAGTTGGACGAGACGGCTAGTTATGGCGATCGATTTTTTCCACTGTACACAAATCGTTGGGCGGACGGCAAAGTTGACCCGGAAGGTTTCAAACAGATCGAACGATTCAGACTCGACGGCACGATTCCCGTTTGGAACTTTGCCTGTGGGGATGCCCTGTTAGAAAAACGAATTTGGATGAAATACGGGCAAAATACGACCTACGTTCAATATACCTTGCACCGGGCGACCCAACCCATGAGCTTGGCGATCAAAGCGATGGTGAACCACCGCGATCACCACTACAATACCCACGGGAATGATGATTGGCAACTCGGGATCGAGTCAATTTCCGGAGGAGTCCAGATCCGGGCGTTCCCGACGGCGACCCCGCTGTACCTGTTCGCCCGGGGCGGCGCGGATGAGGAAGTGCTGATTTCGACCCCGGGCCACCCCTGGTACTACGGTTACGATCTGGCCGTCGAACGCTACCGGGGGATGGACTGTTTTGAAGATCACCTCCACGCCGTCACCTTCCACGTCACCTTGGAACCGGGGCGATCGCTCGCCGTCATTGCCAGCACCGAACCCGATCCCAACCCGGATGTCGCCGCCGAGTTGGAATCCCGATTTCAACACGATCGCGACTTATTTCAGAATTCCCCCGTCGCCGAACAAACCCCTGACTGGATACGCCAACTGGTGCTGGCCGCCGACCAGTTCATCGTCGATCGCACCGGACCCGACGGCACCCCCGGAAAAACCGTCATCGCCGGATATCCCTGGTTCGGCGACTGGGGGCGCGACACGGCGATCGCCCTGCCGGGACTGACCCTCTCCACGGGACGGGCCGACGTCGCCCGCACCATCCTACAAACCTTCGCCCGCTACGTCGCGCGCGGGATGATCCCCAACCGCTTCCCGGAAGTCGGGGACACCCCGGACTACAACACCGTCGATGCCACCCTCTGGTATTTCGAGGCGGTCCGCACCTACTTCGACTTCACCGACGATGAAACCCTCGTGGCCGAACTCTTCCCCGTGTTGGACTCCATCATCCACTGGCACTGCCAGGGGACCCGCTACGACATCCACATGGACCCCGAAGACGGACTCATCTGCGCCGGCGAACCGGGCCTGCAACTGACCTGGATGGATGCCAAAGTCGGGGATTGGGTGGTGACGCCCAGAGTCGGAAAACCCGTGGAAGTGAATGCCCTGTGGTATCACGCCCTGCAAATCATGGTGCGCCTTGGGGGACTCCTGGGCAAGCCCACCGAAGATTATGAAAATTTGGCAAAACAGACGGCGGCGGGGTTCTCCCGCTTCTGGAATGACGAACTCGGCTACTGTTACGACGTCCTGGACTCCCCCGAGGGGGACGACGCCTCCCTGCGGCCCAATCAGATTTTTGCCGTGTCCCTGTCCCAACTCGGCGAAAAAGGCTATCCCCCCCTGCTGAGCCCCGAACGACAGCGCCGGGTGGTGGACGTCTGCGGCCAGAAATTGTTGACCTCCTACGGCCTCCGCAGCCTCTCCCCCGACGATCCCAAGTATCGGGGCGTCTACGGGGGCGATCTGGTGGAACGGGACGGCGCCTACCACCAGGGGACCGTCTGGGGGTGGCTGATCGGGCCGTTCGCCCTCGCCCACTTCGGGGTCTACGGCGATCGCACTTTGGCGCGATCGTTTCTGGAACCGATGGCCGACCACCTCCGCACCCACTGCATGGGCACCCTGAGCGAAATTTTCGACGCCGACGCGCCGATGTCCCCCCGGGGTTGCTTCGCCCAAGCTTGGACGGTGGCGGAAGTGGTGCGGGCCTGGTTTGAACTCGAAAATTGAGGACGGGAACGGAATGAAAAATGAAAAATGAAAAATGAAAAATGACAAGCGATATCAGATCCGGTTTTCTGACCGGACGGACTCCCCAATCATCGACCGATGATATCAAGTTCGGATCATCAGTTATCATATTTATTTCTGATTATCGAATCAAAAAATAGTTTTTGTAAAAACTATTTTAACGGACATGATATGATGGGAGCGATTGGCTGGGGAATTGATTCCCGAGCGGTTCGGGTCTTCAACCGGATTGGGGCGCAAGCCTTGCGCCCCTACAATCTAAAATTCCCGATTTCCGACTCTTCAGATGTTGTCGTTTTTCGGCCTTTGGATGCTCAGACCGGGGTTGTCCACGGGAAGGGGTCCCTCTGGATTGTTGGATTCGGATTGGGGTTGTGGGTTCGGCCGGATGACCGCCACCAACAGCCAAAACAGGAAAGCCGCCAGGATGATGAAGTTGAGGGCTTCAAAGGGTGGCTTTTCGACGAAGCGTTGATTGCACGTCGCGCAGAATTTTTCGTTGGGATGGTCGGGGTGGGCGGTGATGTGACAGGCGGGTTCGCCGAATGAATTTTGAGGACAAGTCATGGCGTTCTCCTCCGTTAATTGTGATGTCAATCTCTCACTTTCGATTCTGGATATTGACCGCCACAAAGGGCTGTCGGAATGAAATATCGGCGGTTTCTACGGTTATGAAAAGCCGAAGGAATTACGGGTATCTAAAGGGGGGCGGGATCGAATTTTTACCCGCATTATACTACTTTTGTAGTATTTGTCAAGAATTTTAGATTTTTTTCCTTTTCATATCGGAGCGCGGACCGCCCGATCGCGCTCCATCAGTTAGTGAACTTGTCGCCCCATTTGTGACAGGTGGAGGGGGCGGGGCGATCGCAAAACGGGAAACAACTCGTGGCGAGTCATTTCCCGTCGGGATGGGGAATGTCCGGCGACCCCAAACAAATCCGAATCTTATTTTTTGGTTCCCGTCGGCTGTCGTCGCCGGCTGTCCGACGTGCGATCGTTCGACGTGCGATCGCAGGTAAATTCTAGATTTGTAAGGTATTCTTTTAGCCAAGCTTGCTGATTATAATAAGAATGACAATTTTGGGGTGTAAATAAACCCAAATTCTTCCCGATGAGATAGTCGATCTCGCCGATCCAAAAAGTCATCACTTCGTTCGCACAAGCTCGATCTAGAATTCGCCCCAGCCTAGTTTCCTCTTCCTGAGACAGGCGGTGGGAAGAGGCGAGCCGATGGTATTCCAAGAGGATCTCCCAGATTTCCGGAGAGGGGACGAAACACAGATCTTCCAAGTTGTCCGATGTTTTTACTGACATAAACTAACAATCCTTACAAGTGGAGTTGTCTCGGGACTTGTGGGGTTTGAGCCCGCATAGTTTCCCTCTTTAGACGATTGATCCAAAACTGACTCCGTTGAGACAGCCCCTCAATCTCCAATCTCAAAATTGGGGATCGTTTTGTGAAGCTCTCAGATGCGATCGCAATTTTCGATTGATGCTGGCGCCCGGGTATCTACTGGGGAATCACATTTCTTTCCGAAAGTCGAACCCAATGGTTCGAGACGATCAACGACACAGAAGAATGATCCCATATTATTACGTGACCGCGTTCCCGGTCTTGTGACTGGGAAATTTGTTCAACAAATGCTGACCCAAATCATCGCAGGCAAAATGCAGCGCTGGTTCTCCCCGCAGGGATATCGAATGATAAGTTGCCGAGATTCCCGAATTTGTGGGTTCTGCATGGCGATCGACTCCTTCACAGTCCAACGGTCAAAATTAGATTCGCTCAGTTTACAGTGACTCGCGGAGCCGGGTTGTGACAAGTTTAACCGGCGGGCGACGCAAATTGCCGGAATATCAGTGAATATACGGATGAAAGTCACAAACATTTGATGGGCTGCACTAATGAATAGGCTACCTTCTACCTAATGGTAGCTGTAGATGGAGTTCAGGTTTTATGACTCAACACATCTCTTCCAACGATCGCAGGACGTCGGCCACCTCCGAAACGCAGTCATTGGAACGGCCCGCCGGGGAAACCCGGAGGTCGGACTTCGACGCGGAATTTCGGGAGCTTCTGGATTCTGGGAGTTCCGAGGGTAAAGCCGTTTTCAGCTTCATTCGGATGCGTTTGAAGCAATTTCATTTGGAGTCCGCCTACTCCGAAGCCTGTATTCTGAGTGAAGTTTACCTGCGGGCGGTCTGCCAGATCGAAATGGGAGCCGAAATTCGAGTTCCAAAATCCTGGGTGCGAACGACCGCCTACAACTACATTCGAGAGTTGAGTCGGACCCGAAGGCGGTCGGTGCCGCTCGACGAGAATCATCCCGCCGAGGAAGCGCACGATCTCGATCGCCTGGAATTGGAGGAACAGTTGAATGTCGAGCGGATCGCAATTCAATCGGCATTTCAACAACTCAATCCGGGCGATCGGCGACTGTTGCAGCTCAAGGTCGTCGAAGGGTTGTCCTGGCGAGACATCCAAAGCCGCGACGAATATGCGGATCACTCGGAAACGGCCTTGCGGAAGCGCAAGCAGCGGGCTCTGGAGAAGCTCAAGCAATTGATTCGGTTCCCGGAAACCGAATCGACCTGACGGCGGCGCGATCGCCCGGACCGTTCCGTTTGGACTCCAATTTTGACCGGGATGGGGGATTGACATTCCGACTCCCTCAACTCCAACCGTCGTTCTTTAACTATCAATCGCAAGGCGAAGATTCATATCCAGGATGAAGAAAAGGATTAATATCGGTGTCTGCGGGTCTGTATTCCGACGATGACAATCGATCCGTCAAAGGCACCGCGGCGAATTCTTCCAACCCCACCGATCGCAGCAAGTCATACCATTGAGTCGTGAGGGTGGTATCCGTGGGGTTAGTCCGGCGGAGTTCGGCAAGGGTGGAAATACTATCGTACCAAATACCGCGATCGGCGTACAATTGGGAACGCTCTCGGAAGGTCGCGTTTTCTAAGGCGACTTTCAAGTCCGGATCGGATTCGACCCGCTCGACGGTGCCGCTCACCGTATTGCCGCAGGCCGGATCGACATTCCAGACGGTAAAAAACCAACGGTAGGATTTGCCAATTTCCAACGGGGGCAACGTCTCCTCCGGCAGCTCGATCGCCAGGAGCGTTTCAGTCCTCGGCAGGATCGGGCGAGTTTCGTAGATCGGGCCATTCGTGGCATCTTCCAAAACAAAATAGCCCTCCAAAGTGGCGCTCACGTCGGCCGCGGGGGGAATGTAAAACCAGAACGTCGGATGGGGATCGACCGTCACCCCACCCCGGGCGGGGACCAGCGCTTTCAAGGAAATTCCGCGATCGCGAAACAGTTGCGCTTCTCGGCGGTCGGGGTCGGACTCCACCTCGGGAGACCGAAATTGGGCGATCGCCGGGAGCAGAGAAATGGCGGCGATCGCCCGCCAACTGAAGGCCGTCGAGATCATGACCGTGAAAAACCCTCGTAATTTCATCGCTTTCTCCTGACTGGTGACGGATCAATGGCGGTCTCCGAAGCCCGCGCGGACCCACCGACTCGACAAGGCCCACCTCAACCGCCGTGCAAATCGCTTTTTTTAACTGCCCCTCCCTTCGAGCCATGACCGGGCGGAGTCCCGCAACTGTTCCCCTCTCCGATGTCCCAAAGAATTTCGTTCGAGCTACCTTCTCAGTAATTTGTGGCATAAAATGGGAAGCTAAAGGTTATGCAGATTTATACGGGAACCGTCGCGGCGGGGAATTCCATCATGCTCGTTTGTCCCCAATGTCAGTTTGAGAATCCAGACACCCATAAATTTTGCCAAAAGTGCGGATTGTCTCTCACCCACCAACATTGTCCCCAGTGCGGCGCCACCGTGTCGCTCGACGCCCTCAACTGTGAGAACTGCGGCGCCCAAACGGGAAAAGTCTGGCTGGCCGTCGTGTCCTGGCATTCCGACACCCCGATGTCATCTTCCCCGGCAACCGCCGCGGACGGGACGGATACCCAAACCGTCGTTCGCGAAGCGTCTGGGCCGGAGAATCGCCTCGCGGGCGGAGGGGCCGGCGACCGGGATTCGACACTTTCGACACTCGACGCGATCGGCATTGATTCCGACGTCGATGCCCCCCCATTTTCTTCCCCCCCGGGGGAAAATGGAGATGAAACCGTCGGGGGCGACATTTTCCCGTGGGCGGAGGAAGAGGAGGTCGGGGCGGCGGAGGTGTTCGACCCCGGCATCCTCTCGGATCTCGACGCCCTCGGTTCGGAAACGGCGGACGCCGAAGCCGAGATCCCCCCGGATGAAACCGCGACTCCGAAACCTCAACCGGCTTCGATCCCCAAAGGGGCCTATCTGGACCCCCAACAGCGATACCAACTTTTGGAATCCCTGCCGCCCCTCGTATCCGGGGCGATCGCGACCGTCCCGGTTTTGGATTGCCGGCCGCTGCAACTCTCTCCCCCGGACACTTGGGAGCGTGGCGATCTCGACCCTTTACCGCAACAGATGGAACCGTTCGTCATTCCCCTGGCTCAAGCTTATTTGATGTTGAAGTCTCAGTATCCGCAACACTTTCCGAGGCTGCACGACGCCTGGGAGCAAAACAACCGGGCGATCGTACTCCTGGAAGATTCTTCCCATTTTCCCGACTTTGCGGGGCGGTGGGACGATATCCGGACGCCACCCCGGCAGATCGTGACCTGGCTGCAGGAGATGGTTCGAGTCTGGGACGCCCTGGAACCCTGGCGATGTCGCCGCAGTTTGTTGGAATTGGATAATATGGTCGTCTCCGAGGCTCCCCCCCCGACCCTGCGGTTGAAACGGCTCTACCCCGATCCGGATTCGGCTCCGACCTGGGCGGATTTGGGGGAATTTTGGACGGCGCTGTTTCGGCGATCGCAGCGCACGCTGATCGGGTCCCTCACCGAACTGTTGCGAGAGCTCCGGGAGGGCAACATCGGGGAAGTCGAGGCGTTGCAGGCGCGATTGGAAGGGATTCAGATGGAACTCGCGCCGGCGGCGGAACCGACGACGGCGGTTGCCCCGCCGATGTCCGGGGGGGTGACTCGCCTGCAGGTGGACGCCGAACCGGCGGAATCGGATTGGATGGCGGACGCGCCCACGATTCCCAGACCCCCGCAGTTGTTGAATTTGGAGGCATTCGGCCGCACGGATGTGGGCCGGGAGCGATCGCACAACGAAGATGATTTCGGCATCCAGACCATCTTGGACCGCCAGGAAACCACGGGAAGTCGGACGCTGCTGGCTCGGGGCCTCTACATTCTCTGCGACGGCATGGGGGGCCACGCCGGCGGGGAGGTGGCCAGCCGCATGGCGGTGAGTACCTTGAAAGAGTATTTTCAAACCCACTGGGCGGATTCTCTGCCCTCGGAGACGATGATTCGGGACGCGATCGCCCAGGCCAACCAGGCCCTCTACCGCCTCAACCTGGAGGGGACTCGCTCCGGCAGCGGCCGCATGGGGACGACCCTGGTGCTGGCGGTGGTGGCGGACACCCGCCTGGCGGTGGCTCACGTCGGGGATTCCCGCCTGTACCGGTTCACCCGCAGCCGCGGTTTGGAACAGGTGACGGTGGATCACGAGGTCGGACAGCGGGAAATCGCCCGGGGGGTGGATGCGGAACTGGCCTACACCCGCCCGGACGCCTATCAGTTGACTCAGGCGCTCGGCCCGCGGGACGGAAATTATTTGAAACCGGACGTGGGATTTTTTGACATTGCGGAGGATATGTTGTTGATTCTGGCTTCCGACGGGTTGACGGACAATGATTTGCTGGAGACGCACTTGAAAACTCACGTCGAACCCCTGCTTCAGCCGGACGTCAATTTAGAACAGGGGGTCGATGCGCTGATCGATCTGGCCAACGAAAAGAACGGCCACGACAATATCACGGCGATCGCGGTGCGGGCTCTGGTGCGACAAATGGACTGAAGTTGACGGCGGAATCGAGACCGTTGCGATCCGTTTCCACCCCGAAGCGCCCTCTATTTTGTCGATTTTTATGGCAACGAGAAGCCAGTGTGTTGACAATTTCCTTCGGGGGACAAACCTTGAAACCCTGATACAAAGGCGGTTTCTCTTCCCCACACCCTACACCCTACACCCAGCGCGATAACCTCCATGACTGACATCCTGACGCTGACCCTGTTGGATGCGAAACAGAAGACCCCCCTCAAACAGTGGCGGTTTGAAACGGAGTCTTCAATTCGCATCGGGCGATCGCCGGAAAATGACGTGGTGATCGTCGATCCCCTCGTTTCCCGACACCACCTCGACTTGCAACGCACCGACGGAAAGCCGTGGGTTTTTACCAACCGCGGTACCAACGGCACCTTCGTCAACGGCACCTTGATGACCCAAGGTCTGCTGACGAACGGCGTGATGCTGGAACTGGCCCAGGGTGGCCCCCGGCTTCAGGTCGCCATCGAGCGGGTTCAACCGCCCCCTGTGCCGAATGCCCCCAATTGTTCCCACGGGGGTAATCCGCCGGGAAATTTGTTCTGCATTCACTGCGGCTGGCCGATTCGGGTGGAACGCAGCGTCCGACACTATCAGATTTTGCGGACCCTCGGCCAGGGCGGCATGGGGACGACCACCTTGGCTTGGGACAGCCGGACTTCCCAAGGGCTAACTCCCGGGAAATCCCCCGTCCCGACCCTGGTGGTACTCAAGGAAATGAATGCGGATATGGCGCAGATCGCCAAGGCCCGGGAATTGTTCGAGCGGGAAGCCAAGACCTTGAAATCTTTAAATCACCCGGGAATCCCGAAATTTTACGACTTTTTCGTTGAAGCCGGAAAGAAGTATTTGGTGATGGAAATGGTTCACGGTCAGGATCTCGAAAAGCGCATTTTTCAGCGCGGACCGGCGACGCCCGAACAGGCGATCGCCTGGGCTATCCAGACGGGCGAAGTGTTGGAGTACCTCCACAATCTCGACCCCCCCATCATCCACCGGGATATCAAACCGGCTAATTTGATGCTCCGCCACCGGGACAACCGCATCGTCGTCCTCGATTTCGGGGCCGTCAAGGAAATCGGCACGCCCCCCGGAACCCGCATCGGGGCGGAAGGCTACAGCGCCCCCGAACAAGACCGGGGACAGCCGCTCACGCAGTCGGATCTCTATGCGATCGGTTCGACGTTGATCTTTTTGCTCACGGGCGAAAGCCCGCTCAATTATTACGGGAAACAAGATCGGGAATATGGATTTAATATCGATCGCGTCCCTACCATCACGCCTCAGTTGCGGGAGGTCATCGGCAGGGTGACGAGGCATAAGCCCCGCGATCGCTATCAGAGTGCCAAAGCTCTGGCGACGGCTCTGGCGGATTGTTTGCATTGAAGGTGGAGAAGACGTTTATTCTTCATCCCAGACATCCACCATCAGCAGTTCGCTGATCGGATCTTGCATGGAAAAACCGAAATCGATCAGTTCTTCTTTCAAGAATTTCCAGTCATCGCCAAATAGCAACGCTATCTTCCACAGGCGATCGTCAGGCTTTACAATGTCAGATTTGACGAGGGAATGCACCTGACGTTGAAACTTCTCCATCGGGTGTATAACCTTTTGGCTCATAATACCTCTTCAGTTTTTGAAATCTTAAAGAACGTTTGGGTGTTCCCCTTTACCGACGTCGTACCGATGCATAGATGATCCGCATTCGGGGAAGTTTCCTCCTAGATTTATAGATTAGCATACTTTCTTTAAATTGTGTAACTTTTTTTCAAGGCGGGTTGAGAGTCACACGAACGCCTTCGAGGGTGGAATCATCACGATGAGTGACCCCAGGTTGAACGACGGTTTGAACGGGCGTTCGAGAGTTATGCAATCTTGAGAGCGCCGAGGTCATGCCCTCACGACGCCGGGATAGACGAGAAACCCCAACATGAAGGTATATATTACCAGACTGCCGGCATTCAGACAAGGGGCTACCGGGCGGCCCACAGCCTGACCTTTTTCAACGCGAAGGTGAGGACGGTTTCTCGGCCGACGACGATATCGGCCCGCCCTTCCATCCCCGCCCGCAAGGGGTATTGACGATCGCCTTTCGGAAAATCGGGGGTTTCCGGCCGCACCGTCACTTCGTAGGTTGCCCGGGAATCCCCGTGATCGCCCCCGCCGACGGGCTGCGAGGAAATCCCCTCCACTGTACCCCGCAACGTCCCGTATTCCGAAACCGGATAGGCCGACAGCCGCAGGTAAGCCGTCTGCCCGGGCTCAATGGGGGCGATCGCATCCTCCGCAACCCGGGCGGCGAACGTCAGGGGACTGTCTTCCGGCACCATTTGGGCGACGATCGCATCGGCGGCGATCGCATCCCCCGGTCGGGGGAGATCGAGACGGATGACGGTACCGCCGATGGGGGCGCGGATGATGGGGTCGTCGATGTGCCGTTTCACCCGTTGCAATTGCTTTTCGGCGCGATCGAGATCCCGTTGCAGTTCCCACTCCTGTTTGAGGAGCGATCGCCGTTCCCTCGCCAATTCCTGGGCCACCCGGGGATCGGATTCCGTCAACTCCACCACCGCCACTTCCACCGAAATTTGTTGGTTTTGGCGGCGCGATCGGCGTTTGGACTTCCACAGGGCCAAAATCTGATTGTCCAGCGTCTCAAGATATCCCCCGATCTGAGTCAGTTCCTCCCCCAACTGGCGGATCTGTTCTTCCAACCCTTCCCGTTCCGCTTTGAGCCCCGACGGGTTGACGGAGGCAATTTCTTCTCCCGCTTCTAACGTCTGATTTTCCCGGACTCGAACCTGTTCCACCCGCCCCGCCGTCGTCGCCCGGACGAAGTGGGGATGTCCCGACGCTCGCACGACACCCGGCGCTTTCACCGTGGGACTGTAGGGGATCAGTCCGGCGGCGACCACCGCCACTCCGAACGTCCCCAACAGCAAATTCGCCCCCCAGCGCGTCCACGCCTCGATGGGCGGCAGGAAATTGTCGCTGTCGAAGGGTTGCACTTCGGCGGGGGGGAGGTTAACAGGCATGGCCGTCAATTTGGCGAAGGAAACGGGTCACATCTTCTACTATCGCCAATGGCGACAGTTGTCTTCTCTCTTCAGGGCGATCGTCAATCCACAAATGATTATTTTAAGCCGTGAGTAGACTGATTCGACTCGATTCTGCTAAGATTGACCTCAAATCCCCCGATCGCCATCAATCTTTGCGCCAATTATCAAATTTATCTTGCCTCCGCTTCCCTCTCTGAGGGGAATCTACAGTTTGTGGGATTGAGATCGGTGGCATCCTTCTATTTCTTTCGGACGGTGGCGATCGCGATTTCAATGCTGAGGTCAAAAAAATCGGCCGACTCGCAGCCCTTCGGCTCCGACAGATCGATTTTGTTGTTTATCACCGAGGTGATCCGATGAAGAAAGACAACAATAAAGAAAACCAAAAGCAAACGAAAGCTCTGTTCACCGAACTGAGCCAGGAAGAATCCTCCACCGTCAATGGCGGCCACTATCATCCCCGCTATTGCTACTACGACAGCTACTACAAGCCCACCTACTACTATCACGCCAGTTCCTACAAACCCCGCTACTGCTACTACTAAATCTCTAAATTGAGATTCCGACAGTAGCCCTCACCAGGATGTCCACCCTTCACCCGTCAAGAAAAGCGGGTGTTTTTTTGAAAAATTATTAATTATTAATTATTAATTATTAATTGTTAATTGTCATGAAATATCCGGTCATTTTGCAGCACAGTGAGGAGGACTGCGGTGCCGCCTGTCTGGCTTCGGTGGCGAAGTATTACGGGCGCTTTTTTACCCTCAGTCGCCTGCGGGAACTGTCGGGAACCGGACAGCAGGGAACGACGCTGTTGGGGTTGAAACAGGGGGCGGAGGCGATCGGATTCGACGCGCGGCCGATGCGGGCCAACCCCGAAATCCTGGAACAGTTGCATCAGGCACCCCTGCCGATGATCGTTCACTGGCAGGGGTATCATTGGGTGGTGTTGTACGGGCAAAAAGGCCAAAAATACGCGATCGCCGATCCGGGGGTGGGACTCCTCTACCTGTCCAAAACGGAACTTCGGGAGGGGTGGCGGGATTGGATCTGTCTGTTGTTGGAACCCGATCCCGAGCGTTTTTTTCTGCAAACCAGCGATCCCCCACCCGGCGTGTGGCGGTGGTTCCGGCGCACCTGGGCTTACCGCCGCCTTTTGGTGCAGGTCTTGCTGTTAAATGGGGTTCTGGGTTTATTGGCGATCGCATCCCCGTTTTTCATCCAAATCCTCACCGACGAGGTGCTGGTGCGGGGAGATACTCAAATGCTGACCGGAGTTGCGATCGCGGTCATTTTGATGAATCTTTTCGCCGGTGCCGTCGAATTGGTGCAATCCAACCTGATCGCCCATTTTGGACAGCGGTTGGAATTGGGACTGGTGATGGAATTCGGGCGAAAACTGTTGGGTTTGCCCCTGACGTATTACGAAACCCACCGCAGCGGGGAAGTGATCAGCCGCCTGCGAGATATTCGGGAAATCAATCAACTCCTCGCCCAATTTATCGTCAGCCTTCCCAGCCAATTTTTTGTCGCCCTGGTGTCCCTGGCGGTGATGTTGATTTACAATGTCCCCCTCACCCTCGCCGCGATCGCGATCGCCGTTTTGATGACCGTGACGACCGTGATTCTGCTGCCGATCCTGCAACGAAAAACCCGCGATCGGTTCGCCCTGGACGCGGAAAACCAGGGATTGTTGGTGGAAACGTTCAAGGGGGCGATAACTTTCAAAACCACCAATGGCAAACCCCAGCTTTGGGAGGAACTGCAAACCCGCTTCGGACGACTGGCAAATTTGACATTTCGCAGCACCCAGATCGGGATCGTCAATACGGTCTTTTCAAATGCGATTAGCAACGTGGGGATCGTCGCCCTCTTGTGGCTGGGAAGTCGATTTGTGATGGCCGATCTCCTGACGATCGGCCAATTGCTGGCTTTTATCAACCTCAACCGCAACGTATCGACCTGGGTGAATTCTTTGGTGGGGTTTGTGGACGATCTGACCCGGGTGCAAACCGCGACGCAGCGGTTGTCGGACGTGGTGGACGCGACGCCGGAAACCCCGGAAAATCTTCAGTTGCAGTGGGCCGAAATTTCGCCCCGGGATCACATTATTTGCGATCGCGTCAGTTTTTGTTATGGAGGAAGAATTGACTTACTCGACAATTTTTCGGTCTTGTTTCCCGGCGGACAGGCGATCGCTTTGATCGGGCGATCGGGATGCGGAAAAAGTACCCTGGCAAAACTGATCGCCGGGTTGTATCCGGTGAAATCTGGGAATATTCGTTACGGCGTTTACAATCAGCAAGATTTATCCCTGGATTGTCTGCGACAGCAGGTCGTTTTGGTTCCCCAAGACGCCCACTTCTGGAGTCGCTCAATTTTGGATAATTTCAGGTTGGGAAATCCGGGGTTGAGTTTCGAGAAAATTGTCAAAGCCTGTCAGGTTGTCGGGGCGGACGAATTTATCAGCCAATTACCGGAAAAATATCAGACCGTTTTGGGTGAATTTGGAGCCAATATTTCGGGGGGACAGAGGCAGCGGTTGGCGCTCGCGAGGGCGATCGTTGCCGACCCATCCGTATTGATTTTAGATGAATCGACCGCCAGTTTAGACCCCATCAGCGAGGCGGAATTATTGACGAAATTGCTGCAATTGAGGCGGGGAAAAACGACGATTTTAATCAGTCACAGACCCCGGGTCATCGAACGGGCAGATTGGATGATTTTATTGGACGAAGGTCACTTAAAGCTTCAGGGCGCTCTATCCGAGTTGCGATCGCTTCCCGGAGAACACCTCGACTTTTTAGGTCAATAAAAATTAAGCCCCCTTCCCAATTTTGAGAAGGAGACTCAAGTTTTGAAATCTTTAAAAGCAGAAACCTTAAAGACTGCATAGAGAAAGTGGTGGTTAAGAGGTCAAGCCCTCGGTCTGTTAGTGCGCCTCGGCTTCATCCATTGC
>NZ_JAJENU010000186.1:0-18535 GCF_035615495.1 Lyngbya sp. CCY1209 | reverse complement strand
GGACTTTGACTCCTCTTGCTCCCCCCTTATAAAGGGGGGCTGGGGGGGATCGAATGGCTCCCCCCTTATAAAGGGGGGTTGGGGGGGATCGAATGGCTCCCCCCTTATAAAGGGGGGCTGGGGGGGATCGATTAAGACGCTTCCACCGGAACATTTTCATTAGCCGACGGCGGCAAGATCATGTCATCTCCTCCATTCAACAACAAGTCATTCTCGCCGTTTTCCTTAGAATGAGCCGCCATCAAACAAGCGACTTCGTGGGGTGACAGATTATCCAAACAGATCATTTGTCGGGTGCCCTCCAAATCGATCATTCGGGACAAATTGGATGAATCCGCCAAAATCGCCGCCGCCTGTTCCAACATCGTCCAATCCGTCCGTTCCACCCAAGACCATTTCAAGCTATAATAATTGATCGGTTTGAGAACCCCGGTTTCGTCCGGTTTCTGACCCGAGTGGCGGACAAATTCGGGGACGAAAATCCCCGTCGCCGGTTCGACTCCCCGGGCTTGAACCGAGGCGACCAAGCGGTTAAAATCGCTCAGGGTTCGACTTTTGATGTACGTCACCATCACCACTCCCTGGGGCAGTTCCCCGGACTCGGCGACGAACCAAATTTGCCCCCACAAGGTGTTTTGGGTTTGCCCCAAATTGCCGAAAAATTTGCTAAACTTGATGATAGTCATGGAGCATTTGGAGCCGTATTCCTCATCTCCGATCGCCCACTTCCCGGACTGGCAATTATTGCGGACGGCGATGGGCATTTCGGGAACGAGAATTTCTTCCTTTTGCTTCGCTCCAAAAACGGTAAACGTAGGTTTTTCTGCTGCTTTAGTCATGGTCTGTTTTGGTTCCTTTCCAAGAGTTTAAAAAATTAGCGAATGGCAGGGACTCGCCTTTCGGGTTCCGGATAGGTCGATAGCGCTTTCTGTCGGGTTTTCAAACCCTTTAAAGTCGCGATCAAACTCTCCAGCATCTCCGTGTGAGCCGCCGTAAAATGAATGCTGAAACCTTCCCCATCCCGCGCACAACCGGGACACACCAGCGAAACCGAACCTTGTTCTTCGTGGGCGGCAATATACAGCCAGTCGCTATCGTCGAGCTTGTAATGGGTATCGGTCCAAGTTCTGAGCATGGGGGTCTGTCCTCCTGTACCTTCCAAGATCGCGCCCGGGAGAGGGACACTACACATTTAGCGTGCGAAGTGCGCCGATCGCGGGTCGAACCGCCATCTGTGGAGTCCGCTAAGTTGAACTTTTATTCAACTAACCCCATTCTAGCGGCTGTTGATTCTATCGTCAAGGTTTGGGTTGAAATTTTCTTCAAACCGGCCTATGATGGGCAACAGGAGGACAATGCCGTGGATGAAACACAAACATTTGGGAAACTGATCCGTCAGGCCCGCAAAGATCGGGGCTACTCGCAGCGACAACTGGCCGCGCTGCTGGAGGTGGACTTCACCTACCTCTCCAAGCTGGAGAACGATCGCGCCGACTATCCCCCCAAAGAGGACGTCATCCGGGGTTTGGCGCGAAATTTGGGCATCGACGAAGAAGAGTTGATCTTCCTCGCCGGCCGCATCCCCCAGCATTACGAACAATTCCTCAAGCAGAACAACCGGGAGTTGACGGCCCTGTTCCGGCGACTCCAGGAAAACCCCAACTTTGCCAAACAGGTGTTCGACGCAGCCAAGGGAGGAGATCAGTGAGCATCCTGAAGCCTTACCGCTTCTACCCCCGCGAATCCATCGAACGGCGGGCGAATCAGATTCTCCAGCGGATGCAGGCCACCCCCAACTTTGCCCCGCAGTGGCCCTTCGAGGCGAGTCTGGTGGCCGATTTTTTAGATCTGGGGGTGGTGTGGGATCACATCCCCCCGGACTCGGAGGGTGCGATCGCCGCCCGGATTTTGCCCGATCAGCGGCTGATCGAGATCAACGAGGAGATCCTGGAAAAGCCGCAGGGGTTCATCGAATCCACCACCGCCCACGAAATCGGCCACTGGATTCTCCACATCAACCACGACGAGGTTGACGGGATTTCTCGCCAGTTGGAACTGGACCTGGGAACCGACGATGCGGCGCCCGCGGCGGAGGAGCCCTTCGTCTGTCGGGCCACCGCCGGCTTTTCCAAAATTGCCTCCATCGAATGGCAGGCCCAATACTTCGCCAGTTGCCTGCTGATGCCGCGCTATATTTTGGAAGAGAAACGGACCGGCCGGGATCTAACCAAGTGGTCGCACCTGTACAAAATCCGGGACGAGTTGGGGGTGAGCATTTCCAATTTGACGAACCGCCTCCAGGAATTCGGCTGGATCAAAATCCCCAAAGGCCAGCGGCAAATTTACCCGGGCCACGCGGCGATCGACGGCCAACAGCGGCTGTTCGGATAGGAGAAAATCTACCTCCGACCGATATCGCCAAGAAACCGGGTTTCTACCCCAGTTTTTCCTTCCTGATGCGATCGCCTTTTAGAAACCCGGTTTCTACCTCAACTTGGGTTGGCGTTGTGTCACGCCACTACTCATCTACTGAGAGAATATAAAATTATGATATGATTCGCGATCGCAACCTTATCATGTCCGAATTTGAACGAATTTTAAATTTTTGGTTTGGCGAACCAACTGATCAGAATTATAGCAAACCCCGAAAGGTTTGGTTTCAGAAAAAGCCGAAATTTGATGCCGAAATGAGGAGCCAATTTTTGCCGGATTACGATCGCGCCGCCCGGGGCGAGTTGAACCATTGGCGGGAACAGCCGGACAGTTGTCTGGCGTTAATTTTACTTTTGGATCAGTTTCCGAGGAATTTGTTTCGGGGGACGCCGAAGGCCTTCGCGACGGACGATCGCGCCCTGGAAACAGCGAAGTATGCGATCGCCCGGGGATTTGATCGCTCCATGATTCCCGTCCAACGGTGGTTCTTTTATTTGCCCTTAGAACACAGCGAAAACCTCAAAGATCAGTATCGGGCTCTGGGGTTATTTCGCCAACTGAGTGGGAACCCGGAGAGTGCTTCGAGCATCGATTATGCGCGGCGCCATTTTGAAGTGATTAAACGGTTCGGACGCTTCCCCCACCGCAACGAAATATTGGGGCGATCGCACACCCCCGAGGAGCGAGAATTTTTGAAACAACCCGGATCTTCCTTTTGATCAGACCGTTCCAATTCCCTATTCCCTATTCCCTATTCCCTATTCCCTATTCCCTATTCCCGACTCAGAAGGGAGCGGTTCGGATCGCGATCGCTGAATTTCGGGCATTTTGAACAATACCCCGGCTACGAACCAATAATAAACCGCCACCGGGTCGGTGTCGAGGGGATACCAGTAGGGGTTGTAACCGATCAGGACGATAAAAACCCAGAAGACGACACCGTAACTCCACAGGTGGCGATCGTCGATTTGATGGTAAGAATTGAACCCCTCCACCGCCAGGGTGGTGACGACCATCAAAAAAGCCAGGACACCGATAGGTCCGACCTCGTAAAGCAATTTAGAATAATAAGTTTCGATCAGCCGCGTCTCCCCCAGAGCCCGGGCCGCATTGGTCGCCCGTCCGAGTCCATTTCCCAACAGACCCCGGTGGCTTTTGATGCTCCACTTGGCCTGTTCCTTGACAAATTCGATGGGGGGAGAAGCCTGCCAGCGGCCGATCAAACTCTCAACCCGGTCTTCGGCGAAGTTGGGAAAGACGGCGAGGCTCGCACCCAAAAAGACCCCCATCGCCACCACGACAATCGCCACCCGCTTCCACCGAGAAATGTGGCTCGTCGCCACCACCAGCAACCCGATCGCCAAAAGCACCCCCAAGAAAGCGGTGCGCTGGCCGCAAAGCACCGCGTTGAGGACAATTAAAGCCAGGGAAAAGATCCCCGACATCCGCCACCAGATGCGGGGGTCCCCCAGGGCCGTGGCGAAACTGAAAAAGCTGCTCGCGATCAGGAACCAGGCCCACTGCCAGGGGGCGACGAACGTGCCGGGGAGGCGGATAAAATTTTCCGGGGGGAAGTAGCCCAGGGCCCCCCCGACCAGGCATTTTCGCTGCAAGTTAGCTTTGAGCAGGAGGTGGTCTTCCAAACCGGTGTTGTCGGGGCAAACCCCGCTGACGACCAGCCAGAATTGGACGATCCCCAAAATGCAGCAAACGATCGCCAGGATGACTTGTAGGCGGGTGAAAAAGTAAAAATCTTTAGTATTGCGGATCAGGTAGTAGCCGCAGGTGATCAGGGGGATATATCCGAGCAGGATTTTCAAGCCGAAAATTCCCATCAACAGGGGCTCTCCGCCGGGGGTGGAGCTCAACTGTTGCGCCCCGTTGACGAAAATCAGCGTCAGGAAGGCGATCGCAACGAGTAAGGCGAGGGGAAATTTGAGGGTTTTCGGGATGATGAGGGGCCGGTTTTGGTGAATCAGCCCCAGGAACAAACCGAGCAGGGCCGGGATGTAAAATAAAAAATCCTTCGCCAGGTGGAAAATGGGGCGGTCGTCCCCGATCCAGTAGATGATCGTCCCGGCGAAGGGCAGGTAAATGAGCAAACCCCACAGTCCTTGGCGGGGATAGCGGAAGGAGAGAGCGGTGCAGAAAAGGGCGAGGACGGTTTTGAAAATGGCGATCGCTCCCGAGCCATTTCCAAACATGACCATCGCCACGACCGCAGCCAAACCGGCGACCCCACCCAGGTAACGGACCGGGGCTGAGTCAGGAGGCAATGGCGATTCTTCCCCCTCTCGATCCGATATGGCGTCCCCATTTTCGGATTCGGGGAGTCGGGCATCGGATTCGAGGAGGTGCCGGAATGGTGGAGGATGATTTCGGGGGTCTGACATTGATGCACGCTACCGTTGTAATTGGGACCCTGACTCGAGTTTTGTAACCCAGATTTTCCGGAGGTGTTGCTGCTGTTGAAATTCAAGCTGGTTGTAGGCGGCGAGGATTTCTTCGTGGGTAAAGTCAATGATGAGGGCCGACAGTTGGTTGCCGGTGTGGCTCCCGATGAGAGCCCACTGTAACGATTCGAGAGCGGCCGGCGTCGGCGAACCGAGGACCTGGGCAGGAGGCTCCGGAGGCGA
The DNA here is from genome assembly GCF_035615495.1 of Lyngbya sp. CCY1209. Lineage (GTDB taxonomy): Bacteria > Cyanobacteriota > Cyanobacteriia > Cyanobacteriales > Microcoleaceae > Limnospira. The sequence goes on along the minus strand of NZ_JAJENU010000186.1, from coordinate 13,466 downwards.
TGCGACGGCTCCGGTTTCAACCCCCCAAAATTGTAAGTCTCGTCGAGTCATCGTTGGCGGGTTCGGAGAGGATTTGCAAATACGATAGCAATCTGAAAAGTCCAATCGTGGGGGCGATCGCTTCGGGAGCGCCTGGGGGGGATCGGGGGTGCGATCGCCCCGGTGACGGCCGGGAATCGCCGCGGAGCGGTTTAAATCAAAGGTTGAACCAAGGGTATGAGAATTCCGATTAATCCGCCCCCGAGGAGGGCAAATAGGGTCAAGGTGCCGATGCCGAACCCCACCATCCGCTTTTCGGCGGCTTGATAGTAGCCCCAGGCGTACAGAACCCGACCGACGATCCACACCGCACCCAAACTCGCACCCCAAACCGGACTGACGAATTCCGAAAACAGCCACAGGGCCGGAAGGAAGATGACGAGTTGCTCCAAGGTATTTTGCTGCACCCGCAAAACTCGTTCAAAATTCGGGTCGCCCGTCATCTGAGGGGGCACCACCTTGTATTTTATTCTAGCCCTACCGACGTTGATCGTCACGATCAAGTACAGCAAAAGCGCGGATGCGGTGACTAAGCTCGGCCAGGGTGACATGGGACGCTCCCTCATCAAAATTTAAACATCTAACATATGTTATAACAGCCCATCCCTCGCCCGCATCGATACATCGACCGCTGCCGTGAGTCCGGGGTTTCGGGGTTCCCCGGCCGGCCGATTTCTTCCGGAGTTGCGATCGCGATCGCTTTGGATGCCACGGAACTGTCACCGGCATTCAATTCGGACAATCACTCGCCACATTCTCAATTATCACGGATATCGGGGAATGGCGTCACGGAAATGCCACCGGAAATCCGGAATACTAAAAGTTGCCAAAAGGTCGGTCAAATCACCCGTTTTCGGAGGAATTTTTGACTTGCTGGCGGGTTCATTTGACCTCATTCCAGATATTTTATGGATAAAAAAGCTCAGATTATGGATTTTTTTAATGGCTTAATTGCCGCAGCTTTTCCCCCTAACAATTCCTGGGATTGCCCGCCAAAATTGGAAGATAAAAAAATGGCAAAAATTGGAGACAAAAAAAATCAAAAAGATGAGTCAATTTTATCCTGCGATAAAAAATCTGAAAATACAGAAAAAAATGGAGCAATTTTTGACCTAAAAAAAGAGCTACAGGATTGCGCCTCAATTTTCTCCATAAAAATCAAAAAATTGTACCGCAAAATTCGCCAGCAAAACCGGAGGATCTATTATCTAGAACAAGAAAATAAAAGACTTCGGCAACTGGCATTTTTGGACGACCTGACCCAACTGGCAAATCGCCGGAAATTTTACCTTTATCTCAAACAACATTGGCGGGGCAGTCTGAACCGACCCACCTCGCTAATTTTGGGAGACGTAGACTTTTTTAAAGCTTACAACGATAACTACGGTCATCTGGCCGGAGACCTTTGCCTGCAACAGATCGCAGAGGCAATTCAAGATGCTTTGAAGGGCCAGAATGAAGCTCAGGAATACCTGGCGGCGCGATACGGGGGGGAGGAATTTGCCATCGTCTTGCCGGATACAGAGTTGAAAGATGCGATCGCGATCGCGGAAAAAATTCGACTCAATATCGTCGCCAAAAAAATCCCCCACGTCGGCTCCGAAATCCGCCCCTGGATCACCCTCAGCGCCGGGGTATCCACCCAGAAACTGGGGCAAGAATTTTCTCCGGAAACCCTGATTTTAGCCGCCGATCGCGCCCTGTATCAGGCCAAAAATAACGGGCGCGATCGCGTCTGTTCCGATACCTGATTTTCGATCAACCCCCCCAAGGTTTTCATCGCCGCCTCCACCTGGGGCGACCACACCAAACCGCAGTTCAAACGGAAACAATTGCGGTAATTTCCCGAAGCCGAAAACATCGACCCCGGGGCGATACTGATCCGGTGCCGGTAGGCTTCATCGTAGAGGGCGATCGCGTCCAAATCCAGGGGCAATTCCACCCACAAAACGTGACCCCCCGTCGGTCGCGTCACCTTCGTTTCTTCCGGAAAATATTCGCAGATCGCCTGGGTCATCCGCAGCACCTGTTCGGCGTAGGATCGGCGCAAATTTCGCAGGTGGCGGTCGTAACCCCCGTTGGCCAGAAAAGCCGCGATCGTCAGTTGATTCGCCGTCGCCGTAACAATATTGGTCGATAGCTTCAGTTGTTCGACTTGATTTTGGTAGCGGCCCGGAACCGCCCACCCCACCCGCAAACCGGGCGAGAGAGTCTTGCTACAGGACGCACAATATAACACCAGTCCCCGCCTGTCGAAGGCCTTGATCGCCTTGGGGCGACTCTCCCCGAACCCGAGTTCCCCGTAAACGTCATCCTCCACCAACGGGATATCGTAGCGTTCCAGAAGCTCCACCAATTCTTTTTTCCTGGCATCATCCATGCAACTTCCCAGGGGATTGCTGAAATTCGACACCACCGCACAAGCCGCCACCTGGCCCCGGCTGAAGGCCTTTTCCAGATCCGGCAGCGAAATCCCGTCCCGGGGGTGGGTGGGGAGTTCGAGCACCTTCAGGTGCAGGGATTCCAGGATTTCCAGCAGGCCGTAATAAGAGGGAGATTCGATCGCCACCGTATCCCCCGGTTTGGTAATCGCCCGCAGGGACAGATACATCGCCTCCGTAGTCCCGTTCACCACCAGAATTTGGTCGGGGGTCACAGAACAACCCGCGTCCATCAGCCGCCTCGCCACTTCGTGCCGCAACGGTTCGCATCCCGGCAGGGCATTGTAAGAGTGGCACAGTTCCGGATTTTGGCGGAGCACCTGCCCCATCAGCCGGTTGAGGGCGTTGATGGGGAACAGTTCCGGGTCCGGGACGGCGGCGCCGAGTTTGATCATGCCCGGTTCCCGCAGGGCCGTGTTGATCCGCACCGCGAAGGACGTATCGACCCGGCAGGCTAACCCCGGCGGGGTGGAGGGGGTGGGTTCCTGGGGGGAAAAGGGCAGGGTTTGGCGGACGTAGTAGCCGGATTGGGGGCGGGCGGCGATCAGTCCCCGATCTTCGAGGAGGCGGTAGGCCTCCAACACCGTGGAGATGCTGACGTTCATCTGGTCGTGCATTTTGCGGACCGACGGAATGCGATCGCCCGGTTGCAGGGTCCTCTCCTCAATCAGGGATTGGATGCGGTTAGCCACCTGTTCGTACAGGTTGACGCCGGGGGACTTTTCGACGGGTCTGACCTTCATCATTTGACCTCGAAATGGGGGGGACGGATACAGTTGCGGCCCTCAAAACCATAACAGTTTTTCTCGCCCCAACTGTTATGGCTACAATTTATCACAACTGCCTCTGTTCTGTTCGGATGAACTGCGACACAATTGAACCGTAGCTTTCAGTTGGTTCACAGGCACCGATGCGGTGTGCTACCCGTCGATCGCACGTCTCCAAAGGCGGGTAAAGGATTCAAAATTTTGAATTGCTAAAACAATCAAACCATTGAAAATCGACTGTCGTTCAAACGCGGAGGGTAAGTCACGATGAAATTGACCGATCGCCCCATCTCAAATCCCATATCCCTGGATGTCAAATCCGCCTTCGATCAGCGGTGGAGTCTGACCGGAAAGGATATCTACAATTTTGCGACTCAGATAACCCGGGGACTGTTTAAATCCCTGGCTGGGGGAAACCAACTCGAAATTTGGCAAAGTCGCGATCGCCAAGGAAATTTACTCTGGAACGTGCGCGATCGCCTTTCCGGACGATCCGCCCAACTGGACTCGGAACAGGAAGTTCGGATTTGGTTGGAGGAACGCTACCATCACTGACGGGTGTAAATTCCCCCGAATTTTCGCTAGAATTGAAACGGATGGGACGGTTTCGATACTCCCTTTCCCGTCCGATTTCAAAAAATATCCAATATAGAAGTCCGCATCTAGGTTAAGAAACATCCGCTCTCTGTGTTTCTCTGTGCCTCTGTGGTTAAAAATTTCCAACCTATTCTCGTAGTGACATCTTATAACAGTCTGATAAATCTCTCAAAAATAATCATTCTTTCCAACAAAAAATAGGAGAAGATCCCATGTTTGCTACTCGACAAAATAAAAATAATAGCCAATTCAAAGAACGTCTAATGTCGGCGATCGCCGAAGCCGCCCGATTCAGTATCTACTACGGCAAATATATCGCCAGCCCCCCGGAAGAACGGCGCAAAATTACCGTCAAACACGGAATTTGACATCCGAAAAAAACGGGGGCGATCGGGGGAATAGGGAATGGGGAATAGGGAATTTTTGACTTTCCCCACCGAGCACACCCCACCGAGCACACCCCCCAGTACAGTACAATCGAGAACGACGATCGCAACTTGGCGAGAGGAGGTTAACGCCAGATGAGTAGCATTTCAACAACTCGGAAACCGGCCGGAAAATATCAATTTTGGGTCGATCGCGGGGGCACCTTCACCGATATCGTCGCCCGCAAACCCGACGGCAGCCTGGTGACACACAAACTCCTCTCCGAAAACCCCCGCCGCTACCCCGATGCTGTCATTGCCGGAATTCGGGAAATCCTCGGCATCGGCCCCGACGACCCCATCCCTGGAAACTGCATCGCCGAAGTCAAAATGGGCACCACCGTCGCCACCAACGCCCTGCTGGAACGAAAAGGCGATCGCACCGTTTTTGTCACCACCCGAGGATTTCGAGATATCCTCAGAATTGGCTACCAGAACCGGCCCGACATCTTCGCCCAGGAAATCGTCCTGCCGGAAATGCTCTACGAAACGGTTATCGAAGCCGACGAGCGCTATAATGCCAGGGGGAAAGAACTGCAACCTCTAGCGATCGCCCCCCTCCAAACCGCCCTGCAACAGGCCTATGATGATGGAATTCGCAGTTGTGCGATCGTCCTCATCCACGGCTACCGCTACCCCCGCCACGAACAGCAAATCGCCGAGCTCGCCGCCCAAATCGGCTTCACCCAAATCTCCACCTCCCACCAAATCAGCCCCCTGATGAAACTCGTCAGCCGGGGCGATACCACCGTCGTCGATGCCTACCTCTCCCCCATTTTGCGCCGCTACATCGATCGCGTCGCCTCCCAGTTATATGGGGAGTCGGGAGTCGGTATTAGGGAGTCGGGGGGAGACACACCCCAACTCATGTTCATGCAATCCAACGGCGGACTCAGCGACGCCCACAACTTTCAAGGGAAAGACAGTATCCTCTCCGGACCGGCGGGAGGCATCGTCGGCGCCGTCCAAACCAGTAAGCGGGCGGGTTTCGATAAAATTATTAGCTTCGACATGGGGGGCACCTCCACCGACGTCGCCCACTACAACGGCGAATACGAACGCCAACTCGAAACCGAAATCGCCGGAGTCCGGATGCGGACCCCCATCCTCTCCATCCACACCGTCGCCGCCGGCGGCGGTTCAATTTTAGTGTTTGATGGTTCCCGCTACCGCGTCGGACCCGAATCCGCCGGTGCCAACCCCGGTCCAGCCTGCTACCGCGTCGGCGGACCCCTAGCCGTAACAGACGCCAACGTAATGTTAGGCAAAATCCGCCCCGAATTTTTCCCCACCGTCTTCGGACCCGACGGAAATTTACCCCTCGACGCCGATATCGTCCGCGAGAAATTCACCCAACTCGCCGCACAAATCCGCCAAGCCACCGGAGACACCCGCCAACCCGAAGACGTAGCCGCCGGATTTATCGCGATCGCCGTCGAAAATATGGCCAACGCCATCAAAAAAATCTCCCTCCAGCGGGGCTACGACGTCTCCGACTACACCCTCTGCTGCTTCGGTGGCGCCGGAGGCCAACACGCCTGCGCGATCGCCGACACATTAGGCATCCAGCGGGTCTTCCTGCACCCCTACGCCGGCGTTCTCTCCGCCTACGGGATGGGGCTCGCCGACATCTGCAACATCCGGGAACGAGCCGTAGAAGCCCCACTGACGGAGGATTTACTTTCCCCCCCCACCCCCAATCATCTGCGAAAATCTGCGAAATCTGTGGATCTCCCATCCATCTTGCAACAATTAGAAACCGAAGCCCGATCCGAACTCGAACCCCCCGAAGATCCCGCCGACATCGTCTTCTGCCGCGTCAACTTAAAATACGAAGGCACCGACTCCACCCTCACCGTCCCCTTTTCCCCCCAAATAGAAGCGATGAAGTCGGCATTTGAAACCGAGCACCGATCGCGGTACGGTTTTGTCAAAACAGAGAAAGCCTTAATCGTCGAATCGGTTTCCGTCGAAGTCGTCCGCCGCATGGAAAATCCCGAAACACCGACGATCTCCCGAACCCGTTCCGAACCCCCCGCAACCATTTCTACCGTCGAGATGTACGCCGCCGGAGAGTGGCGGGAAACCCCCGTCTATCGGCGGGAAGATTTGCAACCGGGCGATCGCATCTCCGGACCGGCTATGATTGTCGAAAATACCGGAACCAATATCATCGAACCAGGTTGGGATGCCCAATTAACCGAACGCAACGATCTGATATTATCGAAAATTTCATCTATTTCTTTACAACACCAAAACCAAATCCCCACGGACAAACCCGATCCGGTGCGGTTGGAAATCTTTAAAAACCTCTATCAATTCATCGCCGAAGAAATGGGAATCACCCTACAAAATACAGCCTCTTCGGTGAATATCAAAGAACGCCTCGACTTTTCCTGTGCCATTTTCGACCAATTCGGACAACTCGTGGCGAACGCCCCCCACATTCCCGTCCATTTGGGTTCGATGGGAGAAAGCGTCCGCAGCCTGATTCGGGCGAAGGGCGAAATTCTCAAACCGGGGGATGTGTATATGTTAAACAATCCCTACGACGGCGGCACCCACCTGCCCGATATTACTGTCATTACCCCCGTTTTCGATACCGCCGAAACCCAGATTTTATTTTATGTCGCCTCTCGCGGACACCACGCCGACATCGGCGGTATTACCCCCGGTTCCATGCCGCCGGACAGCAAAACCGTTGCGGACGAGGGCATTTTGATCGATAATTTCCAATTAGTCGATCGCGGCGAATTTCGGGAAACTGCAGTATTGGAATTGCTGACATCTGGAACCTATCCTGCCCGGAATCCCCAAACCAATATCGCCGATTTGCAGGCACAAATTGCGGCGAACGAGCGCGGCGCGGGAGAATTGCGGCGGATGGTGTCCCAGTACGGGTTAGAAACGGTACAAATTTACATGGGTTTCGTCCAGGATAACGCAGAAGCTTCGGTGCGGCGTGCGATCGATGTGTTGCGGGACGGAACGTTTACCTATCCGATGGATAACGGGGCACAAATTCGGGTGAAAATTACTATCGATCGCGACACCCGCAGTGCTAAAATCGATTTTACCGGAACCTCCCCCCAATTGGACAGTAATTTTAACGCCCCCCAGGCCGTCTGTCAGGCGGCGGTTTTGTACGTTTTCCGCACCTTGGTTAAGGATAATATTCCCCTCAACGCCGGATGTCTGAAACCCCTGGAAATTATCATCCCCGAAGGGTGTATGTTGAACCCGAAACCCCCGGCGGCGGTGGTAGCGGGAAATGTGGAAACCTCCCAGGCGATTGTGGATGCACTGTACGGCGCCCTGGGGGTAATGGCCGCATCTCAGGGGACGATGAATAATTTTACCTTCGGGAGCGATCGCCATCAATACTACGAAACCATCTGCGGGGGTTCCGGCGCCGGTGCGGATTTCGACGGGACGGATGCGGTCCACACCCACATGACCAATTCTCGACTCACCGATCCGGAGGTGCTAGAATGGCGCTATCCGGTCATCGTGGAAGAATTCGGGATTCGTCCCCACAGCGGCGGACGCGGGCGGCACCGGGGCGGAAACGGCATCATTCGCCGGATTCGCTTTTTGGAACCGATGACGGCGGCGGTCCTGTCGGGACATCGGATTATTCCCCCCTTCGGACTCGACGGCGGCGAACCGGGGGCGGTGGGATGCAACACTGTTACCCGCCGAGATGGTATAGTGGAAGAATTGGGAAGTACCGCGATCGCCCAGATGCGGCCCGGAGATCGATTGGCGATCGAAACCCCCGGCGGCGGGGGCTACGGCACGCCGAAATCGCCCTAATTCCTATTGCAGGGTCTTTTCAAAATTAACAGTTGAAATTCAACGCGAGTCGGGCCGGAACTTCGATTCTCTCTTCGAGAGGATGCGGAGTCCGGCAAAACCGTGTCAATGCCGAATTTTAGCCCGTCCCCATTGCATTTGCGATCGCATTGGGATATCCTGACCCCAAACCTCGGATTGAGTCCGAGGTGATAATGCTTTATGGTTGACCGAACGAATCCCGCCCTGTGATCGGGGATGAATTCTCTCTTTTGATTAAAAATAAAAAATAGTTGAAAAATGGTTTCCAGGGAAATTTTTCACAGTTTAAAAATGACCGCGATCGTAGCATTCAAAGGATATGACTGATGGATAATGACACAGAAAAGGAAAAAGAAGAATTTTTATATCCTCGCAGCCGCTATCGGGGCGAATTCACCCCCGAAAATATGGTCTTCAATTCTAACTTACAGGAATTCGCCCACAAAGTCAATTATATTTGCGGGCTGGAAACCAACGGCAAAATTAGCTCTGAGGATGCCTACGGACGCATCAAAAAACTGTGGAAACAGTTGAAGTCATCCAAACATAATCTCAGTATCGGCGAGGATCGCGATCCGGAATAGAAGGAAAGGTAAAGTCTGGAATCGGAAAAATTGCCGAGAAACCGGGTGGGGCGATCGCAAAATCTGATAAACTGATTCCCCACTCCCTACTCCCTACTCCCCAAAATGTCCCACACCGTCACCGTTACCGTCCCCGGAACCACCGCAAATTTAGGCCCCGGCTTCGACTGCATCGGCGCCGCCCTCAGCCTGTACAATATCCTGCGATTTTCTGCCCCGGAAGATACGGAAACCCCAGTTCAAATTACCGTACACGGGACGGAAAGCGATCGCGTCGTGACAGACGATCGCAATTTGGTATATCAAGCATTTGCCAAATTCTACACACACCTGGACAAAACCCCCCCACCCGTCCAGATTGACATCGAACTGGGCGTCCCCCTCGCCCGGGGGTTGGGCAGTTCCGCCACCGCCATCGTCGGCGGGTTGGTGGGGGCGAACGCCTTCGCCGGAAACCCCCTCTCCGAAGCCGAGATCGTCCGATTAGCGATCGCGATGGAGGGGCACCCAGACAACGTAGTTCCCGCCCTCCTGGGGGGCTCTCAGCTATCGGCGACAAATGGCGATAATTGGGAGATCTGCGAAATTCCCTGGCACGAGGCGATCGTCCCCGTCGTCGCCATCCCCGACTTTGAACTCTCCACCGCCGAAGCCCGCCGGGTTCTACCCGAAAAGTATACCCGCGCCGACGCCATTTTCAACACCGCCCACCTGGGGTTGTTATTGCGGGGTTTGGAAACCGGACGGGGGGACTGGCTGCGAGTCGCCATGCAGGACAAAATCCACCAACCCTACCGCAAATCCCTGATCCTGGGCTTCGACGCGGTGCGGAAAGCAGCCCTGGATGCGGGCGCCTACGAATTGGCGATTAGCGGGGCTGGACCGACCCTTCTCGCCCTCACAAATCCCACCAACGCCCCCCGGGTAGCCGAAGCGATGGAGGCGGCTTGGCGGGCCTGTGAAGTGGGTGTGGAGGTGCGATCGCTCCAACTCGACACCGAAGGCGCTGTTTGTGGGGTGTAGGGAATGGGGAATAGGGAATAGGGAGTGGGGAATAAGAAGACAGAGACTTCCTCTGCCCAAAAAAAATCCCCCCCCAACCAACCAGCGGGGAAGGACGCAGCATGAATCCAGGGTGTTTGCTCTCATGATATTGATAGGGAGCGGGCGTGCCGGATTATGCACGCCGTTGAAGATCTCGATCGCCCCCGCCGCGGCGCGATCCGGAAATTGGGGGAAATTTCGGTCACAGGAGTACCAAATCTATCAACGTGTAGAATCCCAGGGCCAACAACAGGATGGCCACCAATTGGGTGAGTTGGAAGTGGGAAGAGGGAAAAATGGCCTCCCGGATCAACATAGACGTCGAAGATCCGATAACGTAGCTCAGACACAGCACCAAATAGGGCCACTGTCCCGTCACGCTCCAAACCATCAACAGGAGCATCGAGAGCATCAACATCACCACTTCAATAAATTGAGGCGGATTGTACCGGGTCGAGTCAACCAGATTTTGCCAGCAGGTTTGCCAAAGTCTCATGGGATCGGGTCGGGAATGTCCAATTAAACTTCAGAATAATCTCTCTTTCCCGATCCGCGCAACGTGACGGAGGGGGAGATCGCCTCAACGGTCCTCGATCTTCGGCCGTCGGGCGTCGAAATCGCGATCGCCCCGCGTCTCCGTCGGGGACTCCCGGTCCATTTCCAACTCATCAAACTCGGTTTCGGTTTCCAGTTGTTCCTCGTATTGTTCGATCCAATCCTGGCCCACCTGGATGGTGACATCGGATTGCAAATATCCCGTACTCTCGACGACCACCTCTCCGAATCCCAAGACTTCGCGGATGGCGTCGGCGCTCTCGATATCCCCATCTTGGGCGACAATTCGGGTCACCTCCAGCGGCTGATTCCAAGGTTTGGTCAGCTTCAGATTCCAAAATCCCTCCGCGTTGAGGGTTGACATCAAACCGTCCACCGCCTCCGCCGCGTCCGTGCTGTCTTGGATGGCGATGCGGAGATCCCGGGGGTCGATATTGTCAAAACTCCAGCGGTTGCGCCCGAAGTCAAAATGTTCCGTCACCATCGCATCCAGGCGGCTGTAGTCGGGCAGCCAATAGCTGGCGTCGTACTCGTCCGGGTTGCTGAACTGGCCCGGGACCATCAGCATTTCCACGTCCCCCGCCTCCATCCCGGCCGCGAAGTTGACCAGGGCCACCAACTCTTCCAAACTCAAATTCGTGTCGATGTGAGATTGGATGATCGAAACCAGTTTCGGCAGGCGGGAGAGAGTCCCCACGTCCAAAGCCTGGTCCATGAAGGCCCGCATCAGCATCTGCTGCCGCTGCACCCGGCCGATATCCCCGAGATTGTCGTAGCGGAACCGCAGAAATTGAAGCACCTGGTCGCCGTCGAGGTGCTGTTCCCCCTCTTTGAGGTTGATGTAGAGGTGCTGGCTGTCGTCCTGGTATTTCATGTCTTTGGGGACGTAAACCGTCACGCCGCCCAGGGCATCGATGAGCTTTTCGACCCCGAGGACGTTGACGCGGACGTAGCGATCGATACCCACGCCCCCCATCAGTTCGCTCACCGTCTTGGCACTCAGGGCCGGCCCGCCCCTGTAGTTGGCATCGTTGATCTTAGCCATGCCCTCGCCTTCCACGAAGGTGCGGGTGTCTCTGGGGATGGACAGGACTTTCAATTTATTGGTGTCGGGGTCAAAACGCAGCAGCAGCATGGTGTCAGAAAGACCCTTGAAGGAATCCACCACCGCGTGGTAGCCGAGGTCTTCCTCCGGTTCTTCTTCCAAGTCGGAGGTGAGCACTTTGATGCCCAAAACCAAGATGTTGACGGGCCGGGTCAACTCGGGCAGTCTCATGTTCACCCTGGCCATTTCGTTTTTGGAAAAGACCGCAGCCTCTTCCGGTGTCAACTTTTGCTGCATCAGGGGGGTCGAAGAAAGGGAAACCGCCAGCAACGCCCCCGCCGTTGCCGAAATCATCGCCACTCCGGTCAAGCCGATCCCCAGCCCCAGCCACCGTCCCGGACTCGATTGAGCCAGTTTTTTCAGGACGGGTTTGGAGTTTTGAGGTTTGACCGGCTTTTGGTTGTTGACGTTATGGGCTGACACAGACTTCCTCACACACAAACAGAGAAATTTAAGCGAATCGCTCTGAAAAATCATAAACGATCAACATCGAGTCTTGAATCCTCGCACCTAAGATAGGTGACGGCCGAGGACTCCTTCGGCGATGCGACTCACTCCGGGCAACCACAGGGGTTGATTTTTCCAGAGGCGGACCATCAATCCGAAGTTGACGATAAAATAGCTGGTCGTCAAAACGCTACTCGTTATCAACACCGGAAGGGTCGAAGTTTCCGTAATGTTCGCGCCACTTTGCAGGAGCAAATTTCCGAACAACCAACCCAACGCCAACGTCACCGCGAGGCGACAGGTCGCCCGATCGCGATCGCTGCCGTCCTGGCGGTAGAGCGCCCACAGAGCTGGAAAAAAACCCAGCACCGGGATTAAATACACAAACTGTCTGAGCGATCGCCGATCCGGATCGCCGTGAAGATCGTTGGACTTCATATCTTATTATTCGCGGTCGGACCTTTCCGATTGCACGGAAACAACCGCCGCGCCTCCGATAGTGGGCTGGCCGGACGACCCGCGATCGCCCCGTCCGATGGGGCGGGCGATCGGATTTTCCGGGTTTCGTCCTCCGATAACCGCTCCCGAACTCGCCGTCCGTCGTCCGTTGGCCTGGGCAAATTCTGATACACTGGATACACAGATCAGATGTTGGAGAACACACTCAACTATGACCACTACCCAAAAATCAGTTGTCATTGCCCCTTCTATATTATCAGCAGATTTCAGCCGCCTCGGAGAAGAAATTCGCGCCGTAGATGAAGCCGGCGCCGATTGGATTCACGTCGATGTGATGGACGGCCGCTTCGTTCCCAATATCACCATCGGTCCGCTGATCGTGGATGCCATCCGCCCGGTCACTCAAAAGCCCCTCGACGTCCACTTGATGATCGTGGAACCGGAAAAATATGTCGAAGATTTCGCCAAGGCCGGCGCCGACATCATCTCCGTCCACGCCGAACACAACGCTTCTCCCCACCTGCACCGGACGCTGACGCTGATCAAGGAATGCGGCAAACAGGCGGGTGTGGTATTGAACCCTGGGACTCCTCTGGACTTGATCGAATACGTCCTCGATGTCTGCGATCTGGTGCTGATCATGAGCGTGAACCCCGGATTTGGCGGGCAGAAGTTCATCCCCAACGTGGTGCCGAAAATTCGCCAGTTGCGCCAGATGTGCGACGATCGCGCTCTGGACCCCTGGATTGAAGTGGATGGCGGCCTGAAGGTTGACAACACCTGGCAAGTTCTCGAAGCCGGCGCTAACGCGATCGTAGCCGGTTCTGCCGTGTTCAAAGCCGACAGCTACGCCGACGCGATCGCCGGAATTCGCAACAGCAAGCGCCCCTCCCCCGAGTTGGCGACGGTTTAAAGATTATCCATTTTTCCGGAAAAGCTGTGGGGGCAGTGCCTCCGTGCCTGCCCTCCTCCACCCGAGTGTCTATGAACCCAAATCTCCGAAGCCACCCGATCAGGTTGCCCCCACGGTTGACCCACATTTCAGGTTGACCTCAATTGCGAAAAGCTGTAGTAGGGGCAGTGCCTCTGTGCCGGCCTGCAAATTTGATCGCTGCCGGCCTGCAAATTTGATCGCTGCCGGCCTGCAAATTTGATCGCTGCCGGCC
>NZ_JAJENU010000185.1:0-5520 GCF_035615495.1 Lyngbya sp. CCY1209 | reverse complement strand
AAAATTGTCGAGGGCGACAATGAAAACCGTTGATGGGAGACAGGAGCAAGGATTTTTTCCGGTTAAAAATACCTTTTTATTCCGAAAAATCTCTCTCTTCTCCCTCCGCTCCCGGTCGCTCCCTCCGCTCCCCCTGCCATTTTTCTGGGGAGAATGAAACAGCCCTGCCCTTGTTAAGGGGGGCGGGGGGGATCTGCGATTGTCGGAAATATAACCGGATCTGATATTATTTCACATGGCTATATGAAAGTTTTCGATTCGATGGGATAGATCCGATCCCCCTAAATCTCCCTTGCAAAGGGGAACTTTCAAGATCGGTCGCTCAATGCCAAATAATTTCCCAACAAGGGATTCAGAAAAACGTGAGTTTCCGTCAAATTGACGAGCGATCGCGCTTTCAGGGATGTCAGCGTTCCCAACAGGTTTTTCCGGGCGATGGAAGATGAGACGTGCGATCGCAACTCGGAAAGCGAGAGGGGTGCTTTCTCCGCCGCCAGAAGCGCGATCGCCGTTCGTGCGGGGTCGGATAAAACGTTTAACTGTTCTTCCAGCAGTTCGCAGATCTCATCAAAAATGAGCGTATTTTGGCGAAAGAATTCGGTCAAATTACGATTAAATAACCGCAGGACGGTGGCGGCGACGATGTTGAGAATTTTGGGATTGCCGTCGTAGCAGTCCGCGAGGCGATCCCAGTCCTCCGGCGCGGCTTGGAATGTCCCCTGTACGCCCAGCATTTCTCGGATGTCCGCCACCGGCAGTCCGGGGAGGGAGAGGGAACGGATGTGGGAGTTGTTCCCGCCGAGGAAATAAATTAAGTTGGGTTCAATTCGACTGGTTAAAACCACGCAGCTTTGATGTCGCCCTTGGGCGAGATGTTGGAGGAATTTGCGATAGGCTTCCCAGTCCGGATTCTGCGGTTCCGCGTCACTTGTCTCGGAGGTGGCGGGGGATTGATACTCTTCCAAAATAGATTCGACGTTATCGAGAACCAACAGATGAGATTTGCCCTCCAAACACTTCATCACCTGTCGGATTTTCCCGTTGATGGAGTCGGGAATAAGCGAGTGGGGGGAAAGGTCGCGAATCAGGTCGTCGAGGAAGTCGCCGAAGGGAAGGGGAGGATGGGCGATCGGTTCGAGATGCCGCCACACCAGGGATTGAAAATGGGGTTGCACCTGTTCCGCCAGCTTCGCCGCCAGCCAAGTTTTTCCGATTCCTCCCATGCCGAAAAGGGTGATAAAACGGGAGCGATCGGCTAATATCCACCGTCGCAGGATTTCCAGTTCGGCCGTGCGACCGCAGAACCCCGCCACGTCCGGGGCGAGTTCCCAACTGACGGCGGTATTTTGGAGGGCGCGATCGGTTTTGGCTTGTCGGATGGGCGGTTCGTAATCCCCCGGTTCCGGGGTCAGGTCAAAGGCGGCAAAGTAGCGATCGATGGATCTGAAATCGACCTTCTTTTTCCGGGCGTGAACTTTACTGAGGGTGTGGGTCGAGAGTCCGGTCAGTTCGGCGAGGGATTCCAAAGTGCAGGATTGGGTTATGGGATTCCAAAGATCCGTTTCCGCTTGGGCGGCTCGCAGTTTCCGAAATCCCTGCTGGGTGAGGATGACACTGTTTCTGTTTCGTTGGCTATAAAGAGACATAGTAGAGAGTTACGAAGGTGGACAAACTACAACAAACAGTAGATAGACCCTTCAGGACAAATTTGAATTTTATACGTCTAACTTTACTCGATGTTTGGGGGGTGTCAAGGGGGCGATCGGCTTGAAAGCCTTGTTGGGATTGGGTTTGAGGGATTTTCGGGAAAGTTATCAGTAAAGTTTCCGGTTTAAGTTCACAAACTTCGGTGGTATTAAAGAAAAAAAAAATACATTATTGAGTCATCGTAAATCTAGAGCTTAACCGACGAATAGGAAAACATCATGAGTACCCTTTACACCATCAATGTCAAAAATTTAAGTCCCGAAAAGCAAGATTTCTATTTCTTTCAAGAGCCCGCGCAATATATCGGAGGATCGGAAGTTTATTCTAACAGTATATATAGTGCGACCTTGATGCCTTATGAGAGCAGTGGTTCGTTGTTGACTTTTCAATTTTTGCAACAGTATTATGCTGGCGTTGAAGAGCAAGCTCCCCATATAGTAGTGGGACAAAGTTCTGGATATACATCTGCAACTCAACGGATAGAATTGACAAATTCCGAATCTTCTGAATCCACAAATAATACTACTAAGATGTCGATAGAACCGGGATTAGGATTGTCAGTGCCAACTTACAGCGAGGGAGTACAACCAGGTGCTTTTCGGATTCTTACTCCTATATTTAACCCCGTTACAAACAAGTATAATGCGGGATTAGCAGTTCACAATTCCAACGGTTCAACAATTCTTTCTAATTTTATCAATGCTGCACCGAATAAGAACATCGACTGTCAGCCTATACTCATATTTTATGTACAGACTGGAAGTTTCCAAGCCGGTCAAGTAATCAATTTTACGACCTCCTCAATTGGTTCTGGAATATGTGACACAACTGCAGGAGTAACGACATTTGAGGTTGTTTACAATAGCAATGGTAGTTGGACTACTAATTCTGTCAAAAATTACCCCGGCTTGTCACAACTAATACACCGCAACTTACTAGCAGTTGAAATGGTAAATGTCAACATCAAAAATGAGGCGGGTACATCAGTTATATCTACAGGTGTTGCATCATCAAATATTGATGACCGTCCTTTGTCAGTTAATTCTTTAAGTCAGCCCGACAGAATCCATGTCAACACTGAGTATCAGATTGCCCAAAATGGCGGTACTTATCAGGGATATATATGTACGAGTAAAAATGGAAACCATGCTACATTCGCATAGTCCTGGTGCTGCCATTTAATTGTACTTATTCAGAATTTTTGATTCTTCAAAGGATCAAAAGTTTTGAAAGATGGAGAGTGAGCTTGCTCCGATTCAGGCAAACTCACTCTCCGCAAAAGATAAATAATTTAAAACCGGATTTAAAATAATGAATCAAGTTCAAAAAATTTGTTGTGTTAACAATGCTGGATTGATCATACATTTTTCAATTCGATGGCAAGATAGCTATGGTAATTGGAATAATACTAGTTGGAACAGTGGAAACTACCTCATCAATCAAACTCGAACAAGTCCAGATTTGATGGCAATCGGAGTTCCCGTTCAAGCGATTGCCATCACTCCCTATGTTCATGCAGTTTTTGGAAAAAAAAAGATGGGAATTCCATCAGTAGAGTATCAACCAAGCCGAAATACTTGGATAAATCTTTGGGTTCTATTTTGAGTTCAAAAATTTTGCTGAATGTATAGGATTGTTCCGGATTGATAACTTTCATGATAGTTTTAATCCCCGAGTATCATTCAATCAATACTCACAAGCAAAATCAGCGCGATCGCTCACCAGGCGCCTCAGTGCGACAGAAACATAAGCCTTGCTCATCCTTCACGCTTCCCTGAGTTTCAGCAAAGCCTTAGCCTTAGCCACCCGCACCAAATGCTCGACATATTCATATTGTTGCCACGATCGCGCCTCTTCCGCCGTCAACCCAATCGTCCGATTTTTTTCCAGCAAATTGGCGATCTGCTGCTGCAACGCCTCAGACGGCTTCAACGCCAAAATTTCCTCCGGGGTGGGAAGATTTGCCAAAAACTCCAAAACATCTGCCAACCCCGAAAATCCCGATTGAGCATCCGCACTCCATTCCCGCAACCCCAGTTCTAAAATTTGCGGCAACTGCTCTTGCAGCGGACTCAACCGGATCGCCAATTCGTCGGGAACTTCGACTTTGATTTACATAATTTAGCCTCCGGAGACTTGACGATATTTTATTTTAAGCCAATCGGATCGGGTTCGATAAACGGATGATTTTTGGACGATTCGCTTCATCATCATAATTGCTACGAGTCATCCCACCGATACCTCGCGCACAACCGCACCGGATTGTAATTCAATCGGATTCGGTTCGAGATAAAGCGCGATCGCCTCTTTAATATTTTCTAACGCTTCCTCTTCCGTTTCTCCCGCCGACACGCAACCGGGCAACTCCGGACACCAAACCGCCCAATCTCCAGTTTCTGAATCCGATTCGAGTACGACACGCCATTTCATGTTTATTCTCCCTTATTCATTGTCAATAAAAAAGTCGATTCAGAAGTTCATCATGGCTCATGCTAAAGTGGTTTTCGATACGAGCTTCTCGGCAACTTCACGAAGCAATCACCTCATCATGCACGATATGTAAACGGATGATTTTTGGACGATTCGCCTCATCATCATAATGGCAACGAACGGCATCTTTTACCATTTCTCGCAATTCCTCAATGCTATCAGCTTGAGTGAAGATAGATTCACCCATCGCCCTGGCGACGTAGCCCCCTTCCGGGTCATCCTCAACTAAAAAAATAATTTCTGTCATGGGATTTTCTCTTCGGCATCTTGCAAAGCTGCATTTATATTTTACAGCAATATGACATGATGAGCCCAAATTCCATCCGATCAAAGCCCCCAGAATTGGGGGTTTGGGGGTTGGGGGAAGCCCCCAGAATTGGGGGTTTGGGGGCGATTCACAGGAACTTCAACGTTGGCATCGCAATTCTGGGGCGAAGGGTGCGGTTCCACGCCTTGACATCGTAGCCAACTCGGGCTAAATTGGCAACCATGTACCCTCCCATCACCCCGAGTCCTAAGAATGCAGTTTTTATCATCATTTCAATTAATGCTGCGTTGACGACTCGAATAATTGTAGTTGGGATTCCTACATTTGACTGGATTTATATTGAAGTTGATGTTAATCGGTGCGATTAATGAAAAATAAGAATTATTTTAAATGGACGATCATTGGTATGGCTTTTGCGATTGGTTCATTATCGTCAGAACTCCCTTTTCCATCTTTAATCGGATTTGCGATCGGGCTTGGAATTGCTTTTGGTAGTGTTTTTAAAGCTTTGCATAAAATCCAGCAGAAAATTGATGATGCGGGATGATATCAAGATATCGCCATATTTTTCTTGATCGTTGTTTGTTGATTAAAGCGACCCGAGAAAATCGATCCTCCTAAGTGGGTTCAAATCCGAACCATCTTGTCGGTTGCTCTAATTATATCAGATCCAGTTATTGGATCGAAAAATCTTCCCAATCCTCTTGAGAGGATTTGAGCTATTAGCTTTGGAATTGATTCCAAAGCGGTCTGGATATCTAACCCGTTTTGTGTTCCGAGCATTCAACCGGATTTGATAGAATGTCATATCGTGAGCATTCAAATAATCGCGATCGCATCTCAATTGAATTAAGATAATACTGGGCATCAAGATTCGCATTAATAGCAATGAATATCCGTGCATTTATTATGGGCAAATTTTCGGTGCGTTCCCGACCGCCACTGACCGAATTGACTGATGATGGATCGACGGTAACGCACCCTACTGGACTGTTTCATCTTAAATGAGGCGATCCGATCTGAATCCACAGGCAAGATGCCTGTGCTACATTTTG
>NZ_JAJENU010000184.1:0-4017 GCF_035615495.1 Lyngbya sp. CCY1209 | reverse complement strand
TCCGCGCCGTAACCCACCGCCCAACAATCATATAGACGGTGCGTTACATTTCATTAACGCACCCTACACCGGCTGAATCCGTTTTTCCCATTTCCAAAAACCCCCAATTAATTCACTCCCCCAACAAAATCCGCAGGGCTCTCAACGCCGAATTGCGGTGTCCGTTGTTCACTTTCGCGAACCAATAATGGGCTTCCTCGTTGCTCATCTCCCCGACGCCCGAGGCGATATTCATGATTTTGTCCGGTTTCCGCAAAGGCTGCAACGCCTGAAATAAGATCGCCAAATTCACCCCCGTCTCCTCATCCAAAATATAGGGATTTTTGCGGCGGTAGGTGAGGGTGTTGGGGTCGTAGTTGTTCGCTTTCAAGACCTGGTAAATACTCTGCCGCGCCAAAACCAAAGCGTTCCCCTTCAGCCGCCCCAAACGCTTGGCGGCGGGGCGCCTCTTTTCCCCGGCTTTTTTGTAAGAACACTGGTAGAGTTCCAGGCCGAAGTTGTTGTTGTCCGTGGGGACGACTCGAAGTTGAAATTCCTGCATTTTGCGGGGATCTTTGAAACCGGAAAAAAACGGTGGGCGTTTCAATCATATTGGAAATCGGCGCTCAAGTTCAATCGTTCCACCGGGTTGCGATCGAGTTGAGATTTGATCTGGCGAAGCTGTGGGGGCAGTGCGTCCCCGCCTGCCGAACCCCCAGATCCGCCCGCCTGACCCCCGGGCGCGATCGCCGGATCGAACTCGAAAATCAGGGTCAAGTTCACATCTCCCTGCACACCGGGCTGGTTCAGCAGTCCATTTAGGGTACTTAGGAACCCCTGGAACCCCCGCAAGTCGCCCTGATACTCCAGGCGGACGAACTGCTGCCCGGCCTGGACGGTTACGGTCTGGTCGATTTGGAATCCGAAGCGATTCAGGAGAGGCATTGCCGTGGTGATTTTGCGGTAGTCCATCACCTGGTCCACCGATAGCGTCAGCCGGGAGATCCCCCCCACTTTCAGATCCAAACAGCGATCGCTCAGTTCCCCGAAAACCCGGTTCACCGTCCCGGAAAAGTTCACCTGCGGGGGTTTTACGTCGAACAGTCCGGGCTGTTCGGCCACCCCCGCCGGGGACGGGCCGGACGAACTCCCCCCCGGGGCCGAGAAGTGCACTTTCGTCTCCTTCGCGGCCGTTTCCCCGTCGCCGTAGTCCGCCACCAACCGAAATGTGGTGGTTTCCCCCACCTGTCCCTCATACTCGTCCGAAGGCCGGAAGTCCCCCGAAATGTGAGTTCCGTTTTGGTACAGTTGAATTTTCAGGGCCTCTTTTGCCTTCCAGCGGACGCGGACGGGCTTCATCGCCTCGGTGGAGGGCATCAGTTGGGCGCCGAGTTCGATTTCCTTGGGTTTGGGGGGTTCGAGGATGCCCCGGCGGTAGAGAACCTGGCGATCGCTAAATTCAATCGTATCTGGAAGGGTCAAAGGCGCGTCGGGGAGCTTGATGTAGACTTTCTGAGCGATCGCCATATCCCACTGTCCCTGTTCCAAACCCCGGCGGATGGTGTCGCGGAGTTTGGGAATTTCCGCCTCCACCGGCAGATTCAGGGCCAGATTTTTAGAGAACTCTTCCCGCAGGTTTTTGGTCGTCCAGCGATCGATTCCGGCCGGCCAGACCTTTTGCAGGATGTAAGCCGGGGCGAAGGGTTTGGCGTCCGCGTCGGCCTCGGCGCGGACTTTCTGGCAGTCCCGCAGGGCTTTCAAAATCACGTCCTGCTGGTTGTTTTTGCCCTTGACGGTGCTGCAATCCTGGGCGGGGAGGGTGTAGTGCATCAGGCCTTTGGGCGCCTTCACCTCGTCCTTGGCGGGGTAGAACAAATGGCGATAGGTGTTGGTGAGGACGATACGCACATCCAGGTCTATTTTCCCTTCTTTTTCTTTGAGCTGCCTCTGCTGGCTTTCGGAGATGTCCTCCAGGCGGTTGGGGCTTTTGAGGATGGTCTGGATCGCCTTGTACTCCCGCGTCAGGTCGATCGCCCGTTCCAGTTCGTGGCGGTTCGCCACCAGGAACAGGAGGCGGTTGCGGAAGGTGCGAAACTTGCCGGACTCCCCGGTATTGTTGAAGATGGTTTCCACCAGCGGCGGGGGCGGGTCCTGGGAGGAGGCGATCATGTCGTCCTCGAAGTCGATGACACACAGGGCGATGGAGTCTGCCGCGTCGTCCACGTCGGAGGCGGTGTCGGGGGCGGACACCAGTTTGAACATTTTGCTGGCGAAAATGCTGTCCCGTCGCGATCGCAGCTCGTCCTTGGCTTCGGACTGACCCACCTGCTGCTTCTCTTCGGCGATGATCTTATTGATGGAGGGTTCTTCCTTGAACCGGGCGATGGACGTGACCGGATCGATGTCGAGATACCAGGCCACCTTCCCCAACTGTTCCAGAACCCGCTCCACAAAGCCGATTTCCAGGTCGGGGGTGAGCAGCGACAGGTTCAGTTCCGATCGCCGGATGCCGGAGGAAATGCCCTGGGTGAGGGAGTGCAGGAAGATAGTTTGTGCCACCCAGGTCGAAAACGGAGGTTTACCCGCCACCTGCCACTGTTCATCCTGCGTCTGGGCGTAGGCGGGCCGGCCGTCGGGGTTGTAGATGTCGGCCTGGATGGGGAGCCGCATCAGGGGGCGCTCCAGGCGGGTGGTGAGGTCGCTCGTCACCTTTTCATCCCGTCCGATGGGGATGTGGTGGGTGTGGATCAGGGGTATCCAGACAGCGCGTCCCTCCGGGGCGGCATCGGCTTCCCGCCACAGGTGGCGGACGACGGAACCGAACAGCCGCAGGGCGCCCCGGGTGCGCTGAAAGTTCGGGATGGAGGCGATCTTTTGGGTCAGGAGTTTGAACAGTTCCGGGTGGAAGGGGTAGGAGGAGGCGATCGTCGTGCCGTAGGAGGCTTCCTTGCAACCGTCGGGCAGGTCGATGCGGCTGGCGCGGTAGGCGTTCAGGTATTCGGTCGCCGCCGCTTCTCCCGCGTCCTCCCTGACGCTCTCGAACAGCCGCTGTTTGACGATATTGTAGATTTCGATATCGGTGGAGGGACTCAGAACCCGCTCCTGTCGGGCGGAAGCCCGCATCACTTCGATGAGTTCCTGGGTTTCTTCCGCGAAGGTGTCGGATGCCGACGCCAGGGAGTAGACAAAAACGAGGCGATCGGACGAAGCGGCCAGGTCCATCAGGGAGAACAGGAACGCCACCACCTGTTTGGCGAGGTCACTGTTACCGACGGTTTTCGCCTTAGCTGTCCGCAGGTGGCGGGCGATCTCGTCCAAGATAATGACGGCGGGTTGCCCGTCGAGCAGTCGCTCCAAAACCGACGTGCCGGGGCTAATCTGGGAGTCATCGGAGCCCTTGAGAAGTTCGTAGCCGCGAATCCCGCCAATTTGGTAGGCGATTTCCCCCCAGATGGTGTAAGTTGTTACGCCGGTGTCTTTGTGAAAGACGCCGTTTTCGGGGTCGAGGTCACGGCCGTCGATCGCCGCGGCCCGCACACTGCCATCAGGAATCAAATTTAGGTCGGCGAAGCGCTCCAACCCCGGAATCCGCCGTCCTTGGCGGCAGATGTGCCACAGGGCAATTTCATCATGAGTTTTACCCCCCCCGAAACTGGTTTCGAGCCGGACGATGGGGGAGCCGACGTCGGCCCCCGTCAGTCGCCCGAACACTTCCTGAATCAGGGTGCGGATGCCGTCGGTGGGGAAGGTGTTGGCGAAGAAGACTTCCGCATCTTGGTAGACGCGGGGGGCGGTTCCCTCGACGACGGGGCGGATCTTGGCCGCGAAGATCTCTTCGGCTAGTTCTCCGCCCCGGATTTCGGCTCGGGGGACGCAGGTTGTGAAGATGGATGGCAACATGGGCGGACTCTGAGGAAAGACGGCGGGACGTTTCGGGGAGCGGTGAGGATGACTTCGGTTCGGGTAACCAATCCCCGCGAAGACAGCGACGGGGCTTTCTAGCCCTAACCTGTTACTCTGTCTCGCAGAGAGCAAGAC
>NZ_JAJENU010000183.1:0-12466 GCF_035615495.1 Lyngbya sp. CCY1209 | reverse complement strand
CGGTCCGAGTTGGGGAGGCAACCGGGGACATAGGGTGATTGGTGGGGGCAGTGCCTCTGTGCCTGCCCTTGCCATCGATCCCAGTTTGGGAGGCAACCGGGGACGGTTGCCCCCACCTTCTGTCTCCCGATTCCTATCCCAAGCAGGCGGCCAAATCTTCCTCGGGAGTTGTAATGGGTTGGAGGTGGTATTTTTCGGACAGCAATGCGAAGACATTGGGGGAAATGAACGCGGGGAGGGTGGGTCCGAGGCGGATGTCTTTGATACCCAAATAGAGGAGGGTCAGTAAGACCGCCACGGCTTTTTGTTCGTACCAGGACAGGATCATCGACAGGGGCAGTTCGTTCACGTCCATCTCGAAGGCCTGGGCGAGTCCCAGGGCGATCTGGATGGCGGAGTAGGCGTCGTTGCACTGTCCCACGTCCATGAGGCGGGGGATGCTGCCGATTTCGCCCATTTCCTTGTCGAAGAAGCGGAATTTTCCGCAGGCGAGGGTGAGGACGACGCAATCTTCGGGTACCTGGTCCACGAAGTTGGTGTAGTAGTTGCGATCGGGTTTGGCGCCGTCGCAGCCGCCGACGAGGAAGAAGTGCCGGATTTTGCCCTGTTGGACTGCTTCGATGATGCGATCGGCGACATTTAGCACTGCATTCCGGGCGAAGCCGGTTTTCACCTGGCGGGGCTCCCCGTCTTCGGCGAATCCCGGCATGGCCAGGGCTTTTTGGATGACGGGGGTGAAGTCGGGGATGTCGTCCGCCACATCTTCGAGGTAGGCGATCTCGGGATATCCCACCGGGCCGATGCTGAACAGTTTGTCCTCATAGTTTTCGTGGGGCGGCATCAGGCAGTTGGTCGTCACCACGATGGGGCCGGGGAATTTGGCAAAATCTTTGGTCTGGTTCTGCCATGCGGTCCCATAATGACCGTATAAATGGGGGTAGGTTTGTTTGAGGATGGGGTAGCCGTGGGCGGGGAGGAGTTCCCCGTGGGTGTAGACGTTGATGCCGGTGTTGGCGGTCTGTTTGAGGAGGGCTTCGAGTTGTTTGATGTCGTGGCCGGAGACTAAAATGGCTTTCCCGGCTTTGGCGTTCAGGGGGACGACGGTGGGGGTGGGGTGGCCGTAGTGGTTGGTGTGGCCGGCGTCGAGGAGTTCCATCGCCCGCAGGTTCATTTCCCCGACTTTCAGGGCCAGATTGACCCAGTCTTCCAACCCCAGATCGGGGTTTTCCAGGGCAGCCAGGGCTTCGTGGCAGAAGGTGTAGACGCGATCGTCCTCCTGGCCGAGTTCTTGGGCGTGGAAGGCGTAGGACGCCAGCCCCTTGATGCCGTAGAGGGTGGTGAGTTTGAGGGAGAAAATATCGATGTTGTCGCTGGATTCGGCGATGAAGTCGCGGGAAATTTCTTCTCCCTGGGCGACCAAACTTTCCGTCCAGTCGGGCTGGTATTGGACGGCGGGGGACCAGGCGATCGCCGTGTCGCGGGCCTCCTCCACCCGGGCTTTCAGGTTTTCCCGCAGTGCGATCGCCTCCCGGATGTAGGTATAAAAGCGTTTGCGATTGAAGTTGACGTTCGTCATGGTGGCGAACATGGACTCGCAGGTAAACACGTCCACATCGCGGGTGTCGATGCCCAGTTCCTTGGCTTTCAGGGCGACGGGGGCGATGCCCCGCAGGCAGTAAATCAGCAGATCCTGGACGGCGTTGACGTCGGGTCCCTTACCGCAGGCGCCCCACTGGTGGCAACCCTGGCCGCTGGCGGTTTGTTCGCATTGTTCGCAAAACATCAATGATTTCTCCGAGTGACTTGTAAATATTGGGGTGAAATGAATTAACGGGCCGCAACTTTACCGTTGGGGGTTTGGATCAACTCCGTGTATTCCTCCGGGAAATAGTGCAGGGTGCTGGTGACGGGGTTGGGGGCTGTCTGTCCCAGACCGCAGAGGCTGGTGGCTTTCACCATGTCGCACAACTGCTTGAGTTTTTCCAAATCGCCGTTGGTGGCCTGTTTGTTGAGGAGTTTGGTGAGCAACTGGTACATCTGCACGGTCCCGGCCCGGCAGGGGATGCACTTGCCGCAGGTTTCCCCCCGGCAGAATTCCATGTAGAATTGGGCGACCTGCACCATGCTGGTGTTTTCGTCCATGACCACCATGCCGCCGGACCCCATCATCGACCCCAGCTTGGCGAGGGATTCGTAATCAACGGGGGTATCGAGCAAGTCGGCGGGGATGCACCCCCCCGAGGGTCCGCCCGTCTGGACGGCCTTGACTTTCAAGCCGCCGGGGATGCCGCCGCCCATCTCCTCGACGATCTCCCGCAGGGTGATGCCCATCGGCACTTCGATCAGCCCATTGTTGCGGATTTTGCCCGTCAGGGAGAAGATTTTGGTGCCCTTGCTCTTTTCGGTGCCGATGCCGGCGTACCAGTCGGCGCCGTTGCGGATGATGGGGGCGATGTTGCCGAGGGTCTCCACGTTGTTAATCAAGGTGGGGCGGTCCCACAGGCCGGAGACGGCTGGGTAGGGGGGGCGAGGTCGAGGTACGCCCCGTCCGCCGCCGATGGAGGCGATGAGGGCGGTTTCTTCGCCGCAGACGAAGGCTCCGGCGCCGACGCGGATATCGATGCTGAAGTCCACGGGGGAACCCAAGATTTGGGCGCCCAAGAAGCCCTGGCGTTTGGCTTGCTGGATGGCTTTTTGTAGGCGGGTGATGGCGAGGGGATATTCGGCCCGGACGTAGATGTAGCCTTGGGTGGCGCCGACGGCATAACCGGCGATCGCCATTCCTTCCAAAATCCGGTGGGGGTCGCTTTCCAATACGCTGCGGTCCATAAAGGCGCCGGGGTCGCCCTCGTCGGCGTTGCAGATGACGTATTTCTGGCCCTCGGGCATCTTGGCGACGGTGGCCCATTTCAGGCCGGTGGGGTAGCCGGCGCCGCCGCGTCCCCGCAACCCGGACTGGGTGATTTCGGCCACCACCTCTTCTGGACTCATTTCATAAATGGCGTGGTAAAGGGCTTGGTAGCCGCCCACGGCCAGGTATTCGCCGATTTTTTCGGGGTCGATCTTGCCGCTGAACTCCCGGACGATCTTCAACTGGCGGCTGAAGAAGGGGTGGTCGGGGTCGCCCCGGACGGCTTTGGCTTCGCCGCCGTTGAGGGCTTCGATGATGGAGGGGGCGTCTTCGGGGGTGACTTTTTCGTAGTGGATGCCCTCGGGTTCGACTTCCACCATCGGGCCGCGGCCGCAAAATCCCATGCAGCCGACACCGACGACCTGCACCCGATCTTCGAGTCCGGCCTGTTTGAGGGCCTTTTCCATTGCTTTTTTGACCTCGACGGACTCGGATGCCTGACATCCGGTGGAGGTGCAGCAGTGGACGCGGATGCTTTTGTGGGAGTGGCGTTCTTTTTCGGCGAGTTCGAGTAGTTCACTCAATTCCATATATCGGATCTCCTCTCTCGATGGTTGGACGTGGCGGGGGGTCAACTGGGGTCGCCCTGCCACTGTTTCAGGCGATCGACGGCGGCCTCGGGGCCCTGCTGGCCGGCTACTTTGCCGTCGAAGACGACCGCCGGGGCGATGCCGCAGGCGCCGATACAGCGGGCGGTGACGATGGAAATTTGGCCGTCGGGGGTGGTTTCCCCGGATTTGATCCCCGTTTTCTCTTCCAGGGCCGCGAGCACTTCCCCGCTGCCTTTGACGTAGCAGGCGGTGCCGAGGCAGACGACGCAGGTATGGGCGCCACTGGGTTTGAGGGAAAACAGGTGGTAGAAGGTGGCGACGCCGTAGACCTGGCTCAGGGGGAGTTGCAGCTTTCGGGCGACGTAGATGAGGACGTCTTCTTCGAGGTATCCGAAGGCTTCTTGGGCTTTGTGGAGCACTTCGATCAGGGCGTCCTGGCGGAACTGGCTGCGTTTCATGGTGATGTCGAGGACTTTGAAACGCTTGTCACCGCTGGGGTGTCCGGAGGCGGCCTGGGTTTTCCCGGCTTTCGGGGCGGTTTCGGTCGGAGATTGCATGGCGACTTTGCGGTAATTTCTACACGGTTTCAACCCGATCGCGGCGATCGCGGCGACGGCCGGTTTGACCGATCGCCGTCGTTCTCGATGGGGTCGATATTTGCTCTTGATGACAAATCTCGGCTTCGGGGGAAAATTCCATTGTTTGACCCATCCCCAAAGCAACTGTAGGGTTGTTTATCTCCAAATCTTTTGGGACTTGAACGAATCCAAAATTCTGTTCTAAATATTAAGTATAAAGGAAAGCCCGGGAAAAAAGTCTTAAAATAATTCAAAGAATTTCACGCCCGATCGCGGCGTTCCCCAGCGGACGGCTGAGGGGTCGGGTCGGGATTTCGGGGCTGACGGTCCCGCAATAAGAATTGTAAACCGACGGATGGTATTTTTATGTGTCTCGCCGTGCCCGGAAAATTACTCAGTCTCTCCGGAGAAGACCCGTTGCTGAGGACAGGTCGCGTCAGTTTTGGCGGTGTCGTCAAAGTGGTGAACCTGGCTTACGTGCCGGAAGCCGAGGTGGGGGACTACGTTTTGGTCCACGTGGGCTTCGCCCTGAGCCGGGTGGACGAGGCGGAAGCGTTACAAACCTTAGCCGATTTACAACAGATGGTGAAATTCGGTTAAAAAGTGTTAAGACCCGATTTCGGTTTCGGGCAATTTATTAGATGATTGAAAGTGTAAGGCAGGAGGCAGTCAGACGGGGGCCGATCCTTAACAAAGATTTAACCATTGGAGTCTGACTGAACGAAAAAGACCGGCCGAATCGGACAACCAACGCAGCAGGAATATTGGTGTCAAAGTATGGGGAAATGATGAGTCAATTTTTTGTGGGTTAAATTACAGAATTTTAGCGATCGCGGGGGGCAAGATAGAAACGGAGTTCGCCCAACAAAAAGACCCGACCGAGATCGCGACAAAATCACTGTTTTTTTGACCGGACACTATCTGAAGCAACGAGAGGATTTTCAGCATGAACACGAGACAATATACGACCCTGGACGGGAATGAAGCGGTCGCCCGCGTCGCCTTCCCGCTCAACGAAGTGATCGCCATTTATCCGATCACCCCCTCTTCGCCGATGGGCGAATGGGCCGACGCCTGGATGTCCGAAGGGCAGCCGAACCTGTGGGGAACGGTGCCGTCGGTGGTAGAAATGCAGAGCGAAGGTGGCGCGGCCGGTGCCGTCCACGGCTCCCTGCAAGGGGGGTCCCTGACGACGACCTTCACCGCCTCCCAGGGATTATTACTAATGATCCCCAACCTGTACAAAATCGCCGGGGAACTGACCTCAGCCGTCCTCCACGTCGCCGCCCGTTCCGTGGCTGCCCAGGCCCTGTCCATCTTCGGGGATCACAGCGACGTGATGGCGATCCGGGCCACCGGCTGCGCCCTGCTGTGTTCGGCCTCGGTTCAGGAAGCCCAGGATTTGGCCCTGGTCGCCCACGCCAGCACCCTGAAGGCCCGGGTCCCCTTCGTCCACTTCTTCGACGGGTTCCGCACCTCCCACGAAGTGCAGAAAATCGAACTCCTCGAACGCAGCGACCTGCGGGCGATGATCGACGACGAGGACGTTTACGCCCACCGCGCCCGGGGACTCACCCCCGATCGCCCCGTATTGCGCGGCACCGCCCAGAACCCGGACGTCTTCTTCCAAGCCCGGGAAAGCGTCAACCCCTTCTACAACACCTGTCCGGAAATCGTCCAGAACGCGATGGACAAATTCGCCGAACTCACCGGACGGGAATACAAACTGTTCCAATACCACGGCGCCCCCGACGCCGATCGCGTGGTAATTTTAATGGGTTCCGGCTGCGAAACCGCCCACGAAACCGTAGATTACCTGACCGGACAGGGCGAAAAAGTCGGTGTGCTGAAAGTGCGCCTGTACCGGCCCTGGGACGCCAGCGCCTTCCTCGGTGCCGTGCCCGAAACCGTGAAAGCGATCGCCGTTTTGGACCGCACCAAGGAACCGGGCGCGAGCGGCGAACCCCTCTATCTAGATGTCGTCACCGCCATCAGCGAATCCTGGGAAGGCACCGCGCCCAAAATCGTCGGCGGCCGCTACGGGCTCTCCTCCAAAGAGTTCAACCCGGCAATGGTGAAAGCCGTCTTCGACAACCTCAGCCAAGACAAACCCAAAAACCACTTCACCATCGGCATCAACGACGACCTCACCCAGACCTCCCTCCCCTTCGATGCCAGTTTCTCCACCGAACCGGACAGCGTCATCCGCGCCATGTTCTACGGCCTGGGGTCGGACGGCACCGTGGGCGCCAACAAAAACTCCATCAAGATCATCGGCAACGATACCGCCAACTACGCCCAGGGCTATTTTGTCTATGACTCCAAAAAATCCGGCGCCGTCACCGTCTCCCACCTGCGCTTCGGACCCGATCCGATCCGCTCCACCTATTTGATCAACCAGGCCAACTTCGTGGGTTGCCACCAGTGGACGTTCCTGGAAAAACTCAGCGTCCTGGACGGAGCCGCCGACGGGGCCACCTTCCTGCTCAACAGCCCCTACGGACCCGATGAGGTGTGGAGTCGCCTGCCGATCGAAATTCAAGAACCCATCGTCCGCAAGGGTCTGAAATTCTACGTCATCGACGCCAACAAAGTGGCCCGGGACAGTGGCATGGGCAACCGCATCAACACCGTCATGCAGGTGTGCTTCTTCGCCCTGGCCGGGGTACTGCCGCGGGATGAAGCGATCGCGAAAATCAAGAAAGCGATCGAAAAGACCTACGGCAAGAAAGGGGCGGAAATCGTCCGCATGAACCTGCAGGCCGTGGACAACACCCTCGAAAACCTGTTCGAGGTCAACGTCGGGGAAGTCAACAGCGACGTCCGCATGGTGCCGCCCGTCCCGGCGAGCGCCCCCGATTTCGTGCGGGAAGTCGAAGGCATGATGCTCTCCCGCCAGGGCGACCAACTGTCGGTGAGTCAACTGCCCTGCGACGGCACCTACCCCACCGGCACCTCCAAATGGGAGAAACGCAACGTCGCCCAGGAAATCCCCGTCTGGGACCCGGATGTGTGCGTCCAGTGCGGCAAGTGCATTATGGTCTGTCCCCACGCCGTCATTCGCGGTAAGGCCTACGACGAAGGCGCCCTGGAAAACGCCCCGGAAACATTTAAATCAACGGCCGTCAAAGATAAGGCTTTCTCCGGCCAAAAATTCACCATCCAGGTGTCCCCGGAAGACTGCACGGGCTGCGGCGTGTGTGTGGATGTCTGTCCGGCCAAGAACAAGTCCATGCCCTCCAAGAAGGCGATCAACATGGAATACCAGCCGCCGCTGCGGACTCAAGAGCGGGAAAACTGGGATTATTTCCTGAATTTGCCCAACCCCGACCGTCGCAACTTGCGGTCTGACCTGATCAAGCAGCAGCAGTGGCAGGAGCCCCTGTTCGAGTTCTCCGGCGCCTGTGCCGGCTGCGGGGAAACCCCCTACATCAAGCTGGCGACCCAACTGTTCGGCGATCGCATGGTCGTCGCCAACGCCACGGGTTGCTCCTCCATCTACGGCGGCAACCTGCCCACCACCCCCTGGGCGCAAAACGCCGACGGCCGCGGCCCAGCCTGGTCGAATAGCCTGTTTGAAGACAACGCCGAATTCGGCCTCGGCTTCCGCCTGTCCATCGACAAGCACACCGGCTTCGCGTCGGAACTGCTGCAAAAACTGGGATCGACCGTCGGGGACGAACTGGTGGCGAAAATCGTCAACAACCCGCAAAAATCCGAGGCGGACATCTGGGAGCAGCGGGAACTCGTCGGACAGGTGAAACAAAAACTGCAAGGGTCCGACGACCCCGACGCCAAACAGTTGCTCAGTGTCGCCGACTACCTGGTTAAAAAATCCGTCTGGATCGTCGGCGGGGACGGCTGGGCCTACGATATCGGCTACGGCGGTTTGGATCACGTCATCGCCAGCGGCCGCAACGTCAACATCCTGGTGATGGATACGGAGGTCTACTCCAACACCGGCGGCCAGTCCTCCAAGGCCACGCCGCGGGGGGCCGTCGCCAAGTTCGCGGCCGGTGGCAAACCGTCGCCCAAGAAGGACTTGGGTTTGATCGCCATGACCTACGGCAACGTCTACGTCGGCTGCGTGGCGATGGGGGCGCGGGATGAACACACCCTGAAGGTGTTCCTGGAGGCGGAGGCTTACGACGGGCCGTCCCTGATCATCGCCTACAGCCACTGCATCGCCCACGGTATCAATATGGCGACGGCGATGACCCACCAGAAGGCCCTCGTCGAAAGCGGGCGCTGGCTGCTGTACCGCTACAATCCCGAATTGAAGACCCAGGGCAAGAACCCGCTGCTGCTGGATTCGCGATCGCCCAAGAAAACCATCGAAAAATCCATGTACGCGGAAAACCGCTTCAAGATGCTCACCAAAACCAAGCCCATCGACGCCAAACGGCTGCTCAAGGAGGCCCAGGAAGACGTGAACACCCGCTGGCAGATGTACCAATATCTGGCTAACCGTCCCCTGGACGGCAACGGTAACGGCCACGGCACGCCGGCCGAAGCCGAGGGCGAAAGCCAATCGACTCCGACCAGCTAAACGAAGCGGGGGGGGAGTGAGGGAGTCGGGAGTCGGTATTAGGGAGTCGGGATTTAGAGGGGCCGTTTCTTTCGGAACTTCCTCTGCTTCCTCCGCTTACCTCCGCCTCCTCTGCCTCCTCAGCTTCCCCCACACCCGACATCCTAATTTTCACGAGGACTAAGATCATGGATTTGAGTACGACTTATTTGGGATTGAACTTGCGGACTCCCATCGTCCCGTCCGCGGCCGCCCCTTTGTCGGAGGATGTGGACAATATCCGGCGCATGGAGGACGCCGGCGCTGCGGCGGTGGTGCTGCACTCCCTGTTTGAGGAACAACTGCTGCGGGAAAAATTTGAACTGCACCACCATTTGGAGTACGGGACTAACAGTTTCGCCGAAGCGCTGACCTATTTCCCGGAACCGGACGAATTTCACGTCGGGCCGGAACTGTATCTGGAACATATCCGCGCGGCTAAGGCGGCGGTGAACATTCCGATTATCGCCAGTTTGAACGGTTTCTCCTCCGGGGGTTGGGTGGAATATTCCCAACTGATGCAGGAAGCGGGGGCCGACGCGATCGAGTTGAACATCTACTACGTCCCCACGGATTTCGACATGAGCGGGGCCCAGGTGGAGGAAAACTACCTCACTACCCTGCGGGAAGTGAAGGCGGAGGTGACGATCCCGGTCACCATGAAGCTGAGTCCGTTTTTCAGCAACATGGCGAACATGGCGAAGCGGTTGGACGAAGCCGGGGCGGACGGTCTGGCCCTGTTCAACCGCTTCTTGCAGCCGGATATCAACCCGGAGGAATTGGAAGCGGAGGCGGGTTCGGTGCTGAGTTCCCCCCACGATATGCGCCTGCCGATGCGCTGGATTGCGATCCTGTACGGCCGCATCAATGCGGATTTGGCGGCGACGAGCGGCATCGCCCGGGGCCACGACGCCATCAAGATGTTGATGGCGGGGGCGAAAGTCACCCACGTCTGTTCGGCCCTGCTGCGGCACGGCATCGGCTACATCCGGGTGATGGAAGATGAGATCAAGCGCTGGATGGAAGAGTACGAATACGAGTCGGTGAAGCAGATGCAGGGTTCGATGTCCCAGCGCCACTGCGATGATGAGTCGGCTTACGAACGGGCGCAGTACATGAAGGCGATCACGTCCTACGAATCGTCCTACGAACCGGAACGCACCTTGTTCTAGATGTAGTCAATAGCGGGGGCGATTTCCGAATCGCCCCTACCGTTGGATTGATTTTGTTACCCCCCGATCGCCGAATGGATCGGGGTTGCTTTTGCCTGAAATTCCTGAGTGCAAGGGGTTTCGGGCTTACGAATCGGCGACCGTCACCGCCCGTTTGGGGGTGATATCACAGGTGGGGCTGTATCAAAATCACACATCGCCTGCATGAAAATGCAGATACTTGACACAGATAAAGTCGTTCAAACTCCGTATTTTTACCATGATCTGTATTCGCGATGTCGTCCAAAATGCGATCGCCACGGGCTTTTTGAGCTTGGAGGCGGAAAACCAACTCCGGCAGATGTTGAAAACTACCCAAAATGACGGGGATGCCCTCGATGCCTTCGCCAACCTTCAAGTCGCCGCGATGACCGGAAAAGTCCGGCAGGAGTCCCGGGAAATGTTTCAATCTCGATAGGTTTCCGGGCGATCTACACCCTCCGAGATACTTCACAAACAATCAACAAAGCACAACCGTATTTTTACGATTGTACTTTATCAATTAATAATTAATAATTAATAATTAATAATCGACACAGCGAACGGCGCTGTAATTTCGGGAATGGGGAATCGGGAATTTTTGACATTTGACTTTCCCCACACCCGGCGATCGCGATCCTGGAGAGACTCAGCCAAAATTCCACATGATGGGATAATCTTCTTCGAGGTGGTCGGTGACGATCCGCCCGATCCGGTCGATGTTCTCGAGATCTTCCGGGGACAGGCGCACCTCCGCCGCCTTGACATTTTGCTCCACCTGGCTGCTATTTCGCGCCCCGGCGATCGCGTGGGTTCGGGGTCGGGCGATCAGCCACGCCAGGGACAACTGCGCCAAAGTACAGCCCTTTTCGGCCGCGATCGGACGCAGGCGATCGAGAGCCTCTTGGACGCGGCGGTAGTGGTCCGGGTTTTGGAAGAGTTTATTTTTGTTGCGGTGGTCCCCCTCCTGAAACTGGTGGTCTGGTCCGAACTTTCCGGTCAGGAGTCCCTGGGCCAGGGAAGAGTAGGCCAAAATCGAAATGTTGTTTTCCACGCAGTAGGGCATCGTTTCCCGTTCCACGTCCCGCCAAAACAGGGAATAGGGGGGTTGCAGGCTGTCGATGCGGCCGTAGCGGGCGGCTTCTTCCATCTGCGATCGCGAAAAATTCGACACCCCGATCGCGCGGATTTTCCCTTTTTCTTTCAGCGTGTTGAGGGCGTCCATCGTCTCGCCGATGGGGACGATTTCGCTGTTGAACGCTCCCGAAGGCCAGTGAATTTGGTAGAGGTCGATATAATCGGTCTTGAGACGTTTCAGGGAGCGATCGCAGGCGGCCAGAACCTGGTCGTATTTCAAATGGTCGGCGAAAACCTTGCTGGCGTAGACCACGCGATCGCGGAGATCCGACACCGCCTCGGCGATCAGTTGTTCCGAACGGCCCGAGGCGTAAACTTCCGCCGTGTCGATGGTGGTGATACCGGCCTCGACGGCATCGCGGATCGCCCGGACGAGTTCCGACTCATCGACCCCGCGCCATCCCCCCGTGTCGGCCTGCCAGGTCCCCAAAATGACGGGCGTCATTTGAATGTCCGACGTGCCGAGCGATCGCGTTTCCATAATTTGAACTCCTCAAAATATTGTCAGATATTCAATTCTTCACTATCTTAAGAAAAAAGCGATCGCGCCGTACAATTCCCACCTCAAGATATGTCTCCGGAGAGATTTTTATCCGCCGCCCTCAAAGAATGGAACGTGGCAGTCAACGCCCTGGAAGCGGGGGAAACCGCCGTGCTGGTCCGCAAAGGGGGCATCCGGGAACGGGGGGGGCGCTTCGGCGTCGATTTCAACCCGGTGCTATTGTATCCGACTTTCGAGCATCAGAAGCCCGACTGGCTCAAACCCGAATACCGGGATTCTGTGGAACCCGTGCCGTCGGGGTGGCATCCCGATCGCGTCCGAGTCGGCAGTTGGGCGGAAATTACCGATCTTTTCAGTTGGGAAACGTCCCGGGCGGAAACGGTGGCGGACGCCCTGTCAAATTTCATCATTTGGAACCGGACATTTTTGGGCGATCGCCTCAACTGGAAACCCCAAAAACCCCTGCATATTCTATTGCTGAGAAGTTACAAACTTCTCGACCCCGTGGAAATTCCCTATCGGGACGCCTACGGGGGATGCCGGTCGTGGATCGAGTTGGAAACCGCCGTCTCTATCGCCCGGTCTTCTCCCGTTTTGAACGCCGACGAATACGGGGAACTCGGCGATCGACTGCGCGACACCATTCGGAGTGTCTCGGGAGACTGAAAAAAAAACTCGAAATTTTGGCGGCGAAAGGGGTTGACGGGGGGCGACGATTTGCGGTAAACTATTGACATAAAGCTCCATAATGGGAGTGGTGACAAAAATAAAAATTTGACCACCACTCCCATTATCTAAAATAATACCGGAAGTCAAGCGAAAAAGCAACAACCCCCCAAAAAAAAGCGAAATTTTTAACATTTCTTAATTTTTTTTTTCAAAAAATTTTAAATTCGGGCATCGAGCCCGAAGTTGTCAGATGCACCCGGGGGAGGCCGGGGTTGGGAAAGGGTCTTACGAGAAAAGGACGAGAGCTTGAAAGCCGTGTCTTTTTAAAGCACGGATGAAAAGCGAACGGCGACTTCAGTCG